>NZ_JAPNNL010000067.1 GCF_027620315.1 Nonomuraea corallina | reverse complement strand
CTCCTCCACCCTTCCAGTCTGCCGCCACCCGGCCACCTGACGGAACGGCGGACGGGTCCCGTGGGGTCAGGCGTCGCTGGAGTAGCGGATGGAGCGCTCCGGCAGTTCCACGCCCGGCCAGACGCGCACCCCGGCCCGCAGCTCGTTGCCCGGCCCCACGACCGCGCCGTCGCCGAGCACCGCGTCGCTCACCACCGCGCCCGTCCGCACCCGCGCGCCCCGGCCCAGGACCGAGTCGGTGACGACCGCGCCGCCCTCGACCACCGCGCCCTCGCACAGCACGGACCCGGACACCGTCGCGCCCGCGTCGACCGTCGCGCCCGCGCACACGGACGTGCCGTCGCGCACCTTGGCCTCCGGCGAGACCGACGAGCCGGGCAGCGCCAGGAACTCGCCGGTGGGGCCCGGGAGCGCCGGCGACTCCAGCCGGCCGAGCACCAGGTCGCGCGAGCCCTGCACGAAGGCCGCCGGGGTGCCGACGTCCAGCCAGTAGGTGCGGGTCGCGTACCCCAGCACCGGCTGTCCCGACTCGATCAGCCCGGGGAACGTCTCGCGCTCCACCGACACGACCTCGTCACGCGGGATCTGATCGATGACCGACCGGGTGAACACGTAGCAGCCGGCGTTGATCCGGTTGGTCACCGGGTTGGGCGTCTTCTCCAGGAACGCGGTCACCCGCCCGTCGTCGTCGGTGGGCACGCAGCCGAACCTGGCCGGATCCTCCACCTCGGTCAAATGGAGCGTTACAGCGGCCCGGCGCGCCAGGTGGAGGCGCACCTGCTCGCCGATGTCGTGACCCGACAGGACGTCGCCGTTGAGCACCAGGACCGGGTCGGACGGCCCCGACCCGAGCGCCTGCGCGGCGTTGCGGATGGCGCCGCCGGTGCCGAGCGGCGTCTCCTCCGTCATGTACTCCAGCGAGAGCCCCAGCTCCGCCCCGTCGCCGAACACCGGCTCGAACATCGCCGCCTTGTACGAGGTCGCGAAGACGATCCGGCGCACCCCGGCCGCGCGGGCCCGCGCGAGCTGGTGAGCCAGGAACGGCACGCCGGCCGTCGGCAGCAGCGGTTTCGGCGTGCCCAGCGTCAGCGGGTGCAGGCGCGTGCCACGCCCTCCGACGAGGAGGATCGCCTCCAGGTCCGGCAAAGAGCTCTCCATAGTTGTGCGAGGGTAGCGAACTATTCGGTCGCGCGCTGGTAGGAGCTCAGGTGGGCCTCCGCCGACGCCTCCCAGGTGAACTCGCGCGCTCTGGCCAGCCCCGCCTCGCTGAGCTGCCGCCTCCTGCCGGGCGAGGCCAGCAGCTCGGCCAGCCCCCGGGCGATGCCGTCGGCGTCGGGCTCGGTGTAGGCGACCGCGTCACCGCCGACCTCGGGCAGCGACGTGCGGTGGGTGGTGAGCACCGGCGCGCCGCAGGCCATCGCCTCCAGCACCGGCAGCCCGAACCCCTCGCCCCGCGACGGGAACGCCACCACGAGCGCGCCGCCGAGGAACCCCGCCAGGTCGGGCGCCGCCATGAAGCCCGGCCGCACCACCTTGACCGTGGCCTCCACCTCGCGGCAGGCCGCGTCGACGTCGTTCTCGTGCACGCCGCCGCCGAGCACCAGCGCCGGCGGCTTGTCCAGGTCCTTGACCGCCCTGGCGAAGCCGCGGATCAGGTTGGGCACGTTCTTGCGCGGCTCCAGCGCGCCCAGGAAGGCCACGTACTGCTGCCCGTGCAGCCCGCACCGGCTGGCCGCCCGCCGGATCTCCGCCTCCGAGGGCGGGTGGAACTGGCTCTGGTCGACGCCGTGGTAGGCGACGTCGATGCGGGTCGGGTCGGCGTCGAGCACCCGCACCAGTTCGTCCCTGGTCGCCTTGGAGGGCACGATCACCCGGTTCGCGTGGCGCACGGCGGTGCGGGTCGCGGAGCGGAAGAACGAGGCCTTGGCCGCGCTGTGCTGCTCGGGCTCGGTGAACCAGGTGACGTCGTGCACGGTCACCACCGTCCGCAGGCCCGAGCGGAGCGGGATGGAGTAGTAGGGGGCGTGGATCACGTCGGCGCCGGCCTGGCGGGCGAGCAGCGGCAGGCCGGTCTGCTCCCAGGCGAGCCGGGCGGCCCGGTTGGTGATCGAGACGGGGCCGGGGAGGACCAGCGCCGACGGCGCGAGGCGTCTGTAGCGGCCCGCGTCGGCCCGCTGGCAGACCACGGCCAGGTCGGCGCCCCCCCGGTCGAGCGCCGCGACCAATCCGTCGACGTATCTGATCAGAGCGCCGCGGTCGGCGGGAACCGCCGCCGCGTCGACGAGCACTCGAGGCATACGGTGATCTTCTCCCCTCAAGATCAACGCGGGGCTCGGCAGCCCCCCTCTTCTTCCACCTTATGACCAGCGTCCCCTAAAACGTGTGCCAAGTCACACAGAGATACGCCTTGCGGACAATCCAGCTACTCCAGCGCAGAGCAGGTCGCCCAGCACGATCACCACCCGCGACGTGAGCGCGACCGCGATGGCCGGTCCGGCGTCCATCACCGGCGCCAGCGCCGCCACCATGGCCACCTCCCTGACCCCGGCCCCGGCGGGCACCACGAACGTCATGATGCCCAGGCACCACGACAGCGCGAACGCCCCCACGGCGAAGAGCAGCCCGCCCTGCGGGGCGACGAAATAGAGGTGCACCCCGTAACAGGCCCAGCCCGCCAGCGCCCAGCCGAGCGCCGCGAGCATCCCCTTACGGGTGAGCGGCCGCTCCAGCGGCTCCCGCTTCAGCGTGCGCAGCCCGAAGCCGATCACCGCGTTGACCACCTTCGGCTCCAGCAGCACGAGCAGCGCCGGAACCAGGAGCAGCAGCCAGCCGAACCGGTCCCACCCCAGCGTGCCGAACGCCACCAGCAGCCCGCTGGCGAGCTGCACCGGCATCATCAGGAAGAACGCCGCCGCGCTCCGCGCCCGCGGCACCCCCAGGTCGCGGCCCATCTCCATCTGCGCCAGCATCGGCCAGACGGCCCCGGGGATGTACTTGCCGAGCTGGCCCACGAAGAACACCTTGGCGGCGCTCCGTACCGGCAGCGGCGAGCCGAGGTCGGCCAGCAGCGTCCGCCACGTCAGCATCGCGCCCAGCAGCGCGCCCACCACGGCGGCCAGCGAGGCGGCCACCATCGCCGGGGTCAGCTCGCGGAACCCGGCGGCGACCTCGTCCCACCGCGACGCCACGGCCCACGCCCCGAACCCCAGCGCCACCACCAGGAACCCGCCCCGGACCGCCTTGCGCCACCCGCCCCGGCCACCGGAAGCGGCAGAGGGCGGGTCCGCCACGTTCTCGGGCGCGGGGGCGCTCCCGTCATCGCGGGGTATCGGGGAGGCGCCGGGGCGGGGACGGTCCGTCACAGCGGCCGGACCCGTTCGGGCGGCTGGGGCAGGGCCGCGCCGACCGGCCGGCGCGGCGTCTTGGTCGCGACCCAGAGGTACGTGGGTACGAGCGGAAGCAGCAGCCGCAGCGCCGCGCGCGGGGTGCGGGCCAGCAGCGCCCGGACCGCGCGGCCCAGGACGCCGGGGAACAGCTCGCCGCCCGCGAACCGCTCGGGCGTCGCGAGGACCGGGAACGTGTAGTCCCACAAGTGGAAGGCGCGCAGCATCCTGCGCAGCCCGCGCCGCGTGCGGAAGCGCTCGTAGTAGTGGTCGGCCCGCCCGGAGGCGCGCACGTACCGGTCGGCGAGCGAGGGCGGCAGGTAGGACAGGAACGGCAGCTTGTAGTGCGGCTCCATGACGCCCAGCCGGTTGCCCAGCCCGAGGTAGAGCACGCCGTCGTCGGCGAGCACCCGGTGCATCTCGGCCACCACGGCGTCGGGGTCGACCACGTGCTCGTAGATGTGGTTGAACACCAGCACGTCGATCGACCCGTCGGGGAACGGCAGCGCCGTGCCGTCGCCGCAGACGAACGCCACCCGCTCGCCGAACCGGTCGGCCGCCTTGCGCAGCCCCGGCACGTCGATGTCGATGCCGAGGGTGTGCTTGGCCCCGGCGGCGGCCAGCTCGTCGGCGATGAACCCGGCCGAGCAGCCGACGTCGCCGACGGTCAGCCCGCCGAGCGGCCCGTGGAAGTGCTCCAGCACCGCGATGATCTTCGCGGCCTTGCGCCGGCGCTTCTCCTCGTCGAGCATCGCCGCCTGGAACTCGGAGTAGGCCAGCTGCGCGACCCGTTGCTTCCCCACGTCGCCCAACAGTACCCGCGCCCGCCCCGGCCGGCGGCCGATCCCGGTCACGCCCGGCCGCGCCGATTTCACGCGCCGTGTGACTGTTTGTCATTCGGTGACTGGCTTCACCTGCGCGGACACCGTAACCTTGCGAGATGCTCCGCCGCCTGTTGCGCATCGTCCTGGCGCTGGTCGCGCTCGGGTTCCTCGGCTACGGCCTGGCCGTCAACTGGGACGACACGGCGGCGGCCGTCGCCGAGATCTCCCCGTGGGCGGTCGCCGGCGCGTTCGCCGCCGTGCTGCTCGGCCAGTTCTTCATGCTGCTCGCCTGGCGGCAGGTGCTGGCCGGGCTGGGCTCGCCGCTGCCGGTGCGGACCGCCGGGCGGATCATGTTCGTGGGCCAGCTCGGCAAGTACATCCCCGGCGCGATCTGGGCGTACGCCGCGATGATGGACCTGGGGCGCGACCACGGCAGCCCGCCGCGCCGCACGTTCGCGTGCATCTCGCTGGCGCTGGTGATCAACCTGGGCGTGGGCATCGCCATCGCCGCCGCCACGCTGGCCACCCAGGAGGTGGTGCGGCAGGCGTGGTACCTGCTGCTCCTGCTGCCGGTGATCGCCGTCTGCATGCATCCGAAGGTGCTCACCTGGGGGCTCAACCTCGCCCTGCGGCTGGCCCGCCGCGACACGCTCGACACCGTGCTGCCCGGCCGCACGGTGCTGATCGCGGTCGCGTGGACGGTCGTCGGCTGGCTCGTGTACGGGCTCCACACCTGGATGCTGGCGGGCCGCTGGGACCTGTACGTGATCGCGACCGGGGCCTACGCGTTCGCCTGGTCGACCGGGCTGCTCGCGTTCCTGGTGCCGGCCGGGGTGGGCGTCCGGGAGGGCGCGCTGGTGCTGGTGCTCCACCCCATCCTCGGCACCGGCCCGGCCCTCGCGATCGCGGTGGTGTCGCGGCTGGCGTTCACCCTCGCCGACGTGACGGCCGCCGGGCTGGCGTTCCTGCTGGGCCGTCAGCCGAGCAGGGCCGCGGTGTACGCGACCCAGAAGGGGTCGGGGTCGACGGCCTTGACCCCCGACCGCAACCTCTCCGGCTCGCCCGAGACGTAGAACCGCTCGATCGCTTCCCTGAGCGCCTCGGCGCTGCCCGGCTCCACGAGCAACCCGTCGACGCCGTCGGTGACGTGGTCGGCGAGCGCCCCCACCCGGGTCGCGATCACCGGGACGCCGTGCTCGTGCGCGAGCCACACGTTCTGGCTGGCCGTGGCACTGCGGTAGGGCAGCACGAGCGCGTCGGCCCCGGCGAACAGCGCCGGCACGTCCTCGGCGGCGACGTAACCGGGCCGCAGGTCGACCCGGTCGCCGAGGCCCAGCTCGCGGACCAGCGCCCTGGTCTCGTCGAGCCCGCCCCAGAACTCCCCGGCCACGGTCAGCGACACCCCCGGCGGCAGCGCCCGCAGCAGCAGGTCGAGCCCCTTGTACGGGCGCACGATGCCGAAGAACAGCAGCCGCCGGTGCACCCGGTCGGAGCGCGCGGCGTGGGTGGAGGGCAGGTGCGGCGGCAGCGCGGCCACCCGGACCGGGCGGGAGGTCAGCTCGCGGGCCAGCCCGGCCTGCTGCTCGGAGTGGGTGAGCACCACCCCGGTCCGCCGCAGCAGCGCCTTCATCAGCGGCCGGTCGTACGGCTTGCGCTCGTGCGGCAGCACGTTGTGGCAGAGCGCGACCGTACGGGCCCGGCCCCGCAGCCCCGCCAGGACGGCCAGGTAGGGCGGCACCTGCACCGGGCTGAGCACGGCCAGCACCACCAGATCGGCGGCGCGCAGCCGCCGCCCGGCCGCCACCCACCCGTCGGGCCGGCGCCAGTCGAGCTCGCGCAGCACCTTCGGGTACGGGACGCCTTCCGGCGCGTCGATCGTCTGCTGCCCCGGGTAGAGGAACGACGGGTACTGCGCCCGCCAGGACTCGATGACCACGTCGTGACCGAGCGCCGCCAGCCGGTGGGCCAGCTCGGTGGTGTGCTGGGCCCCGCCGCCCTTGTAGGGGTAGGTGGGGCCGACGATCGCGATGCGCACGCTCAGTCGCCCCGCGACCGCACGATCAGGTCGGCCAGCAGCGCCACCGACCCGATCAGCATCCCCGACAGGAAGATCATGACGGTGTTGGCCGGGAAGTAGAACGGGTGCTGGATCATGTCCCACACGCCCTTCGCGAACCCGATGCCGACCAGCCACAGCGCGGGCGGCATGAGCACCTTGAGCGGGTTGAAGTACATGATCATCCGCAGCACCTGCAGGATGTAGCGGTAGGCGTCGGAGACGAAGCTGAACTTCGACTTGCCGGCCCGCTTGGCGTAGTCGATCGGCAGGTAGTAGATGTCGTGCTGGTTGGACAGGAACGACAGCGTGATCGTGGTGACGCAGGAGAACCCGGGCGGCAGCAGCCGCAGGTAGGGCCTGGCCACCGACTTGCGGAAGGCGCGCAGCCCGGAGTTGAGGTCGGGGATCTTCTGCCCGGCGAGCATCTCGGCGACCTTGCGGATCACCCACTTGGCGGGCACCCGGAGCAGCTTGTGCGACCCCTCCTCGCTGGTGCGGGCCCCGACGACCTGGTCGATCGTCTGGTCCTTCTCCAGGATCTGCACCAGCTCGGGGATGCGCTCGTTGGGGTAGGTCATGTCGGCGTCGGTCCAGACGACGATCTCGCCCCTGGCCTCCTGCGTGCCGATCCTGCGCACGGTGCCCGAGCCGCCGTTGCGGTGGAAGGCCCGGATGCGCAGGTGCGGGTAGAGAGGCGCGGCCTGCTTGAGCCGGTCCAGCGTCTCGTCGGACGAGCAGTCGTCGACCGCGACCAGCTCGTAGGTGTAGCCGCTGGAGTCCATCGCCCTGGTGATGCGGTCGACCTCGTCGATGACATGGTCCTGCTCGTTGTAACACGGCAGCACGATGGTGACGTACGGGGTTTCCTCATCCACGGCGGATCCACCTTGTCGCGAAGGCTGGGGACACGGGGGCTCTGTGCGTGCTCACGTGGGACGAGGGTACTCTGCCCCGCTGGTGGCCGCGTGCACATCGCGGGTCAAGGCAGGGCCATCCACACGTTGATCCGCAGTGACCAGGTGCCGTCGGGCGGCTCGGTGAGCGACCGCTCGTCCTGCCGGGTGCTCAGCCCGATCAGCCACGTGGCCGGCCCGTACGGGGACACCTGGCTCTCCTCGGCGGCCAGCACGACCGGGACCCGCCCGGCGGCCCGCACGCGCTCGATCAGGCGGCGCACGTCGCGCCCCGGCGCGGTGTCGCCGTCCTCCCTCTTCACCTGGGCGGTCGGGACGCCGCAGGTGCCGCGGACGACCTGGGTGAACCGGTCGCCGGTGACCCGTTCGACCACGAGCACCGAGGCGTCGCGCGGGATGCGCGCGCACATGGCCGCCACCGCGGCCGCCTCGCCCCGGCCGACGGGCGTGAACGCGGTGCCGATCGAGATCACCGCGGGCGGCGCCACCAGCAGGAGCGCGCAGGCGGGCACGACCCAGCGGGCCGGCCGCGTGCCCTTGGCCACCCGTCGGCGCAGCCGCTCCGCGCCCCACACGGCCAGCAGGATCACGCCGGGGATCACCAGGGGCACCAGCCGGCGCGCGGCCCACGGGTGGTCCGGGGTGATGGCCGGGCGCAGCAGCGTGGCGAGCGTGGCCCAGCCGATGACCAGCAGCGGCAGCAGCCATGGTAGGGCGCGTCCGCGCAGCAGCCGGTGCGTCAGCACCGCCGCGGCCAGGGTGGCGAGCACGAGGGCCGGCACGCCGACGTACCAGGCCAGCCAGTGCAGCGTGTTCTCGAAGTACAGGCGGGTGCCGTCGGCGGGCAGGCCGTTGGCCCGCTGGATCTGCTCGATGAAGGTGGCGGTGAGCCGGTCCTCGTCGTTGTCGGGGACGCGGCGCACCGTCTGCACCCACGGCCGCACCGCCAGCGCGGCCACGACGAGCACCACCAGCGCCGCCCCGGCCGCCGGCAGCCATCGCGGCGGCCGGACCCTGGCCAGCAGCGGCGCGGCGGCCGTACCGGCGAGCGTGAGCACCACGACGGCGGCGCAGATCAGCAGCAGCGGGCGCAGGGAGCTCGACAGATAGGTCAGATAGGGCCGCGACAGCCCGAAGCCGGCGGCCAGGCCGAGGCCGGCCCCGGCGGCGAGACCGGCCAGCAGCGGCGCCCCCAGCTCTCCCGGGCGGCCCGGCGACCGGCGGCCCATCGCGACGAGCACGCCCGCGAACGCCAGCACCGGCAGCACGTCGCGCAGCGCGTCCACCCGCACCAGCACGGCCAGCCCGAGCGTCAGCCCGCCCAGCGCCGCCCCGAGCCGCCGCCCCTGCCCGTAGAGGGCGTCGTACACCAGCGCCAGCCCGCCGAGCAGCAGCAGCGCCGACGCGATCTCGCTGAACGTGGTCCGTGACGTGTAGAGGATCGGCAGGCAGCAGGCGAACGCCACCGCCGCGACCGCAGCCCAGCGCCCGCCCGCCAGCCGCGCCGTCAGCCCGGCCAGGGTGAGCACCGCCAGCGCGCCCAGCACGGCCGGGGTCAGGAACAGCCCGCCCGCCCACTCCCCGGACGCGAACAGCAGAGGGGCGCCCGGCATGAACTGCGGCACCACGGCGCCGTCGTAGGCGTAGAAGCCCACGCTCTCGAAGACCAGCGACGGGTCGGGGCCGCCGAACGCCGCCACCTGCGTGGGGATCGGCAGGAAGCCCTCGCGGGCCAGCCAGATGGCGTACTGCGCGTAGGTGGACGGGTCGCGGCGGACCGCGAGCTGCTCGCCGTGCATGACCGCGTTGAACAGGCCGGAGCCGAGCGCGACCGCGGCCACCGCCGCCACCTGCCCGGCGGTGGCCTCCACCGCCTCCACCGCCTTGACCGGCCCGCGCGTGCCCGCCAGGCACAGCAGCGCGGCGGCCGCCAGCCCGAGCGGCACCGCGATCGCCGGCCGGTAGACGCCGAGCGCGAGCAGCGGCAGCGCGACCAGCAGCCAGCCCGCCACGGCCAGCGCGGGCAGCACCGACACCACCGCGAGCACCCGGCCCGCCGGCGGCCTCCGCGTCGGGTCCAACCAGGCGATTCTCATCAGTGAGCGAGCGTATCCAACATCACGACAGCACCGCGCGCACCGCCGCCGCGCGTACACGGACGCCGGTGGCCGCGCCCCGGACCGCGCGGGTGGCGGGGGCCGGTAGCGTACGCGGCGTGGTGGAAGATCGGGAGGTCGCGCGGGCGGGGTTCGCGCGACGGCACGGCTGGTTCCTGGCGGTCCTGGCGGCCGGGACCGCCCTGCGGGTGATCACCATGCTCGGCTACCGGCCGGCGCTGTGGTTCCCCGACTCCTACACGTACGTGGTCACCGTCATGCGGCCGCGGCCGGACCTGGTCCGCCCGGCGGGCTACTCGATGTTCATGAAGCTGCTGGAGCCGTTCCACTCCTTCGGCGCGGTCACCGCGGCGCAGCACCTGCTCGGGCTGGCCACCGGGGTGCTGGTCTACTGGGTGGCGGTGCGGCGCACCCGCCGGTGGATCGCGACCCTGGCCGCCGTCCCCGTGCTGGTGGAGCCGTACCAGATCCAGCTGGAGCACCTGCTCGTCTCCGACACGCTCTTCATGTTCCTGGTCGTCGCCGCCGTCGCGCTCGCGCTCTCCGGTCGGCCCAGGGCGGTCACGATCGGGCTGCTGCTGGCCGCCGCCTCGCTCACGCGGACCGTGGGACAGCCGCTGATCGTGCTGCTGGCGGCCTGGTTCGTGCTGCGGCGGCAGGTCAGGCCCGCCTGGATCATGCTGGTGGCGGCGCTGGTGCCGATCCTGGCCTACGGCGGCTGGTTCTACGCCACCTACCAGCGGGCCGGCATCGTCGGCGCCAACGGCGTCTTCCTCTATGCCCGCACGATGTCGTTCGCCGACTGCGCCAGGATGAACCCGCCCGCCGACCTGAAGGTGCTCTGCGACCCGCGCCCGGCCGACCGGCGGCCGCCGTCGCAGGAGTACATCTGGGCCAAGGACGCCCCGATCGTGGCCCTGCCGGGGATCACGTTCACCGAGGAGACGGACGACCTGGCCATGCGGTTCGCGCTGCTGGCCATCCGCACCCAGCCGCTCGACTACGCCGGCTCGGTGCTGGGAGAGCTGGGCCGCTCGTTCCTGTGGGGCCGGCCCGTCTACCCCGACCAGGAGATCTACGACTACTACCAGTTCCCCGAGACCCCGCCGGGCCCGCCGGGCCGCTACCCGGCGCGGGTCGGGACCGAGTTCGCCAAGCTCTACGAGCAGGGTCCCATCGGCACCTCGATCGTCGAGCCGTACGCCGGCTGGATGCGCGGCTACCAGGACGTGGCGCGCCTGCCGGGCACGGTCCTGCTGGCGGTCCTGCTCGTGCCGCCGCTCGTCTCGGGCGGGCGGCGCCTCCGGTACGGCGCGAGCGGGGGTTCCGGCCCCGCCCTCTGGCTTCTGCCCTGGTCCGTGGCCGTTGTGCTCTTGGTCACTCCGGCGGCCGCCGCCGAGTTCGACTATCGGTACGTGCTGCCGGCGGTGCCGCTCGCCTGTCTGGCGGCGGCGCTGAGCTGCGGGAAGGGCAAAGAATTTACAAGCGATATTTCACGAGATGTCCAGCTCTGAGTATGCTTTTCCCCTGTATCATCACGCCTGGGTCACGGTCGATTCCTCCAGTCATGGCTGCGGCGCCGCCGCGAGTGACCTAGTCTCGTGGCGCAGAACGACCGAGCCGGCGTATGACGCGCAGCGACGAGGCTAGGGGGCGCATGAGTGACTACAGAGGCGTGTCCGTAGAGGACACCAGGGCCGCCCCGCCCCAGCCCGGCAGCAGGATGGCGCGCAGGCTCGCCGCCGCGGCGCCGCCTCCCAAGGACCCCCAGCGCGGCAACCGGGGCAAGGACGGCGGCGGCGGAGGCGGCAGGATGCGCGTGCTGGCCTGGGTCAGCATCGCCACCACCTCCCTGATGGTCGCCGGCTCACTGACCGGCTACGTCGTCTATCGCGACGCGCTCGACGCGATCAACAAGAAGAACGTCAAGGAAGACATCATCACCCCGCGCCCCCGCGACACCGGCGCGCTGAACGTGCTGCTGGTCGGCTCCGACACCCGCGCGGGCGACGGCAACGCGAGATACGGCCAGGAGACGGCCCGGCTGGCCGACGCGGGCGGCAAGCGCACCGACACGATCATCCTGCTGCACATCTCCCCCAACCGCGACCAGGCGCGGCTCGTCAGCTTCCCGCGCGACTCGATGGTCGACATCCCCAAGTGCAAGAACGAGAAGACCAAGCAGGAGATGCCGCCCCACCGGTCGATGATCAACTCGGCGTACAACGACGGCGGCATCGCCTGCACGATCTCCACCCTGGAGACGCTGACGGGCATCCGCATCAACCACTTCGCCGAGGTCGACTTCAGCGGCTTCAAGAACATCGTCGACTCCCTGGGCGGCATCGAGATCTGTCTCAAGTCCGGCGTCAACGACAAGAACTCCAAGCTGGTCCTCCCGCCCGGCAAGAGCCTGCTCGACGGCGAGAAGGCGCTCGGCTACGTGCGCCTGCGCAACTACGGCGACGGCAGCGACATCCAGCGCATCAAACGCCAGCAGATCTTCCTCAGCAAGGTCATCGCCAAGGCCACGAGCAACGACCTGCTCACCGACCCGGTCAAGCTCACCGGCTTCATCAAGTCGGCCGCCCAGTCGGTGACCATGGACCCCGACCTGGCCAACGACCCGCAGAAGCTGCTCGACATCGCCGCCAGCGCCAAGGACCTCACCGCCAAGGGCGTCAAGCTGACCACCGTCCCGTGGATGCCCGACCCCGAGGACAAGAACCGCGTCGTCTGGCAGCAGCCCGCGGCGGGCGAGCTGTTCAACTCCATCGTCAACGACACCGAGCTGCCCGAGCCCGAGCCGTCCGCGACGGCCGGGCCGAAGGTCGCCGTCAAGCCCGGCCAGGTGCGCATCCAGGTGCTCAACGCCACCGGGGTGCCGGGCAAGGCGCGCGAGGTCGCGGACCAGCTCGCCAAGGAGGGCTTCCAGGTCGTCGGGCTGGGCAACTACTCCGCCGAGGGCGGCGCCCCGGTGGCGGCCACCGAGGTGCGCTACCCGAAGGCGGCCGAGACCGGCGCCGACCACGCCGGCGTCCTGGCCAAGAAGCTCAACCCGGGGCCGGATCCCCAGGCCGGCAAGGTCAGACCCGGCACCACCGAGCCCTATGTGCCCACGGTCGCCCCCACCACCACGCCGGCCGCAGCCGGCAAGAAGGGGCCGGTGCTCCAGCTGGTCATCGGCAGCGACTTCAAGGGCGTCCGGGTCACCAAACTGTCGGAGGCCGTGGAGAAGAACACGATCAACGCCTCCCAGCAGCGCAACGTCTGCGTGTAAGGCACCTGCAAGTTGACTGTGGAACAGTCAGGCCGTGAGACAGGACCCGCACCAAGGGATATCGTGGTGCGGGTCGGCGACAGCGGCTCGCCCTCGCAGGCGCTGTCGCCTGTCGTGTTCCCCGGCCCCGAGCGAAGCTGAGCGACTTCCCAGTGTCTGACACCCAGTACTCCCCACCGGTCCACGCTCCCGGCGATGAGAGTGCGGGACCGGCCAACACGGGAGCCCGGTGGCCGCTCCCCGGCGAAGGGCTCTTCACCCCCCGCCCGGACCAGGCGCCGGCCCAGCCGGCGCGCGAGTCGGCGCGGGAGCCGGAGCCACAGGCCGAGCAGCCGGCCAAGCGCAGGCGCGACCCGTACCTCGACAACGTCAAGTTCGTGCTCATCGCGCTCGTCGTCGTGGGCCACTCGCTGGTGCCGACCCTCGACGCCGACTCCAACCGGGCCCTCTACATCTTCATCTACACCTTCCACATGCCGCTGTTCGTGCTGATCAGCGGCTACCTGTCCAGAAACTTCTGGAACTCCAACGCCAAGACCAACAAGCTGGTCGACACCTTCCTCGTGCCGTACGTGATCGTCGAGGTCGGCTACGCCGCGCTGCGCTTCGCCCTCGGGCAGAAGTGGAGCCTGACGATCATCGACCCGGCCTGGCTCAACTGGTATCTGCTGGCGCTGCTGTTCTGGCGGCTGTCGACGCCGGTGTGGAAGCGGATGAAATTCCCCATCCCGGTGGCCATCGCGATCTACCTGTTCGCCGGGTTCTCCGAGATCTCCGGCGACTTCAGCATGGACCGGTTCTTCGGCCTGCTGCCGTTCTTCGTGATCGGGCTGGTCATGCAGCCGGAGCACTTCGAGCTGCTCAACCGGCTGTGGATCAAGATCGTGTCGGTGGTCACCATCCTCGCCGCCGCGGCCGTGGCCATCCTCATCGCGCCCAGGGCCCCGCTCGCGCCGTTCTACTTCAAGAACAGCTACGAGAAGATGGACCTGTCCTGGTACATGGGGCTGGGCGTGCGCACCGGGCTGCTGCTGTGCAGCCTGGCGCTCTGCTTCGCGCTGCTCGCGCTGGTGCCCAGAGGCGAGACGTGGTACTCCGATCTCGGCACCCGCACGCTCTACTGCTACCTCCTCCACGGCATCCCGGTGCTCATCGCCAAGGACCAGGGCTGGCTCAACCTGCCGTGGCTGCACGGCCCGCTGGGCGCCCTGGCGATCAGCTTCAGCTGCTTCGCGCTGGCGATCGTGCTCTGCCTGCCGGAGACCCGGACGGTCTTCAAATGGGTGCTGGAGCCGCGCCTGACCTGGCTCTACCGCCGTCCTTCGCGAGGCCGGGCAGCAGGAAGTTGAGCGGCGGTCCCCCGGCCCCGTCGTTCGCGGTACAGAGCCGGTCCATGGGGTGATGGTCACGGCGTTCGGCGGTTGATGTACTAGGAGCCATGGCATCGCATCTGATCCAGGGCAGGACGGTGACCATGCCCGTCCGGGTGCGGGACGTGATGGTGTGCGGCGCTCTCTACCTGGTCCGTGCCGACGCCGCGCGGGCCGTGCTCGCGTACTCGGGGCTGGACGTGGCCGAGGTGCTGCCCGGCAAGGCCGTCTGCGTGCTGGTGTTCGCCGACTACCGCGACGGTGATCTCGACTCCTACCACGAGTTCGCCATGGCGTTCCTGATCCGGCGGCCGGGCACGACGGGCTCGGTGGGGCTCGGCGACCTGCGGAACGCGGCCGCGTTCGTCCACTGGATGCCGGTCGACCAGGGCTTCACGCTGGAGGCCGGGCGGGCGCTGTGGGGCGTGCCGAAGGAACTGGCGGACATCGACCTGCGGCTCGGCACCCCGTACAAGCGGTGCATCCTGCGCAGGGACGGCAGGCTCGTGCTCGACATGCTGATCAAGCCCGGCGCCCCGCTGCCCGGTCCCGGCCCGGTGATCGCCCTGGACGCCTACACCCACCGCGACGGCCGCACCCGGCGCATCCCCTGGGCCCTGCGGACCCGGGGAGTGCGGGTGCGCCCCGGCGGCGCGCTCATCCGGCTCGGCAACCATCCCATCGCCAAGGAGCTGAGCGAGCTGGGCCTGCCCAGGCGCCCCCTGCTGGCCGGCACGGTCGCGCACGCCGGCATGGCGCTGGAAGAGGCGGAGATCGTCTGAGAGGGCCTCAGACGATGGGCGGGCGGCCGAGCTTCACCATGCGCCAGGCCGTCTTCCAGGCCATCGGACGGCGCTCACCGGCGGGGGTGCGCAGGCCCTCGAAGAAGCCGGTGAACCAGGCCTTCAGCGACTCCTTGGAGCCCAGCTCCCGGATCAGGGTCAGCACCACCCAGTCGAGCAGGTAGATCACCGCCAGCGGCCACGGCAGGTTGCGGCGGGCCAGCCACACGCGGTTGCGCGCGTTCAGCCGGTAGAACTGGGCGTGGCGGGTCGGCGGCACCTGCGGGTGGTACATGACCGTCTCGGCGTCGTACTCGATCCGGTAGCCCTCGCCCAGCAGCCGCCAGGCCAGGTCGGTCTCCTCGTGGGCGTAGAAGAACCGCTCCGGCAGCCCGCCCACCTGGAGGAAGGCCGAGCGCCGGACGGCGGAGGCGCCGCCCAGGAAGGTCGTCACCGGCGAGCTGCGCTCCGGGTCGCCGGCGCGCAGGCGGGGGACGTGACGGCGCTGTCCGACGCCGCCGTCGGGGTCCATCACCCGGAAGGAGATGACGGCCAGGTCGGGCTCGGTGGCGAAGCGGTGCCTGACGTGCGCGGCCACCTTCTGGTTGGCGTACCAGCCGTCGTCGTCGAGGAACAGCACCACGTCACCGGAGCACTCCTCGACCCCCCGGTTACGGCCTGCGGGGATGCCCGTATTGTGGTCGAGCCGGATCGTTTTCACGGTCGCCGACGAACCAGCGGGTGGCGTCGCGGACAGCTCGGGCACGTCCGCGCCGTTGCCCACGATCACCACCTCGACGTCGCCGTCGATCTGGTCGAGCGCGGACGCGACCGCCCGGTCCAGCTCCGCGACCCGGTTACCCATGGTGAGGATGACGCACGAGATCTTCAACGCATCATCGTCCTGACGCGTCGGGAGCACGGGCGGAGCAATCTTTCATGATCACCGAGTCTGCTGGTTCGCATATTTCCTGATATTGGTGGAGCTAAGCGTATCGGAACCGGTAGTGAACCCCCACCGAACCGCCAATGTCCGATCAATAGGACGGACGAGGGCCGCCGCCGGTTCCGGAAATCGCATCACGCCAGCCGCCTCGACGCGAGAATGCTGACCAGATGCAGGACAACCTGTAGCCCGGCCGCGACCACACAGGCCACCACGAGCACCCGGGTGGCCAGCAGATCGCCCCGCACCACGTCGATCACCGCCGTCGCCAGCGCGAGCAACGACAGCTCGATCGGCTGCACGATCCGGTGGAACCCGGTTGCCGCGAGCACCCGCCGGCCCAGCCCCAGCAGCCCCGAGCGGAACTGCACGGCCGCCGCCTCGGTGGCGGGGGGCAGGCCGCCCTTGGCCCGCGCGACCTCCACCAGGTCGGACTCCGCCTTGATCAGGATGGCGCCGAGCGCCGCGGCGAAGCCCAGCACCGTGTACCAGTCAGGCAGCACGGCCGACGCCCGCCAGCCCAGCCCGGCCAGCAGCGCCGCCTCGGTGAAGTAGGCGCCGACCCGGTCGAGGTAGACGCCGGTGAGCGAGGTCTTGCCGGTCCACCGGGCCAGCTCGCCGTCGGAGCAGTCGAGCAGCAGATAGACCTGCACCAGCAGGGCGGCTCCCACCGCCGCCCACAGCCCCGGCAGCGCCACCACCACCCCGGCCGCGACCCCCGCCAGCGTCATCACCCAGGTGAGCTGGTTGGGCGTGACCGAGGTCTTGGTCATCAGCCAGGTGACGTAGATCGACAGCCTGCGCATGTAGAGCACGCCCGCCCAGTGCTCACCGTTGCGGCGGTCAAGATGGCCGGCGGGCTGGGCGACCCCGCGCAGCTCAGCGACCGAAGGCCCGGACATAGTCCTCCACCCGATCGCGGATCTCCGAGTCCTGCAGGCGCAGGTGCTCCAGGATCGTGTAACGGCCGGGACGGGTGGACGGCGCGAGCGCCACCGACTGGGCGAACTGCTCGCTGCTCAGCCCGATGTCGCCCGGCAGCACCGGCAGCTCGTGGCGGCGCAGGCAGTCGGTGACCTGCCGGAGTCGCGCCTCGTCCTCCCGCAGGAAGTAGCAGAAGGCGGTGCCGATCCCGGCGAGCTCGCCGTGGTTGGAGGTGCCGGGGAAAAGCTGGTCCACGGCATGCATGATTTCATGGTCCCCGCCGCTCGCGGGCCGAGATGACCCGGCGACCACCATCGACATGCCCGACAGGATCAGAGACTCGGCCAGCACGGTCAGGAACGCGTCGGACTCGATGGAGTCGGCCCTGCCCAGCAGCGCCTCGGCCGCCGTGCGCGCCATCGAGCAGGCCAGCCCGTCGATCGGCTCGCCCCGCTCGACGTTGCTGAGCTGCCAGTCCTCGCACGCCGACAGGTTGCTGAGCACGTCGCCCACGCCCGAGCGGACCAGCGACCGGGGCGCGTTGTGCACGAAGTCCAGGTCGACCAGGACCGCCAGCGGCATCGGCACGCCGAACGTGCCCTTGCCGCCCTCGTACAGCAGGGAGGCCGTCGGCGAGCAGATGCCGTCGTGGGACAGGTTGGTGGCGACGGCGACCATGGGGATGCCGGCCAGCGAGGCGGCGTACTTGGTCGTGTCGATGGTCTTGCCGCCGCCCACGCCCACGACCACCTCGTAGGCGCCCTTGCGCAGCTCGCCGCCGAGGGTGACGGCGGCCTCCACACTGCCGTCGGAGACGCGGAACACCTCAGCCTCGTCCAGCGTCGGCGCGATCAGGCTCTCGATGTGGTCGCCCTGACCGGGGCCGACCGCGACCGCCACCCGGCCCGAGGTGGCGACCCTGCTGTCGGCGAGCAGCGCGCCGAGCTGGGCGACGGCGCCGCGCCTGACCTCCATGGTGAGCGGCGCGGGCAGCATCCTCGCTAGAAGCGGCATCCGGCCCCCTCAGTAGCGGACGGCGATGGCTCGGGCCTTGGCGAGGTCGTCGTGGTTGTCCACCTCGACCCAGTCGACCTCGCCGATGGGCGCGACGTGGATCGCCTCGCCGCGCTCCACCATCTCCTGGTAGCCGTCCTCGTAGTAGAGCTGCGGGTCGCGTTCGAACGTGGCCTTGAGCGCGTCGGCCAGACGCTCGGCGGCGCCGGGCCTGATGAGCGTGGCCCCGATGTACTCGCCGTAGGCCTCGGCCGGGTCCATCAGCTTGGTGATGCGGCGCAGCGCCCCCTCCTCGGAGAGCGTCACCTTCATCTCCTCGTCGGCCAGCTTCTTCACGTCGTCGACGGCGAGCAGGATGTCGCTGGTCTCGGGGGCGGCGAGCAGCGTCTTCTCGACCGACACGGGGTGCACGGTGTCGCCGTTGACCAGCAGCGCGCCGCGGGCGAAGTGGTCGCGCGCGCACCACAGGGAGTAGGCGTTGTTCCACTCCTCGGCCTTGTCGTTGTGCACGAGGGTGAGCTCGACGCCGTGGCGCTCCTCGAGCTCGCGCTTGCGCTCATGTACGGCCTGCGCCGCGTAACCGACGACGACCACGACCTCGCGCAGGCCCACGGCGGCCAGGTTGCGCAGCGAGATGTCCATGATCGTGGTGTCGCCGTCGACCGGCACGAGCGCCTTAGGCAGCGTGTCGGTGTACGGCCGCAGGCGTCGTCCGGCTCCAGCGGCCAGCACCATTCCCAGCAACGTGCACTCCTCAGTCGAGCATGACTACGTAGGCCCAAAGGTTAGTTGCCTTTCGGCCCGCTGCGGGTAATCCGCCTCAGTCTTGTGCCCCGGCGTCCGCCGCGCGCGCCCCGGTCCGCGGCGCGGCGAGCCAGCACGTGAGGCTCTCCCAGCCGAACGCCCCCCACAGGTACGCGGCCAGCAGCGCGAACCCGCCGGTCACCCAGCCCACGAGCGCGAACAGGCCGAGCACCAGCATCCGCCCCTCCCAGCCGAGGCCGAGCGCGGCCAGCCAGGGCGGCGGGTAGACCCGCTGCCGCATCCGGTAGACCAGGTCGTAGTGGTGGAAGGCGGCGGCCCCGAGCACCAGGAAGATCAGCAGCGGGGGCACGTCGTAGGCGAAGCCGCAGGCGGCGATGAAGGAGTACTCGATCGCGCGCAGGACGGGCGGCGCCATCCAGTCGTACCGGCCGTCGTGCGGGTGGGAGCTGCCGGGCCCGGCCAGCAGCAGCGTCACCAGCGGCGCGAACACGGCCAGCCCGCCGGCCCCCGCCATCCCCATCAGCAGCAGGATCCCGGTGACGAAGGCGGCGGCGGCGAGCGGCGGCAGCGGCGGGAGCTGCCCGGCCACGAGCATGCCCATGCCGCGCGAGAGCGGCCCGTCGTCGCGGTAGGCGACGACCTTGCCGCGCGGCACCGGGACCATGTGAACAGAGATCATTCCGCGGACCTCACCATCCGGCCGGCGAGCTGGTAGACGGCCGCCACGCCGCCCCAGCCGAGCAGCGCCACGAACGTCACCCGGGCGTCGGACAGGGCCGCCGTGACGGCGATCAGCGCCGTGCGCTCCCCGATGGGCAGCGCGACGATCCTGCGCAGCCAGTGGACGGCCGAGCCGCGCCGCACCCGCTGGGCGATCCTCAGCAGCCCCTGCCGGGGACGGACGCCGCGGGCGGCGGCGGCCGGCTCCTGCAGGGAGCGGACCGGCCCCGCCCACAGCGGGCCGACCTGGCCGGCGTCCCACACCGATCCGGCGTACGAGAAGTGGATCGAGTGGCGGACCGACTGCAGGATCATCGCGGCCACGGCGAGGAACCAGATCCCGTCCGGGTTGCCGCCGCCGGAGGCGTGCGTGGCCACGTAGCCGTAGGCCAGCCCGACGTAGACCGCGTACTCCTTGAGCCGGTCGGCCATCCCGTCGGCCCACGCCCCGAGCGGCGTGAAACCGCGCGTGTAGCGCGCGAGCTGGCCGTCGAGGCAGTCGAGCGCGAACGACAGGTAGAACAGCACGGCCCCGGCCACCAGCGCGCCCCGGCCGCCGGCCGAGAACCAGATCGCCGCCAGCACCGCCAGGCCGATCGAGATGCCGGTGACGGCGTTCGGGGTGAGCCTGAGCGCGTGCGCGGGCTTGATCAGGCGCCGGGTCAACGGCGAGACGCAGTGGGAGGCGAAGAAGCCGTCGTCGGACTTCACCGCGCGGTCGAGCCGGACCTCGTCCTCGTCCACCTCGGCCAGCCGCTCGATCGCCGCGTCGGCGGAGGTCTGGGCGGTGGCCCGGGTGCTGTGGAGCGGCCCGAGCGCTGCCGGGCGCACCCGCGCGCCCGACCTCACCAGGCCGACCAGCAGCAGGTCGACGGCCTCCGCCGGGGTGACCGGGCCGAGCCTGCCCGACTCCGCCAGCTCGGCCAGCTCCTCGGCGACGTCGGCGAGCGCGCCGAGGTCGGCCTCGCCGACCTGCACCACGCCCGCGAACGCGGCGTTGGCCTCGGGAACGGTGTGGAACGAGCTGCCCGCCGCGGTGATCCGCCCGCCCTCGATCCGGAGCGGCGGCCGCGTCGGCCCCACCGCGGACCCGGCGGCGACCAGCGCCCGCGTGTCGCGCGCCGGGTGCTCCAGCAGCATGGCCAGCGCCTCGGTGTGCGCCACCAGGTCGCCGGGGACCAGGGCGACCGCCCCCACCGCCACGCGGGCCAGCTTGGCCACGCCGCGCAGGTCGGCGGCGAGCCCGCCGTCGGACGTCAGGACCTGGACCTCCCGCACCCGCAGCGCGGTGAGCTGACCGGTGAGCCGGTCCAGCAGTGTGCCCTCGCGGCAGCCGAGCCGGCCCCCGGGAGTCGTGGCGAGCAGCACCGCCCACACGGCCGTGCCGCTCCCCGTGAGTGAGTCTGTCAAGGCGCGGATCCTCCCGTGCGATGAGGGAGCGCGTGACACACAGCGTAGCGATCGGTCCACGCGATAGCACGGACCAGGACCGTTACCCTCGAACTATGATTTCTCGGCTGCCCTCCATCGGCGTGGTTCTCGCGGGCGGCGTCGGTCAGCGTGTCGGACACACCGAGCCGAAACAGCTCATCAAGCTCGCCGGGCGGACGATCCTGGAGCACACCATCGCGCTCTTCGACGCGTCCGACGCCATCGACGAGGTGGTCGTGCTGATGACGCCGGGGTTCGTGGAGCCGGTGCGCGAGCTGGTGCGGCGGTGCGGGTTCGGCAAGGTGACCGCGGTCGTCGAGGGCGGCGAGAGCCGCACCGAGAGCACCTGGCGGGCGTTGCGGGCGGTGGGTGAGCGGGAGTGCAACGTCCTCCTGCACGACGCCGTACGCCCGCTGCTGGAGCCCCGGATCATCGCCGACTGCGTCCGCGCCCTGGAGACGTACGAGGCCGTGGAGGTGGCCATCCCGAGCTCCGACACGGTGCTGGTCGCCGAGGGCGACCTCGTCCGGGAGGTGCTGGACCGGTCGCGGCTGCGGCGCGCGCAGACGCCCCAGGCGTTCCGGCTGTCGGTGATCCGCGAGGCGTACCGGCGGGCCATGGCCGACCCGGACTTCGCCACCCGCCAGGCGACCGACGACTGCGGCGTGGTGCTGCGCTACCTGCCGGAGGTGCCGATCCACCTGGTGCCGGGCAGCGAGCGCAACCTGAAGGTCACCCACCCGCTCGACCTGTCCATCGCCGAGCGGCTGCTGCGCCTGGCCGCCGCGAGCGCGCCCGCCCCCGCCCCGGCGGACTACCGGCGTGTCCTCGGCGGCCGGACGCTGGCGGTCTTCGGCGACGGCGCGCGGCTCGCCGCCCTGGCCGGGGGGCACGGCGCGGCGGTGCGCTCCTTCCCCGCCCAACTGGCCGGTACGGAGGAGCAGGCGGCCAAGGCCCTGGCCGAGGCGGGCCCCGTGGACCACGTGGTCCACCTGTCCGTCCCCGTGGACGGCGAGCTGGCGGGCGCCCGCGCCGAGGCGGTGGCGCTGGCCTGCCTCGGGGCGGCGAACGTCGCGCGGGCCGCGTACCCGCTGCTCAGGGAGAGCGGCGGCGCGCTCGTCCTGCTGGCGGGCGGCGGCGACGGGAGCGTCGCCGCGCCGGCCAGGGCGGCGACCGCCGAGCTGGCGCGGGTGCTGGCGGCCGAGTGGGCCGGGCACGGCGTCCGCGTCAACGCGGTGCTCACCGGGCCGTCGACCGGCGGCCAGGCGGCCCGAGCCTGCCTCGACGCCCTGGTCTCCGGGCTGACCGGCCAGGTCGTCGAGACCTGAGCGCCCGGATCGCCTTCGCGCACGGCTCCCGGCATCCGGCGGGACTCGTGGGCGGACATGAGGGCGCCGCCCCGCCGGTGGGCGGCGAGGCGGCGCGGGGAGGTTCCGGAGGCGTCAGCGGGGCGGGCGGGCCAGCCCGCGCGGGCTGGTGAGGAAGCCCCAGCCCCACGACATGTGCATGGTCGCGTACACCACGGGCAGCCACAGCCTGGCCTTCCACGGCAGCCCGCTCCCGGTCAGCATCGACCCCGCCACGATGGCCGCGGCGTACCCGCCGGGGACGATCAGCCCCAGCGGGAAGAACGGCGCGACCACCAGCCCGAGCAGGATCGCCAGCACCGCGACCGGCGGCGCGAGGTAGCGCAGGTTGATCGTGCCCTCGTGGGTGCGCGCGACCACCCGCCGCCACCTGCCGTAGTGGAAGTACTGCTTGGCCAGCGCCTTGACGTTGGGCCTCGGCCGGTAGGAGACCCGCATCCGCGGCTGGAACCACACCAGGCCGCCGGTCTGGCGGATGCGGTGGTTCATCTCCCAGTCCTGGGCGCGCTGGAAGTGCTCGTCGTAGCCGCCCACCCGGTCGAGCGCCGAGCGCCGGAACACGCCGAGATAGACGGTGTCGGCGGGCCCGGCCGTGCCGCCGACGTGGAAGGCCGCGGCGCCCACCCCGATCTTCGAGGTCATCGCGCGCGCGACGGCCTGCTGGAACGGGCTGACGCCCTCGGCGGCCATCACGCCGCCGACGTTGTCGGCGCCCGTCTCGTACAGGGTCTCGACCGCCACCCGCAGGTAGTCGGGCGGGAGCATGGCGTGGCCGTCGACCCTGGCGATGATGCCGTTGCGGGAGGCGGCGATGGCGGCGTTGAGCGCGTTGGGCGTGCGGCCGGTGGGGTTGGGCACGACGACCACGCGGCGGTCGGCGGCGGCGATCGCGTCGGCGACCTCTTGCGTGCGGTCGCGTGACGGTCCGATGGCGAGGACGACCTCGATCTCGCCCGGGTAGTGCTGGGCTAGGACCTGGTCGACGGCTTCGCGGAGATGGCGCTCCTCGTTGAGGACCGGCATGACGACGGAGATGGGGGGCCAGCCACGCGTCTCCGCTGGCGCGTGCGGCGAGTCGGGGAACTGCTTCATGGCGGGGCTCACGCTACTGTACGACCACGGGAGGACGGCAATCGACGGCGCAATCCTCCGGCGGCACGGAGGGGGGACACGGCCATGCGCGACCCGAGCGAGGACGACGCCGGGGTGATCGTGGGCGGCGACGCCTACGGCGGCGTCAAGCTCGCCGGCGTACGGCGCAGGCCGCGCAGAAGCGCCCGGGTGCGCCGGCGCAACGCGATCGTCGCCGGCCTGCTGTCCATGGGCGTGCTGGTCGGCACCGGCGTGGTGTGGGCGACCCCGCGCCAGATCGGCACCGTCGACGCGGGGGTGGAGGAGACGGCGCCGCGCGGGGCGGAGAACATCCTGCTGGTCGGCGTCGACAAGCGCGACGACCTCACCCGTAAGAAGCAGAACGAGCTCAAGCTCGGCCGCGAGTCCGGCCAGCGCACCGACACCATGATGGTGATCCACCTGTCGGAGGACCACAGCAGGATCACCGTCGTCAGCCTGCCGCGCGACACCTGGACGACGATCCCCGGCAAGGGCGACCACAAGATCAACGCGGCCTACCAGTTCGGCGGCCCGAAGCTGACCGTGCAGACGGTCCAGCAGGCCACCGGCCTGAAGATCAACCGGTACATCGAGGTCAACGTGCTCGGCTTCATCGACGTGGTCGACTCGCTCGGCGGCGTCACCGTCTGCACCCCCGTGCCGATCAACGACCCCAAGACCGGGCTCGAACTCGCCGCCGGCACCCACGAGCTCCAGGGCGTGCAGGCGCTGGGCTACGCCCGCACCCGCGCCACCGCCCGCTCCGACCTCGACCGGATCGACCGCCAGCAGCAGGTGATCTCGGCCCTGCTCAACCGCGCGCTGAGCGCCGACACGCTGGCCAACCCGGCCAAGCTGGCCTCGTTCGTCAACACCACGCTCGGCACCATCAAGGTGGACCCCGACGACGGGCTGCTCGGCCTGGCCACCCAGCTCAGGGACGTCAAGCTCGACAACGTCCAGTTCGCCGACGTGCCGCTGACCGACGTCGACTACCGCACCCCCACCGGCGAGTCGGCGGTGCTGTGGGACAAGCAGAAGGCGCGCGAGCTGTTCCGGGCCATCGAGGCCGACCAGGACCTGGTCAAGCCCACCCCGAAGGCGAGCCCTTCGGGCAGGACGTCGGCCAAGCCGGCCGCGGTCGCGCCGGACCAGGTCACGGTCAAGGTGCTCAACGGCACGCTGATCAGCGGTCTCGGCGCCCGGACGCGGACGGCCCTGATCGCCTACGGCTTCCGGGTGCCCGACGACGCGGGCAACACCAAACGCAAGGACTACAAGAAGACGGTGGTGCGGCACGCCGCCGGCCAGGAGGCCGCCGCCCGCGCGGTCGCCGCCGCCATCCCGGGGGCGGACCTGCGCCAGGCGGACGTGGACGGGATCGAGGTCGTCCTCGGCGCCGACCAGCCGAAGGTGGCCAAGCCCCGGACGAGCCCGTCGGCGAAGCCGAGCGCTACCCCGACCGCGGAAACCGCAACGCAGAACATCTGCAAGAAATAGGTTAACAATCCCCCCTGAGGGCAACCTTTTCCCCATGGTGGTCAGGTGCTGGCAGGAGGATCTCTGCACGGTCGTCGGCGTCTCGGGTGAGCTCGACGTGGCGGGCG
Organism: Nonomuraea corallina; assembly: GCF_027620315.1. GTDB lineage: Bacteria > Actinomycetota > Actinomycetes > Streptosporangiales > Streptosporangiaceae > Nonomuraea > Nonomuraea corallina. The sequence goes on along the minus strand of NZ_JAPNNL010000067.1, from coordinate 9,717 downwards.
CGCCCCGGCTGCGGGCCGAGCTGGAGCCGGTCCTCTCCACTCCGGGCCCGCTCAACCTGGTCATGGACCTGAGCGAGGTGCCGTTCTGCGACTCCGTGGGGCTGGGCGTGCTGGTCTCGACGCTCAACCACGTGCGACGCACCGGCGGCAGGCTGATCCTGGTCCTCCAGGAGGGCATGATCAGCCACCTGCTGACGATCACGAACCTGGACCGCCACTTCGAGACGAGCCCTTCACTCGCCGACGCGCAGGCGGCGCTCGGCACCGCCGCGTAGACCCCGGCCGGCATGCGAGACGATGTCCGAGGTCGTCCCCTCGCCTGTGGAGGCATGCGTTGTTCGATGAGTTCCCCGAGCCCGCGCGGTCGCAGCTCGGGTCCGCCCACGGCGAGGGCAGGACACGGCCGGAGTGGTGTTTCGTGGACGGCCCGGCCCGCCTGGCGCTCTGGGCCCCTTTCGCCGGCGCCGAGCCGGTGCTCGTCTGGCAGTTCGAACCGGGCCCCGACCCGGCCGCCGCCGCGCGCCTGCTGCGCCGCGCCCAGGCCGCGTCCGGGGTCGCCAAGCTCATCCATGACATCCCGCTGCCGCCCGGCCTGTCACCGCTCGTCGACCGGGCCCTCCAGCACGAGTCGCTGACCGGCGCCGGGTTCACGATGGAGGTCGAACGGCTGCTGCTCGAATGGCGGCTCGGCAGCGACCTGCCCGCCGACCCCGGCCGGCTGACCTACCGCCCGGCCAGGGAACTCGACCCGGCGCGGGTGCTCGACGTGCTCGTACGCATCTCGTACGGGTCGCTCGACTACGACACGCGGCAGGAGCTGGCGACGGCGGGAGCCGAGCACGAGGCCCGCTGGATGTACGACGACCTGATGAACCGCAGGGGCAAGCCCGGCTGGTTCGTGCTCGGCTACCTGGACGACGAGCCGGTCGGCCTGGTCGCGCCCGACGACCACTCGATCGCCTACATCGGGGTGGTGCCGGAGCACCGCGGCCGCGGCTACGTCGACGACCTGCTGGCCCACGGCACACGGACGCTGGCCGAGGCCGGGGTCGAACGCGTCGTGGCCGCCACCGACGTGGCCAACACGCCGACGGCGGCGGCGTTCCTGCGGGCCGGCTACTCCGAGGTCGGCCGCCTGTTCCGCTACTACTGGCGCATGGCTCGGGAGGCACCATGAGACTGGGCGTGATCTTCGACAGGGACCTGCCGCCCGAACAGCTGGTGCCGGTGGCGCGCGCGCTCGACGACCTGGACCGGGTGGACGACCTGTGGGTGGTCGAGGACCTGGGCTGGACCGGCGGGATCTCCTCCGCCGCCACCGCCCTGGCCGTCACCTCCCGGCTGCGCGTCGGCCTCGGCATCGCCCCGGCGCCGCTGCGCAACCCGATGCTGCTGGCCATGGAGCTGGCCAACCTCGCCCGGCTGCACCCCGGCCGGCTGGCCGCGGGGATCGGGCACGGGGTGCCGGCCTGGATGGCGCGGGCGGGGGCCGCGGCGCCGTCTCCGCTCGCCCTCCTGGAGGAGACGATCACCGCCGTACGGGCGTTGCTGCGGGGCGAGACGGTGACCATGGCGGGCCGGTCGGTCCAGTTGGACGGGCTGTCCCTGGTGCATCCGCCTGAGGTGGTCCCGCCGGTGCTGGCGGGCGTCCTGCGCCCGCGCTCGCTGGCGCTCTCGGGCCGGGTGGCGCAGGGCACGATCCTGCCCGAGGGCTTCGGCCCCGACCGGGTCCGGCAGGCGCTCGGCCAGATCGCCGCCGCCGGCGACCACGAACTCGTCGTCTTCACCTACCTGCACGTCGGGCCGGGGTTCCCCGGTCACCTCGCGGCGGAGCAGGCGGCGTTCCTGGACGTGGCCGCCGAGGAGGTGGCGATGGCGGTCGGCACCCCCGAGGAGGCGGCGGCGCACGTCAGGGCCCTGTGGTCGGCGGGCGCGGACACGGTGCTGGTCCGTCCCGTCGCCGCCGATCCCCTCCCCCACGTGACGGCCCTGCTCGCCGCGCTCTGACGCCCTCGCGCCACCCGGCAAGTCCGATCGCTCCGCCCTGAAGCGCGCCCGGAGCGATCGGACCATGCCGCCGATCCTCAGTCGCCGTCGTTGTCGTCCTGGTCGTTGTCGTCCTGCGGGTTGGTGACCACGACGTCCGGATCGTCGTCCCCACCGTCGCCCCCGCCTCCGCAGGCACCCGTCAGTCCGAGCACCCCCACCATGGCGGCCGTGGCGAGCATGGCCTTGTGGCTCCTCCGACGCAGCATGCGCATCTCCTCAGCTCAAGGGCTTTACTGTCGCTTTCTCCTTATCCGCCGAACAGCTGGTTTAACGGGTGAGCCACGCGATCACCCGGCTCTCAAACTAAACGACCGATCGTTCATATAGTATGGAGACATGACAGACGACGGACGCCTGCTGCGCGGCCGGCGCAGCAGGGAGGCGATCCTCGGCCAAGCCGTCAGCCTGGCCTCCGTGGAGGGCCTCGACGGGTTGTCCCTCAGCCGCCTGGCCACCGCGCTCGGCATCAGCAAGTCGGGGTTCTTCGCCCACTGGCGCGACAAGGAGCAGCTCCAGCTCGACGCCGTCGACTGGGCCGTCCGCCAGTGGACCGAGCGGATCATCTCCCCCGCCCTGCACGCCCCCAGGGGCGTCCGGCGGCTCTTCGCGCTGCACGAGGCGCGGCTGCGCTTCTACACCGACCGGGTGCTGCCCGGCGGCTGCTTCTTCCTGACGGTGCAGACCGAGTTCGACGACCGCCCCGGCCCGGTGCGCGAGCGCGTCTCGCAGGCGATGCGCGACTGGCTGGCGCTCCTGCGGCGCGTCGCCGCCGAGGCGGTCGAGTGCGGCGATCTCCGGCCCGACGTCGATCCCGCCCAGCTCGCGTACGAGATCGAAGCCCTCGGCGAGCTGGCCGTCGCCCATTCACGGCTGTTCAGAGAGCCTCAGGCCATCACCTACTCGCGCCGCGCCGTCCTGCAGAGGCTGCGCGCGCTCTGCCCCGACCCCGCACTCCTGCCGGAGGACTGAATGACCGACGAAGGGCACTACGAACCCGTCCACGTCCACTTCGACGACCTCGACCTCATGGGCCTGCTGCACAACTCGCGCTACTCCCTGCTGGTGGAGCGCGCGATCGCCGCCTACTGGAACAGACTCGGCTGGACGCCGGACCCCGCCACGTCGGCCTTCAAGGACGTCTCCTTCGCCGTGCGCGAATTCAAGATCACGTACCGGACGCCCGTCACGGCGGCCGGCGAGCTGGCGGTGCGCCTGTGGATCGAGAACATGGGCAGCAGCAGCGTGGTCTACGGCTTCCTCGTCCTGTCGGCCGACCACGAGACCACCTACGCGGAGGGCTACCGCGCCGTGGTCAACCTCGACCCGGCGACGTTCCGCCCCACCCCGATCAGCGCAGAGTCCCGGGCCGCCGCCGAGCCCCTCTTCCTGCGCGCGACGACGCCCCGCTGACAAACCCGGCGGCCCCGGCGAGGCCGCCCCGGCTCCTGGGCGGCGAGCACCACCACGTCGATCTCGATCTGGGTGCGGTGTGCGGGGTCCGGCACCACGCCCGAACCCACCTCCGACGGGAAGTCCCCGTAAAGACTGCGGTCGGCATTACAGAAGCGTACTTCTGTATGTCCTTCTGTATGTCTGCCCATCGCGTCACCCGGACTCGGCGAACCGCCTGAGGACGGGGGCGAGCACGTCGGCCTCGACGCCGTGGTTCTCCCCCTTGACGACCTGGAGGGTCGCGGTCGGCAGGAGGTCGGCGACGGCGCGGGCGCCGACCATCAGCCACGGCTCGGTGCCGTCGCCGTGCATGGCGAGAACGGGGACGTCGACCGTGGCCCAGCGGTCCTTGTCGAGCGGTTTGCCCGCCATGGTGTCCGCCACGAACCGTCCGTCGTAGGCGATCGTGTGCGCCACCTCCTCGACGGCGGGCCAGAACGGGCTCTGCCGCATGCCGGCCACGACCTCGGCGGGCATGCCGATCGCCGCGGTGAAGAACACCTCCACGGCGTCGCCCGGACGGCCCTTGGCGATGGCGTCGTCGAGCCGCTGGACGTAGTCGGGCGGCACGGGCGGGCGGGAGTCGTCGATGATGAACGGCGGCTCCCACAGCACCAGCCGGTTGATCGGCAGCCCGGCCGCCGCGGCGTCGAGGGCCAGGGCCGCGCCGGAGGAGGCGCCGCAGACCATGGCCGGCGCTCCGGCGTCGTCGATCAGTGCCGCCAGGTCCTCGATCTCGCGTTCCGTCGCGTACGGGGCGGTGTCGGTGCTCTGGCCGCGCCCGCGCCGGTCGTAGGTGTACGTCCGGAACCCGTCGCGGAGCAGCTCACCCACCTGCGCTCCCAGCGGGTTGACGGCCCGGTGGGAGGTCGCGCCGTCGACCATGATCAACGGCTGCCCTTCGCCCACCGCGTCGAACGCGATGATGGTGCCGTCCTTGGAGCGAACCGTCCCCATGATGGATCTCCTCTGTTTCTCAGAACTGGACGGTACAGTACTCTTCTTGGTACGGAACTGTCCAGTACTATCCTTGCCGAGGCTTCGAGGAGGTGTTGTGGACCCACAGCAGAGCGGTGCCCGGCCGGACGGCGGACGCACCGCCAGGAAACGGCGCGCCATCCTGGCGGCCGCCACCGAGGTGTTCCTGCAGAACGGCTACCTCGGCGCGAGCATGGACGAGGTGGCCGCCAAGGCCGCCGTGTCCAAGCAGACCGTCTACAAGCAGTTCGCGGACAAGAAGCACCTCTTCGCCGAGATCATCCTCGGCACCACCGCCCACCTCGTGGACGGCTTCGAGCAGACGTACGGGAGCATCCTCGACGAGGCCACCGACCCGCGCCAGGCCCTGCGCGACCTCGCCCGCGACTTCCTCGCCAACCTCACCCGGCCCGACGTCCTCCAACTGCGCCGCCTGGTCATCGCCGAAGCCGACCGGTTCCCCGACATCTCCGGGGCGTGGTTCGAGCGCGGCTTCCACCAGTCGCTGGTGCTGCTGGGCCAGGCGCTGGAACGCCTGGCGGACCGCGGGCTGCTGCGGAAGCCGGCGGACCCGACGCTGGCGGCGTACCAGTTCGCCGGGCTGGTCATGTACAAGCCGATGAACCAGCTGATGTTCGCCGGCGCCCAGGCGGGCCCGGACCCCAAGGAACTCGACCACATCGCCGACCAGGCGGCGGAGGCGTTCCTGGCGGCGTACGGCTGACGGGATCAGCCGACGGGGGTGGCCGCCTGGTTCGCGCCTGCAAACCTTTCGCCCGAAGCCGGGCACAGGCTACGGTTTCACCTGAACTCCGGCAACTCGTGCGGCGCAGAGTTCCATGGCGATTCTGAGGAAGTACTCGCAGCCGATCATCGTCGATCGCGACTGGGACCCACGGCGAGCGGGCAGCGCCTACCTCCTGGAACTCACCGATGGCGACCTGACCACCATGACGGCCGGGCCACCCGCGTACGACATGCCTTTCATGCGGATGACCCGGGCTTGCGTGGTCCGGCAATCGGATGGAAGCCACCGACAGCGAGGCGCTGATCCCACGCCCGCCGCTGACCACCGCTGCTCTGCGGATGGCAGCCGCCCAGATCGCCCCGGCGTACTGCGACCAGGCGACAGAGCAGGCGGCGAGGCAGGGCCACGTGAAGCCGGGATAGGCTGCCGGTCCTCCTCATGGCTACGTCCTCCCGTGCGGAGGTTTGGACGGGCCCGCGCTGGGCGGGTGGGCTCTGTTCGTACCAGATGCCGGAGGTGATAATGAGGACCCGCGGTGAGGTGAGGTTCTCGATGCCGGAACAGATCATCGTGCTGACAGCCCTCGAAGTCGAGTACAACGCTGTCTACCAGCATCTGACGGAGTTGGAGACGGATGAGCACGAATCCGGGACCACCTTCGAAATCGGCACGATGCACGGCTGCCCGTGGCAGGTGGTGATAGCCGAACTCGGTCCCGGCAACCTTGGAGCCGCCGTGGTCACGACACAGGCGATCCAGCGATTCTCGCCCCGTGCCGTACTCATGGTGGGGATCGCAGGCAGCCTGGCTCCGGACAAGGTCAAACAGGGCGACGTCGTCATTGGCACCAAAACCTACTGGTACCACTCGGCCAAACACGAGGGCGAACGTGTCTTGGCTCGCCCGGACAGCTGGCCAGGATCCCACCGTCTGCTGCAGCGGGCCAAAGTGGTAACCAGGAGAAGACCGTGGGGTCAGGCGAGGTTCGGGGTTCACACGAAGCCGATAGCCTCGGGCGAGGTCGTGTTGAATTCGGCCGAGTCCCCGCTCAAGAACCAGTTGCGATTCCACTACAACGACGCCGTAGCCATCGAGATGGAGAGCGCGGGCCTGTCCAACGCGGCCCACGTGTCGAAGATCGACGCCCTCACGATCCGCGGCATCAGTGACCTGGCCGACGGATTCAAGCACGACGCCGATGCGGACGGCTGGCAGCAAACCGCCGCCGACAACGCGGCCACGGTCGCCCGGTGGCTGATCAGGCTGATCAGTGACATCGACACCACGGTGACCTCGATCAGCGACTACATCGGGCGGCCCACACCCGAGTCCCTCGCCCGACTGCAGCGACGAGTCGCCTTTTTCGTCACGAGTGTCGGGGAGATCAGCACGCGAACGGGCACCATTTCCCTCAGCATGGCAGCCACGCGGCTGGGGGAGCTCCGCGACCGAATCCTTGAGGACTTGACCGACGTCGAGAATCACCTGGGGCCTGTGGAACCGGAACAGGACGTGATTCGGCGCGCGGCTCTGTTCTCCCTCCGGCAAGACGTCCCAGCCATCGTCGCCGGACTCGCCGACGCCACCATCCGCGCGAAAGCCTACACCCTCAACGACCGCGTCTCGAGACTCCACTCACCATGAGGGACAATGATCCATTCGCCATGCTGGACGAACAGATCGAACGGACCCAGAAGGAGGTCCGCCGAGCGTTCTCCCACCCGGCTTCCGACGATCCCTTCGCCGCGCTCATGGGCGCTTTGGACACGCTGAACAGGCACCTGACAAACCTCATCGACCTGACCAGTAACGAACAGCGACGTGCCAAGGGAACGCGGAAGGTTCTCCTGCGCAACCTGCACGCCCAGACGGAGAATGCTTTCTGGGCCAGCGTCGATCTGCGAGAGTGGCGCGCCTACGGCCAAGCTCCACTCACCGTCGACGACTGGATAAGGTTCAGACCCAACGTGTCGGAACGCGAGAAGAAGCTCTTCAAAGAACTGACCGACCTCCTGGACTGCCTGGCCGAGATGAGAACCGACGCTTCCGCCACTGGTGCTCAGGAGCCGCGCAAGGTCGAGGTGCGCATCATTCTTCCGGAACCCATCACCGAAATGCGCGACAAAACCGCCTGACGCGGGGCCTTCGGGGGCCCTGGTCCGTCAGGAGGTGGCCGCCGGGTGCGGGTCGCCGAGGTACGGGAACCGGTCCAGGGTGTCGGTGTGCGGCGTCAGTCCGGTGGGCGGCGCTTCGTTCTTGGTGAGCAACGCGACGCGGATGTCGATGACGTCTTCGGTGAACGTCCGCCCATTGGGGTACGCGGCCGGCTGGGCCGGGTCGAAGTGCAGCACGTCCGGCAGCAGGCCGTGTTCGTCGTACGGCTGACAGGATCAGCCGTACGACGCCAGGTTCCGAGCCGAGGACCTTCAACTTGTCACGGCCCGTGGGCAGACCAGAAGCTACCGAAGCGTTTGCGCCAACTCGGCCGCCTTTGACGTGACAGCCGACACGTCAGCGAGATCATGAACATCAGCGGAAAGATTCCGAAACACCTGCTGGGCTTCTTCGAACGCATCCCGCTGCTGGTGAGTCTGGGGCGGAGCGATCACCACCTGCAGGTCAACGTTGGCGCTGATGGTGCTCGTTCGGCCGGCCGAGTCGATGACCCGTGCTTCTTCGCCCCTCCGCAGCCGCTCGAGCGCGTACCCCCAGGCCTTCACCTTCATAGGAACGTCGTCAACCTGGGCGAGCTGGAATGACCATGCCTGCGTGAGTTGAACTGCTCTGCCATTCGCGATCGCGAAATCGATGGGTGTGTGCACGCGAGCGCCCACGAAGATCTCGACTTTGGAGCGGATCAGACTCTCTTGGATCATCGCTCGTTTGAATGCTTCTCGAAGGTTACGACGCAGATCGTACTTAGTGACATGCGGCTCCTTCGACGGCGTCACGGGATCGATGATGAGGTGATCGAACACGAAGGCGAGGGCTTCTTGTGGGTCGTTCGCCAGTATCGGTGCAGGCTCGCTGAACTGGACGACGTTCCGATGATTGCGGTGTAGTGTCGCCAGCCAGTCCTCTCCGAGAGGCTCGGCATCGTCCTCCATGAGGGCGGCCTGGTTCTGGTCGATCTCCTCACCGAGGGCTATGAGGCAACTCGTGGCCGCCTCGAGAGCCGGCCCGCCGACGAACTTGCGGATCCTTTCAGTATTGCTCAGTTGCCTGACCGCCCACCGGCCAGTGAGAGGATCTCCGGCAACAGCCCCGATGTTGACGAATTCACCGGTGCGCGGGTCCGGGAGACAGCGAACAACCGAGTAGACGTAACGACTCATTGGACCGACCTCCCTTCAAATCAACGCTCGTACCCTGGCTGCAACCTCTGACGCCCGATGTTCGAGGAACCAACCGAGGGCTTCCAGATCGTCATCGGTCACTGGCCACGATGCTGGCACGCTACGCACAACGTTGACGAGAGCATCGCGGTTGATTCTCTCAAGTGCCTCTGAGACTCCCCGGACCGCCTCTGGGGCGAGGCCTGCAGCGGGGTCGGGCAACTCGTTCGGCTCGTCGACGCATCGCTGCAGGAGTTCCGCCCTGATGCTCCCGTCGTGAGGCGGCAGGTACAGGCCATGATCGTGGCTGTAGATAGCTCGGTCGTCGTCCAGATCGTGGAGCCATTGCGCATCATCACCGAAGCACCAGTCATACAGGGCGTAAAGCCCAACGTGGCGGCTGCGGTTGTCGTTCTGCACGCGGTGCCGCAACGCCGGTCGTGACTCCACCGCCTGCTCTATCGCCGCACTCGCATGTGCGATGCCAGGTTGGAGCTTGCCGAACGGCATCGGCCAGTCAGCGAAATCTTCGGGGATCCTGATCAGGCTACTGTCGCACACCGGCGCACCGATCAGGCGCCCCGCCTCGGCTACTACATATTCAACGGCAAGCGAGCCGCGTGCGAATTCCTGGCAACCATCCAGCGCCTTGACGAAGTAGCGGCGCCCGTCGTTGGCCAGGACCTGAAAAGGGCTCGCGAATGATTGGCCGACTGAGCCGATGAGGGCACGTACGTATAGACCATCGAAGTGATCGTGCCGGCCCCGGACCAGACCAGACCAGTCGCGCAGATCAACCACAGTGCCCTCCTCTCGGCGACCTCTCCACGAGGCGAAACAATAGAGGAATACGGGACCTCATGCAGGCATCACCGACAGACTGTTCCGAACTCGAACGGTTCCATCGCGAACGAGGGCCGTCGCGATACGGACGGGCGCCCTCAGGAGGCCGGGCCGCGCGGTTCTTCCGCTCGCTCATCAAGGCCCGGATCGAGGAACATCCCAGTAATCTTCTGGCGTATCGCTGATGCGGACCGACGAGCTTCCAATATTGCTGGCAGAAATTCCTCATACCGCATGCTTCTTCTGGTGCGGTATGAGGGTGGATTCATGACCATTTCCGAAATTCGACGGACAGTGACGATCGTGTAGAAG
>NZ_JAPNNL010000066.1 GCF_027620315.1 Nonomuraea corallina | reverse complement strand
TCATGCGAGCGGAGTGGTCACTTGCGCTTGTCGACCTCTTCGGTGAGCTGCGGGACCACCTGGTGGAGGTCGCCCACGATGCCGTAGTCGGCGAGCTCGAAGATCGGCGCCTCCGGGTCCTTGTTGATCGCCACGATGGTCTTGGCGGTCTGCATGCCGGCCCGGTGCTGGATGGCGCCGGAGATCCCGGCCGCGATGTAGAGCTGCGGCGAGACGGTCTTGCCGGTCTGGCCCACCTGGAACTGGTGCGGGTACCAGCCGGCGTCCGTGGCGGCGCGGGAGGCGCCCACGGCCGCGCCCAGGGCGTCGGCCAGGCCCTCGATGACCGAGAAGTTCTCGGCCGAGCCCACGCCGCGGCCGCCGGAGACCACGATCGCGGCCTCGGTCAGCTCGGGGCGGGCGCCCTTCTCCTGCTTGACCCGCTCGACGATGCGGGCGGACTTGGCGGCGTCGGACAGCGAGACCGACACCTCCTCCTCCGCGCCGGCGCCGGCGGCGGCCTCGGGCGCGGTGGAGTTGGGGCGCACGGCCACGATCGGGGTGCCCCTGCTCACCTTGGACTGGACGTTCACGCCGCCGCCGAAGATGGACTGCTCGGCCACGAAGCCGTCGCCGAGGCCCACGGCGTCGGTGATGACACCCGAGTCGATCTTGACGGCCAGCCGGCCGGCCACTTCCTTGCCCTCGGCGGTGGCGGCTACCAGCACGGCCGCGGCGGACTTGCCGGCGACGAGCTGGGCGAGCAGCTCGGCCTTGGGCCCGACCACGTAACCGGTGATCTCCTCGGAGCCGGCCACGTAGATCTTCTCGGCGCCGTACTCGGCCAGCTTGGCCTTGGCGTCCGGGGTGTAGCCGGGGCCCGCCCAGACGGCGGCGGGCGTGCCGAGCCCGCGGGCCAGGGTCAGCAGCTCCAGCGTGACCTTCTTGACCTCGCCGTCGACCTGCTCGACGAGAACGAGAATCTCCGACATATCAGTAAAACCCCCGTTCTCAGATGAACTTCTTGGACGCGAGGAACTCGGCGACCTTGGCGCCGCCGTCGCCCTCGTCCTTGACGACCGTCCCGGCGGCGCGCGGTGGGGCCTGGGCGAAGTCGACGACCTGCGACCAGGAGGAGTCGAGGCCCACCTGGCCGGCGTCGATCTCGGCGTCGGCCACGCCCAGCGTCTCGACCGGCTTCTTCTTGGCCGCCATGATGCCCTTGAAGGACGGGTAGCGCGGCTCGTTGATCTTCTCCACCACGGACACGACGGCGGGCAGCGAGGCCTCGACCCGGTCGAAGCCGTAGTCGGTGATCCGCTGGATCTTGATGGACGTGCCGTCGATCTCGACCTTGTTGGCCAGGGTGAGCTGCGGCGCGCCGAGCCGCTCGGCGAGCATCGCGGGCAGCACGCCGGTGCGCGCGTCGGTGGACTCCGAGCCCAGGATGACCAGGTCGAACCCGATCTTCTTCAGGGCCTGCGCCATGGCGTAGGAGGTGCCGAGCGCGTCGGAGCCGTGCAGCGCGTCGTCCAGGAGGTGGACGGCCTTGTCGGCGCCCATGGCCAGGGCCTTGCGGATGGTCTCGGTGGCCTTGCCCGGACCCATGGTGAGGACGGTCACCTCACCGCCGTGGGCCTCCTTGAGCTTGAGCGCCTCCTCGACGGCGTACTCGTCGAGCTCGTTCACCACGCCGTCGACCGCGTCGCGGTCGAGGGTCTTGTCATCGGACCTCAGCTTGCGCTCGGTCGCCGTGTCGGGGACCTGCTTCACGCAGACGACAATGTTCATGGCCGGTGGCCGACCTCCCATGTTCGCGTGCGCCGCCGCGAGCGGTCGGCGCCGGATGTCCTGTCCAGACTGCCAGGGCCCCATCGGCGTGATGACAGCGGGTGCCCCGACGCCATGTTACCCACGGGTAGCTTACGCGCGAAGATACGGTTCCGCGCGCAACCCCCACCATACCGAGCTTTGTTCCGCTGGTTCAGCGCGGCCCTGGTCACCCCGCCTCAGGCGGTGAACAGGAACACCAGGCCGAGAACCAGCGCCGTGCCCGCGAACAACGCCAGCACGGGAGTGCTGAAGAACGCGCTCAGCCCCACCGCCAGCCCCACCGCCCCGGCCACGCCCAAGGCGTCCGCGACGACCCTGCCCTTGGTGAGCGGGCCGCGCGAGAACAGCGCGAACCCCGCGTCCACCACCACTGCCAGGGAGAACGTCGCGAGCAGGAACAGCGCCACCTCCGGCAGCGGCTCGGTGGTCGCGGCCGCGAGCAGCGCCACGAACACCGCCGAGCCGGCCAGCCAGCGCCTGCGCACCTTCTCCCGGTGGCGCGCCCTGGCCTCCTCCGCCGAGCGCTCGCGACCCGCCCTGGCGGGCTGCCACGCGCGCGTCTCCATGTGGTGGACATCACGGCCGGAGCCGCGCGCCGTACCCACCGGGAGCCGCGACAGGCGACGGGGCCGCTCCGTCACCTCGACGCCCAGCCGCGCGCACACGTCGGCGGCCGACGGCCGCGCCGCCGGGTCGGTGGCGAGGCACTGGGCCAGCAGCGGCTCCAGCCAGCCGGGCACGCCCTCCAGGTCGGGCTCGTGGTGGACGACGCGGTAGGCGACCGCCGACGCGGGCCCCGTCCCGTACGGGTGACGCCCGGTGGCGGCGTAGGCCAGCGTCGCGCCGAAGGAGAACACGTCGGCCGCCGGTCCCGCCTCCCCGCCCTCCAGCACCTCCGGGGCTAAGTAGCCGGGGGTGCCGACCACCGCGCCGGAGGCGGTGACCGACAGCGAGTCGAGCGCGTGCGCGATGCCGAAGTCGATGACGACCGGCTCGCCCTCGCTCATCATCACGTTGGCCGGCTTGAGATCGCGGTGCACCACCCCCGCGTCGTGCATGGCCGCCAGCGCCTCCGCCAGCCCGGTGGCCAGCAGGCGCAGCTCGGCCACCGGCACGGGCACCGCGCTGAGCGGCCTGCCCTGCACGTAGCGGGTGACGAGGTAGGGCCGGTCGACGTCGAGCGAGGCGTCGAGCACCTCCGCGACGTTCCTGCCGCCCACCCGCCGCATGGTCTCGACCTCGCGGGCCAGCCGGGCCAGCGCCGCCGAGTCGGCCGCGACGTGCGGATGGAGCACCTTGACCGCGACCGTGCGGCCCTCGGGGTCGAGGGCCAGGTGCACTGCGCCGAACCCGCCCGATCCCAGCCGGGACAGGAGCTGGTAGGGGCCGAGGTGCTCGCTCATACCCCTACTTCTCCCCACGACGGCCGCGGGGGACACTCACGACCAGGGTGACAGGAAGCCCAGCCCCAACTCTCTCATGAGGTCGTCGACCAGGCCGGTGATCAGCCCTGTCGCGCTGTCCTGGGCGCGGGTGGTCAGTTCCTCGATGACGGTCTCGGGGGCCCGCCACGGCTCCCACGACGGCGTGCCGCCCACCGCGTACATCACCGCGAACAGCGCGACCGTGCCCATCACCAGGGCCGCCACCGAGGCCGCCCCCGGCGAGCGCAGCACTCCGGTGAGCGTGCGGGTGACCGCCTTGCGCGGCGCGCCGCCGCCGGGCAGCACGAACAGGCCGGCCACGAGCGCGCCCGCCGCGTACGCCGCCGCCTCGTTCACCCCCAGCCCGCCGCCCCAGCGCAGCACGCCCCAGACGCACACGCCGAAGAGGATCGCCAGCGGCACCTGCACCACGCTCACCAGCGTGGCCTTGACCAGCGCCCACGGCGTGCCGACCAGAACCAGCAGCGGGTCGGCGGCGCTGCTGCCGCGCACCTGGCGCCGCTGCACCATGTCGCCGAACAGGTTCTCGCCCACCCGCAGCACCAGCGCCAGCACGATGGCGATCGCGCTCACCATGACCGGCATCATCACCGCGAGCGCGACCAGCGTGACCAGGGCGAGCAGCGCGACGAACTGACTGCCCACGAGATACCGCTTGCGCTCGCCGGACGGCGTGGGGGCGGGCGGCGGCGCGTAGGTACGGGGCTTCGGCTGGGCCTGGGCCCGCTGCTGCGGCTGCGCGTACGAGGGCGGCGGCGCGGGATAGCCCGCGACCCGCTGGTCGGGCCACGGCGGCCGGGCCGTGACCGGGGCGGGCACGTACGGCGGCGGCTTCTCCTCCCGGGACGGCCGGCTCGGCCGTTCGTACTGGACGGGCGGCAGCAGGTCGGAGAAGTTCTCCATGATCTTCGTCCGGCCGAACAGCCGCTTGGTCACCCCCTGCCGCTCCTCGGCCGGGGACTCGTTGAACGTGGTGACCGCCGGGTCCAGCGCCCTGGCCATGCGCAGCAGCTCGCGGGCGTCGGGCCGGGCCTCGGGTTCGACCTGGAGCGCGCGGGTCAGCCAGCCGCGCAGCCACGCGGGCGCCTTGTCGAGCTGCGCCCGGCCTTCCATGATGTTGAAGCACACCGCCTCGAACGAGCCGGTGCCGAACGGCGGCACCCCGGTCGCGGCGAAGAACACTGTCGAGGCCAGCGAGTGCACGTCGGCCCGCTGCGTGATCTCGGTGTCCCGGATGATCTCCGGCGCAAGATAGCCCGGCGTGCCGACGAACATGCCCGTCTGGGTCAGCCGGGTCGCGTTGACCAGGTGGGCGATGCCGAAGTCGATGACCAGCGGCTCGCCGTCGACGAGCATCACGTTGGACGGCTTGAAGTCTCGGTGGATCACGTCCGCCGCGTGGATGGCGACCAGCGCCTGGCACAGGCCCTGCGCGAGCCTGATGAGCTCGCGCGCGCCGAGCGGCCCGTCGGACAGCACGGTCTCCTCGAGCGTGCGGCCCGGCGCGAACCGGGTCACCACGTACGGCTGGCCCCCCACCAGCTCGGCGTCGAGCACCTCGGCGACGTGCGGGCTGCGCACCCGGCGCATCGTCTCGACCTCGCGGGTGAGCCGGTCGCGCGCCTTCAGGTCCGCGGCCACGTGCGGATGCAGGACCTTGATGGCGACCTCGCGGCCGTCACCGTCGATGCCGAGGTGCACCACCCCCATGCCGCCTTCGCCGATCTTCCTGACCAGCCGGTACGGGCCGAGCCGCTCTGGCGTCTGGGTGTTGCCCGCGCTCATCGCCATCGTCCCCGTGTCATCCCCCCGTGTCTCCCTTCAGCTTGCCCAGCAGATCGACCACGGGCCCGACGTTCACCGGAGTCCATATGGCTCTCCTAGCGTTGTCCCCGAATGTGCCGTAAGCGAGGATCAGCGAGAGTGCGGCCACCGCCGCGAGCGCTCCCGCCATCACCATCGCCGCTGTTCTCGAGGGTACGAGCGATGAGAGCGTCCTGCGCATCTGACGCCCCGGGCCCTCGACCCCGGGACCCGCGCACACCGTCCACAGCGCCACCGCCGCGCCCCAGGCCAGCGCGTTGTACGGGCTCATGCCGGCCGCCACCGTGAGCAGGAGCGTCACAGGCGTGCCGAGGACGATCGCGTACAGGCCCAGGGCGAGCGTGACGCCCGCCGACTTGGCCAGCGCCTTCGGATGGGCGAACACCCTGACCACGTCCAGCGCGGCGGAGCCCGTCGAGCGGCGGGCCGTCAGCTCGGGCTGGGCCAGGTCGGCGGCGCGCAGCAGCACCGCGAACGGCAGCGACACCAGGGCCACCAGCACCGGCGCCCGCGCGGCCAGCACGATCATGATGATGAGCAGCATCCCGCCCGCCACCCCGTAGGCGGCCGATCGCTGCAGCGCCTGGCCGGGGCGGGCGCCGGGGACGAACGGCTCCCGCTTGGTCTGCGGGTCGGGAGGGTACTGGGCCTGCGGCGGGATGTAGGGAGGCGGCGGCGCGGGGGCGCCCCTGCCGTAGTCGGGGGCCTCGGGACGCACCCTCCTGGTGGGCACGTCCTGCGCCTCCGGCCGCACCCGCCGGGTCGGCACGTCGGCCTCCGGCACGTGCTGCCCGGCCGGGGCCTGCTGCTGCCAGGGGGCGGGCGGCTGGGCGTCGCGCTGCATCTGGCGCAGTTCCTCCGGGCTCACCCTGCGGGTCGGCCACGGGTCGCCCTCTCCGGGAAGCAGGGAGACGTACTGCTGGTCGGAGGCCGGGGGTGGGACGCGGGAGTCATGCCCTTCGACGAGCTTGCGCGGCGTCACGGCGGGCGTGGAGACCTCCCACGCGGGCTTGTCACCGCCGCCCGTACCGCCTGTGCCGCCCGGCCCGTGCGCCGGCGGACCGCTGAGCAGGCTCTGCGCCGGCCCCTGCGGCCCGCCGCCCGGTTCGTGCGAGCCGCCCGCACCCTGCGGGCCGCTCGGGAGGACGGACTGAGGGCCGCTGCCGGGAACCGCGGGGCCGTTGCCCGGAAACGCGGCCTGAGGGCCGCTACTGGGAAACGCGGACTGGGGGCCACTGCCGGGAAAGGCCGCCTGGGGGCCGCTACCGGGAAAGGCCGCCTGGGGGCCGCTGCCGGCCGGCGGGACGGAGGGCACGCCGCGGAGCCCGCCGGGCGCGGGCGTGGTGGGCCCTTCGTACGGAGGCCGCGCGGCCGCGTCGGGGTGCGGCACCGTGGAGATCTCGTCGGGGACCGGCAGGCCCGCCCTGGGCATCAGCCTGGCCACCTGCTCGGCCAGCTCCGCCGCCTTCGGCCGCTTGGCGGGGTTGCGCTGGAAGGCGGCCTTGAGCAGCGGCTGGAGCGCCGCCGGGGCGGCCGCCACGTCGGCCTTGCCCGCGGTGATGTTGTAGAACACCATCTCCAGCGTGCCCTTGCCGAACGGCGGCTGGCCGGTGCCGGCGTAGAGCAGCGTGCCGGCCCAGGCGTGCACGTCGACCTCGGGCCCGGCCTCCTGCCCTTCGATGATCTCGGGCGCGAGGTAGCCGGGGGTGCCGATGAACATGCCGGTCTGGGTGAGCCGGGTCGCGTCGACCGCCTGCGCGATGCCGAAGTCGATCAGGACGGGCTCGCCGTCGAGGATCAGCACGTTGCCCGGCTTGAGGTCGCGGTGGATCACCCCGACCGAGTGGACGGCGGCCAGCGCGGCGGCCACCCCGTGGCCGACCTTGAGCAGCGCGGGCAGGTCGAGCGGGCCTTCGTCCTTGACGATCTCGTCGAGCGAGCGGCCGGCGACGTACCGGGTGACGATGTAGGGGCGGTGGCCGGTCACGTCGGCGTCGATCACCTCGGCGATGTACGCGCTGCGCACCCGCCGCATGGTCTCGACCTCGCGCGAGAGCCGGCGCCTGGCGACCTCGTCACCGGCGACCTCGGCACGCAGGACCTTGACCGCCACCTGGCGTCCCTGGGGATCGACGGCGAGATGGACCACGCCCATGCCGCCCTCGCCGAGCCGTCTGAGCAGCCGGTAGGGCCCTAGTCGGTCATCGTTCATGGCATGAAGCACCATATCGGCTTAATCTCCGCCCACGAGATGAACCACGAGGCCACATTCCCACTCGTACAACGTCCAGATCGGGGTCATTGGTTTCCCCTCCAACGGTCTCGGTTCGGAAACGGGCCTGCCGCCTGCGTCTCACCCCCCGCCCGATCGGTCACCGCCCCCGCGGCCCCGTCAGATGGTCAGGGAGAGCACCTCCGCTCCCTTCAGCCCGGCCAGGGCGGCTCCTGGGACGGCGAGCTTGGACCGGCGCAGGCCGCTGCCGATGACCACCTCGGGATGTTCGGCGACCCGGGTGTCGACCAGGATCGGCCAGTCGGCGGGCAGGCCGATCGGGGTGATGCCGCCGTACTCCATCCCGGTGAGCTCGACCGCCTCGTCCATCGGGGCGAAGCTGGCCTTGCGGGCGGCCAGATGCCGCCGCACCACCCCGTTGACGTCGGCCCGCGTCGTGGCCAGGACCATGCAGGCGGCGTAGCGGACCTCGGCGCCGCGCCGGCCGGCGACGACCACGCAGTTGGCCGAGGCGTCCATGGCCACGCCGTAGCGCTCGCAGAACGCGGCCGTGTCGGCCAGCCCGGGGTCGATCTCCGCGACCCGCGCGCCCTCAACCTGTCCGATCGCCCGCGCCACCGGATCGGCCAGCAGGTCGGTCCGGCCGGCGGCCGGAACCCAGTGCAACGTCATCCCATCTCCTCGATCGCTCCTCCCAGGACCCTACGTCGGTCCCGCGAGCAGCGGGTGGCGTCACCCTGACTGCAACACGCGTTTGTGCAGCTCAGTGACAGCGCCACGGGCGGATTCCATCGCTCCGGCCAGCCAGGCGGTCAGCCGGGTGAGCCAGTCGCCCGCGAAGTAGACCCTTCCGCTGGGACGTTGCAGAAGAGTGAAGGACGAATCAAAGGCGGGCCAGCTCGCCCAGCCGCCCTGGATGTGCTCCTGCCGCTCCCAGGCGATGGAGACGGAGGACAGCACGCCGGTGCGGTACTTCTCGCCGAAGATCTTCTTGCCCTGGGTGAGCGCGCGGCGGCGGCGGTCGTCGGGGGTGAGGGCGCCGTACAGCTCGGCGTCCGGCCCGTGGTTGTAGTAACCGACCAGCAGGCCGCGCTCGCCGTGGTAGCCGTACGAGGGATGGAAGACGCGTGCGATGTCCAGGTCGGTGTAGGTGACGCCGCCGTAGATCCGGTCCTCCAGCTCCCACCAGCGGCGGTCGTACTCCAGGCCGATCTTCCCGGTGGTCATGGGGGTGGGGACTCGCAGCGCGGCGGTGACGTCCGCGCCCAGGTTGTGCGGGATCTTGGCGAGCAGGTGGGGCGGCAGGGTGGCGATGCAGTAGTCGGCCTTGATCCGGCCGCCGTCCCAGGTGACCTCGACCCCGTCGGGCAGGTCGGTGATCCGGGTGACCTTGGCGCCGGTGGTGATCCGGTCCGCGCCGACGGCCTCCACCAGCCTGGTGACGATCGTGTCCATGCCGCCGACGACCTGGAACATGGGGCTGGCCTGGTCGTTGCCGAAGTCGTTGGTGATGGCCCTGCCGGTGCCCGCGGCGAGCACCTGCGTCAGGCTGCCGGGTGGGGGGAGCGGGACGCCCTCGTCGAGGACCGGGTAGTCGACGAATCCGCGGCGGGGGGAGCCCTCGTAACCGAGCTTGGGGCCCAGGTCGCCGAAGCGGCGCAGGAAGGTGAGCAGCCGGTCCCGGTCCTCGGCGGTGAGCTTGCGGTCGAGGGCGCCGGCGTCGGTGGCTTTGGCGAGGAGTTCGGCGACGTAGCCGTACATGTCGGCGCGGGCGGTGCGTTGGCGCACCGTCTGGCCCTCGGTGTGGATGTACGCCTGGGCGTTCCTGTTGACGAACGTCTCGATGGGGATGCCCAGCTCGCGGCAGTAGTCCAGGGTCACCATCCACTGCGCGATCCGCGCCGGGCCGGCGTTGAAGTAGAGGCCCTCGCCCAGCTTGACCTCCTGGGCGGGGCCGTTCAGCTCGGTCAGCCGGTCGCCGCCGCGCAGGGTGAGGTTGCGCCCGCCGGCCTTGGCCCTGGCCTCCAGCAGCGTGCAGTCGTAGCCCGCCTTGCCCAGCTCGTAGGCGGCGGTCAGCCCCGCCACGCCGGCGCCGAGTATCACCACCTTGGCCGCGCCGCGCCCCTGCAGGGAGAAGTCGCCCGGACTGGGCGGGGTGAAGGTCCTGTCCTGACCGTCGGGGGCCAGCCCGAGCGCGCCCATGGCGGCGTACATGGCGCCGGCGCCGCCCGCGGCCCCGATCCCCACCAGCAGTCCGCGCCTGGTCAGCTCCGCGCCTTCCATGCCACCCGCCTCCAGCCCTGGCCGCGCTGTCAGACCCGCGCGACGTCACGAACCCGCCCATGCTGCCGCCCCGAACCCCCGGACCGGCCGATCCCGCACCGGCCCGGAGCCCTGCGAACGCTGGAACCCTACGGCTCCCCGCCGCCGGTCCTCACGCGAGGGCCCTCACCCGTACGGGCCGCTGCCGCACGCCACCTGACCGCCGATCGTCGCGAAGACGCCGAACAGCGCCATGATCTGCGTGAAGTCGTCCGTCGTGAACTCGGTGTGCCGCGGCCCCGCCGTCTTCACCCCGGGAACCAGCGCCACGGCCGCCGCGATGGCCGTCGAGTTCCATTCCACCCCCA
Organism: Nonomuraea corallina; assembly: GCF_027620315.1. Taxonomy (GTDB): domain Bacteria; phylum Actinomycetota; class Actinomycetes; order Streptosporangiales; family Streptosporangiaceae; genus Nonomuraea; species Nonomuraea corallina. The sequence continues at coordinate 25,304 of NZ_JAPNNL010000066.1, read as the reverse complement.
GCGTGTACGGGGGATCGATGGTATAGGGCGTGAAGTCGGTCAACCGGTTGAGCGCCCTGGCCATGGCCTCACAAATCCGTCCCTGGGCCACGCGCGGCGGCAGCAGCTCGGCGGAGAACTTGTCGATCCCCTTCTTGACCGCCACCGTCTCCACGTCGCCGAGCAGCTCGCGGGCCTCCTCGCCGACGGCCTCGTCACCGGTGACCAGCACCACCGGCACGCCGTGGAACCCGGCGCAGGCGGCCACCACCCGCGTCTCCCCGGCGACCTCGCCGTTGAGGTAGACGTTCTGGATCTCCTTGCCCATCCACGTGTGGTTGAGCACCCCGTGGCTCACCCCGGCCCGCGCGTGATAGCCGACGAAGGCGGCGGCCTGGAAGGACCCGTCGAGCCCCTGCGCCATCCGCTGCGCCTTGCCCGGCCCCCTGATCAGGGTCGCTCTCGGGTCCAGCAGGTCGATCCGCAGGTTCTTGGTCGAGCCGTGGGCGTCGTTGACCAGGACCTTCCCGGCGCCCGCGGCGAACGCGCCCTCGACGGCGGCGTTCGCGTCGGCCGTCATCAGCTCGCAGCCGCGCTCGTACCCGCGCTTGCCCGCGTGCATCTCCTCGGGGTCGGTCAGGCCGGTGACCCCTTCCATGTCGACGGAAAGGTAGACCTTCATATGCTCACTCCCACGCTGACACTCCCACGCTGACACTCCCTCGTTGACACTCCCTCGTTGACACTCCCCCGCTGACACTCCCCCGCTGACACTCCCCCGCTGATCACCGGGCGAGACGCTATCGGGTTCAGGAGCCCCAGGTCTCCACGCGGTGGATCTCCTTCTCCGTCATGAGCCCGACCTGGGCGGTCATGAAGGAGACCGCCTGGTCACGCCAGGGCTCCGGGATCTCGGCGAGCGCCGGGGGGTAGCAGTGGTCGAGCCAACTGGTCGACTCCTCGCTGGCCTCGAAGTACTCCAGGCAGCCGGCGAAGAGGGTGTGCTCGATCCCGGGGATGCGGGCCAGGCCGTACTCGACCATCTCCTGCCCCCCGTACGGGGGCGGGCGGAGCCACTTCCTGGCGCGGGGGTGGTCGGCGGTGAGCGGGGTGTCGAGCGGGCGGCGCTCGACGGCGGCCTGGATGAGCTCCTTGTAGAGGCACTTGGCGCAGGTCCGGCAGGGGCCGTCGGTGCCCTGGAGGCACCAGCGGACCTGCGCGGCCAGCTCCGAGCCCAGCGCCAGGCGCATGGTGACGGCCTCGCTCACGCCGCCGACGGGCAGGACGATGTGCACGCCCGCCGCGGCGAAGAGCCGGCACCACATCCCGTGCGGGGCCCACATGGGGTTGTCGGGGGTGAAGCGGTGCAGGTAGCGGCCGCCGCCGAGCCAGCGCGAGCCGATCTCGTACCCGAAGGCCAGCCCGCCCAGGCCCAGCAGGTCGGCGTTGAGCAGCGCGCCGGCCGCCACCGCGTGGTGTTCGGGGTAGCCGGGGCGGGGCTCGGCCAGCGTGTACTCCAGGTCGGAGCGCACCTCGGTGAGCGGCCGGCCCGTCTGGCGGGCGAGCCTGGCCAGCACCTCGGAGCGGTAGTGCGGCCACCGGTTCGGCACCCGGGGGTGCGGCGCCCGGCGGAAGTGGACGAACGGGGCGTCGGGATAGACCACGGCCGCCGCCACGGAGTCGGCGCCGCCGCTGTACGAGATCGCGAGCGTGTCGCCGGCGGGCCGCGGGTCCGCGCCGACCGGGCCGGCCTCGACGCCCCAGCCGTCGTGGAGCGCCCGCGCGAGCTCGGCGGAGATGGCCCGGTCGAAGGCGATCCGCCGCCTGGTCCAGGGCGCGACGACGGTCCAGGCGGCGACCGCGAACAGGTCGGGGTGGGCGTCGTCAGGCACGTTCGTGATCGTGCAGGAGTTCGTGGCCAGCTTGACGGGATACCCGTCGGCGGCCCTGCCGGTGATCTCGTCCTCGGGGTCCAGCCGGAACGTGAGGGTGCCTCCGGCCCAGGTCACGCGCACGGGTGCTGGTCCTCACGCGGGCGGGACGCGACACCCGGCGAGGTGCGGTCCTTGAGATCGTCGATCGCCTGCCAGATGAGGACCTCGTTCTGCAGCAGGCCGTCGAGGGCCTGGGCGGTCTCCCTGGCCAGGCGGTGGGCGTCGCCGGCGAGCCGCTGGGCGTCCGCGACGCCGGCCTGCGCCTTTTCGGGCGGCTGCCGTTTGACGGCGGTGCGCAGGCGTTCGACCTCGCCCTGGAGGGCGGCCATCTCACGCCGCAGCGTCCGCACCTCCCAGAGTGCATCCCTGATGTCCTGGCGATGGTCCGCGATGGAGATGTACCGGGAGTCGAACCACGAACGCACGGCCTGCCGCAGCCGCGCGGGAACGAGGACGCGCTTCATGAAAAGTCACCATAGTCGTTTGCATCCCGCCCATCCGGGCTCGGACCGGCCTGTGGCTGGATCGGTATGGGTCCGGCATCGTTTCGTCCCGGGCCGACTCCTGACACAGGTGTTGACGAAGCCGCCCGCGCACTTTACGTTTCCGGCTGGCGACGAAATATATCGTCGTGATTCCGAAAACTTTCGGAGGCGCCATGTTACGCGGCGTTGTCGCGGTCACCCTGCTCGGACTCACCGGCGTGAGCCCCGCGCCGCACGGGGACCCGCCGGCCGTCACCGTCCGGGAACACATCCGACACCAGGAGATCGACGGGTTCGGCATCTCGCAGGCCTTCAGGCGCAACGAGCTGCTGGAGGCGCTCACGCCCGCGCAGCGGCGCGAGATCCTCGACCTGTGGTTCCACCCGCGCAAGGGCGCGGGCCTGAGCATCCTGCGCCTGGGCATCGGCTCCTCGCCGGCCGGCAGCCCGTACGACCACATGGTCTCCCACCAGCCGGAGGACCCCGGCGGCCCGGACGCCCCGCCGCGCTACGTCTGGGACGGCGACGACAACAGCCAGGTGTGGGTCGCCAAGGAGGCGCAGCGCTACGGCGTCAAGCGGTTCTACGCCAACGCCTGGAGCGCGCCCGGCTACATGAAGGACAACGGCGACGACAAGAACGGCGGCACGCTCAAGCCGGAGTGGGCCAAGGCGTACGCCCGCTACCTGGTCGACTACACCAGGTTCTACAAGAAGGAAGGCATCAGGATCACCGACCTGGCCTTCACCAACGAGCCCGACTACACGGCCGTGTACGCCTCCATGCGCTTCACCCCCGAGCAGGCCGCCGCGTTCGTCAAGGTGCTCGGCCCGATCGCCCGGGGCATGAACGTGGTCTGCTGCGACTCCTTCGGCTGGGACGAGGCGCGGGCCTACACCCGGGCCATCGAGGCCGACCCGGAGGCCCGCCGCTGGGTCAAGGTCCACACCGGTCACACGTACGCCAGTCGCGTGGACGGCCCGCTGCCCACCAACCGCAAGGTCTGGATGTCGGAGTGGAACCCGGACGGCACCACCTGGAACGAGAACTGGGACGACGGCAGCGGCTACGACGGCATGACGATCGCCCTGGCCGTGCACGACGCGCTGACGCTCGGCCAGGCCAACGCCTACGTCTACTGGTTCGGCGCCTCACGCGGCGCGACCAGGGCGCTGATGCAGATCGACGACACGGCCGGGACCTACCGGGTGGCCAAGCGGTTCTGGGCGCTGGCGGCCTACGGCAGGTTCATCCGGCCGGGCGCGGTCCGGGTCGAGGCCGCGAGCGGCAACCCGGCGCTGAAGGTCTCGGCCTTCCGCAACCGTGACGGGTCCACGGTCACACAGGTGATCAACACCGGCGCCGAGCCGGTCGTCTGGCAGGGCGTGCGCGGCCGGGCGACCGCGTACCTGACCGACAGCACGCACGACCTCGCCCCCGTCCCCACCGCCGGCGGGAGCGTCACGCTCCAGCCGCGCTCGCTCACCACCGTCGTCGTCGGAGGCCATCGATGAGATCCCGGCTCGTCGCGCTCGCACTGGTGCTCGCCGTGCCCGCGCTCGCCCTGCCCGCGTCCGCCGCCCCCCGCGGGCAGGACGCCCCCAAGGGCCACCACCACGTGCGCGACCTGCGCGACCTGGCGCGCAAGAACGGCATCAGGATCGGCAGCGCCGTGGACGCGGCCGTGCTGCGGTCCGAGGCCGACTACCGCCGCGTGCTCAACCGCGAGTTCACCCACCTCACCGCCGAGAACGCGATGAAGTGGGAGAGCGTCGAGCCCGAGCGCGGCGTCTTCACCTGGGACGACGCGGACGCGGTGGTCGAGAACGCGCGCCGCAACGGCCAGCAGGTGCGCGGCCACACGCTGATCTGGCACAACCAGCTCCCCGCCTGGCTGACCAGCGGCGTGGCGGACGGCTCGATCGGCCCGGCCGAGCTCAGGACGATCCTGCGCGACCACATCCGCACCCAGGTCGGCCGCTACAAGGGCAAGATCCGGGCCTGGGACGTGGCCAACGAGGTGGTCGACGACGAGGGCAACCTGCGGCAGAGCATCTGGCTGGAGCACCTCGGCCCCGGCTACCTCGCCGACGCCTTCCGCTGGGCCCGCCAGGCCGACCCGCGCGCCAAGCTCTACCTGAACGACTACAACGTCGAGTGGAACCAGGGCAAGATCGACCGTTACCTGGCCCTGGTCAAGGAGCTGCAGGCGCAGCGGGTGCCGATCGACGGCATGGGGTTCCAGGGCCACCTGGGCATCCAGTACGACTACCCCGCCGGCTGGGCCGATGTCATGCGGAGCTTCGCCGACCTGGGCCTGGAGATCGCGGTCACCGAGATGGACGTGCGCATGGTGCTGCCCGTCACCCCCGAGAAGCTCGCCACCCAGGCCGAGTACTACAGCAGGGCGCTGGCCGACTGCCTGAGCGTCAAGGCGTGCCGCGAGTTCACGGTCTGGGGCTTCACCGACCGGCACTCGTGGGTCCCGGGCTGGTTCGAGGGTGAGGGCGCGGCCTGCATCCTCGACGAGGACCTGCGGCCCAAGCCCGCCTACCACGCCCTGCTGGCGACCAGGCGGCGCTAGCGCCCGGTGAAGCTGGGGGTGGACTTCTCGGCGAAGGCCGTCATGCCGTTCTTGGCGTCCTCCGTGGCGAACAGGCCGGAGAACTGGAGCCGCTCGATCTCCAGGCCGGTGTCGAGGTCCACCTCCAGCCCCCGGTCGACGGCCTGCTTGGCGGCCCGCAGCGCGATCGCCGGGCCGCCGGTGAAGGTGGCGGCCCAGTCGAGGGCGGCCTGGTGGACCTCGGCGTCGGGCACGACCCGGTCGACCAGGCCGATGGCCAGCGCCTCGGCGGCGGACACGTGGCGGCCGCTGTAGATCAGGTCCTTGGCCCGGGACGGGCCGATCAGACGCGGCAGCCTCTGGGTGCCGCCGGCGCCGGGGATGATGCCGAGCTGGATCTCAGGCTGGCCCAGCTTGGCGGACTCCCCGGCGACCCGGAAGTCGGCGCACAGGGCGAGCTCGCAGCCGCCGCCGAGCGCGTATCCCGTGATCGCGGCGATGACCGGCTTGCCGACGCGGGCCACCTCGGTGAAGCAGTCCTGGAGGGTGCGCGAGTGGCCCGACATGTCGGCGTACGACATGACGGCCATCTCCTTGATGTCGGCGCCCGCGGCGAACACCCGCTCGCCGCCGTAGATCACTACGGCGCCCACCCCCGGGTCGGCGTCCACCTGACGGGCCGCCTCGGCGATCTCCAGCTGCACCTGGGCGTTGAGCGCGTTCATCTTCGGACGGTCCAGTCGGATCGTGGCGATCTGGTCGGCCACCTCGACGCGTACGTACTCAGCCATGCTGCGCACCCTATCGCCCGCCCCTTCACCCGATCTTCGCCCCCTCTTCGCCGGCCTCCGGAGGTCCGCGCCGGGGAAAGGATGAAGAATTCCTTCGCAAAACTATCGCCAGAGAAGGAAAATGTTGAGACGCTGACTCCGTTCCGAACAGCCCCTCACAAGGAGCGGCACATGCGCAGAGCGCTGGCGATCGCCGCGGTCGCCATCCTGCCCTTAGTCGACGTCACGGCCGCGCGGGCCGCCGAGCCGGACGGCCGCCAGGCGGCCTTCTCGGCGGCCGCCGAGGAGTTCCAGGTCCCCGAGAGCGTCCTGCTCGGCGTCTCCTACCTCGAGTCACGCTGGGACGCCCACGCCGGGACGCCCAGCAACAACGCGGGCTTCGGCCCCATGCACCTGACCGACGCGGCCGCGTACTCCGGCTCGAACCATCACGGGGAGAGCCCGGAGGACCCGCGCGGCGACGAGAGCAGGCAGGCCCTCCCGCCCGCCGAGGCCCCGGAGGCGCCCGGGATTCCCGCCGCGCTGCGCACCCTGGAGCGGGCCGCCGAACTGACCGGCGAGAGCCGCGACCGGCTGCGCGCCGACCCGGCCGCCAACATCAGGGGCGGCGCCGCGCTGCTCGCCGACTACCAGAAGTCGATCGGCGCGCCGCTCAGCGACGACCCAGGCCAGTGGTACGGCGCGGTCGCCAAGTACTCGGGCGCCGACCAGGAGGAGGCCGCCCGGTTCTTCGCCGACGAGGTGTTCGCCACGATCGCGTCGGGCGAGCGGCGGGTCACCGACGACGGCCACCGGGTCACCCTCGACCCCGTCCCCGGCCTGGACAAGGTGACGGCCTGGCTGAAGAAGCTCGGGCTGCGCCCGCCGCGCCGCGACGGCGTCGAGTGCCCGCCCACCGTGTCCTGCGAGTGGATCCCCGCCGGGTACGCCGAACTGCCCGGCGGCGGCTACGGCAACCACGACCTGGCGAACCGCCCGGCCTCGCAGAAGATCGACTACATCGTCATCCACGACATGGAGGGCTACTTCGGCCCGTCGGTCGGGCTGGTGGAGAACCCGGCCTACCGGGCGAGCTGGCACTACTCGCTGCGCTCGTCCGACGGGCACATCGCCCAGCACATCAAGGCCAAGGACGTCGGCTGGCAGGCCGGCAACTGGTACATCAACGCCAAGTCCATCGGGCTGGAGCACGAGGGGTTCCTCGCCGAGGGCCACACCTGGTACACCGAGGCGATGTACCGGACGTCGGCCAGGCTGGTGCGCTACCTGGCGCTCCGGCACGGCGTGCCGCTGGACCGGGCGCACATCATCGGCCACGACAACGTGCCGGGCACCCTGCCGACCACGGTGCGCGGCATGCACGAGGACCCCGGCCCGTTCTGGGACTGGGCGCACTACTTCAAGCTGCTCGGCGCCCCGCTGCACCCGTTCGGCGGCCCCCGCTCCGGCGCGGTCATGATCAGACCCGACTTCGAGACCAACAAGCCCTACTTCTACGGCTGCGACCGGCAGAACCCCGAGGCCGCCTGCCCGCCGCTGCCCGCGCACACCGTCTGGCTGCGCACCGAGCCGCGCGAGGACGCGCCGCTGGTCAAGGACATCGGCAAGCACCCCACGGGCGAGTCGCTCTACAGCGTGTACGACCACAGCGCGCGGGCCAGCACCGGCCAGCGGTACGCGGTGGCCGGCCGGCAGGGCGACTGGACCGCGATCTGGTATCTCGGCCAGAAGGCGTGGTTCCACAACCCGGCCTCCGCCCCCACCGCCGTGCCGTCGATGGGGCTCGTGGTGACGCCCAGGCCGGGCCTGGCGACGGTCCCGGTGTACGGCAGGGCCTACCCGGAGCAGGAGGCCTATCCCGAGGGCGTCCCGTACCAGGCGGTCACGCCGCTGCAGTACACCTTCTCGGCCGGCGAGACGTACACGCTGGCCGGACCGGCGGCGGCCGAGTACTACCGCGCGGTCACCTTCGACCCGGCCGGCCACCAGGTGGTCAGGGGCAGGACGAAGTATCTGCAGATCCAGTTCGGGCACCGGATCATGTTCGTCAAGGCTGACGACGTGCGGGTGACGTTCTCCGGGTGAACTCCGAGACCGCGCGTTTGGTGCTGGCCAGCGCCTCCTGCGAGGAGTCGTAGGTGCGCTGGGCCACGCCGACGAACACGCAGTCGACGACGAGGAGCTGGCTGATGCGGCTGGCCAGGGCGCCGGGACGGAACTCCGTCTCGCGCCCGGCCGAGATGAGCACGTGCTCGGCCAGCTCCGCGATGGACGAGCGGGGGTTGTTGGTGATGGCGACGGTCGTCGCGCCTGCCTCCCCCGCCCGCCGCAGCGGTTCGATCACGTCGGGCGTCTCGCCCGACGTGCTGATGCCGATGGCCACGTCGCCCTTCTGGAGCAGGACGGCGCTGGTCAGCGCCAGGTGGGCGTCCTGGAAGGCGTGGCTGGACAGGCCGATGCGCAGCAGCTTCTGCGCCATGTCCTCGGCGACCAGGCCGGAGGCGCTCACCCCGTAGGCGTCGATGCGGCGGGCGCCGACGATGGCGTCGACCACCAGGCCGAGCCGGTCGGAGGTGAGCTGGGCGACCGTGTCGTTGATCGCCTCGGACTCGGCCCTGGCGACCTTCTGGATGACCTCGGACAACGGGTCGTCCGGGGCCAGGTCACCGGGCACCAGCCGGTCGGGCTGGGCTGCGGCCGCCGCCAGCGCCAGCCGCAGCTGCGGGTAGCCGGCGAAGCCGAGCAGCCGGGCGGTGCGCACGATCGTCGCCTCGCTCGTGCCCGACGCCGCCGACAGCTCCGTGATCGTGCTGCGGGCGACCGTCGCCGGGTCCTCCAGGATCAGCTGGGCGACGGTCCGGGCAGCGGGCGTCAGGGACGGCAGCACCCCACGGACCGTGGCCACCAGGGTGTCGGCTCGCATGCCGGTGCCGGTGTCGTCCACGCCCCTGATTATGCCGCTGGTCGAGCCTATTTCTACACTGTGTGATCAGCGGAGCGTGCCGTTGGTCATGCCGACCGGTTCCTCGGGCACGGCCATGAGCCCCACCTCGGCCCGCGCCGCCACCAGAGGATGGTCCGGCACGACCCTGACGGTGTAGCCGAAGGCGCCGGTCCGGCTGAGCGGGACCACCCCGGTGTAGTGGGCGCGGCCGTCGTCGTCGACCCCGTCGGCGGTCAGCTCGACGTAATCCGGATGGATCAGCTCGTCGTGCGGTCCGACCTTGCCGTACGCGGCCTCCACCACCACGTCGCCGGGCCCCAGGTCGCCGAGCGCGATCGTGGCGCGCAGCTCCAGCGCGGCCCCGACCTCGGGGGTGTCGCCGACGCCGGAGGCCTCCACGTGCTCGACGCGCACGCCCGGCCACTCCTTGGTGACCTTGAGCCGCCAGTCGGCGAACGCCCGCGCGGAAGCGTACCCGTCGGCGGACAGCGCCCGAGCGGCCCTGGCGGCCGGCAGGTAGAGATCCAGCACGTAGTCGCGGAGCATCCGCCCGGCCAGCACCTTGGGCCCGAGCGAGGCGAGCGTGTGCTTGACCATCTCCATCCAGCGGCGGGGCAGCCCGTCGGCGGCCCGGTCGTAGAAGCGGTCGGACACCTCGTGCTCGATCAGGTCGTAGAGCGCGGCGGCCTCCAGCTCGTCACGCCGGTCGGGGTCGGTCACGCCGTCGGCCGTGGGGATGGCCCAGCCGTTGGTGCCGTCGTACCACTCGTCCCACCAGCCGTCGCGGATGGACAGGTTGAGCCCGCCGTTGAGCGCCGACTTCATGCCGGACGTGCCGGACGCCTCCAGCGGGCGCAGCGGGTTGTTGAGCCATACGTCGCAGCCCTGCACCAGGAGCTGGGCCAGGGCCATGTCGTAGTCGGGCAGGAAGACGATGCGGTGGCGCACCTCGGGCCGGTCGGCGAACTTGACGATCTGCTGGATGAGCTTCTTGCCGCCCTCGTCGGCCGGGTGGGCCTTGCCGGCGATCAGGATCTGCACCGGCTTGTCGGGGTCGAGCAACAGCTCGGTCAGCCGCTCGGCGTCGCTGAGCATGAGCGTGAGCCGCTTGTAGGAGGGCACCCGGCGGGCGAACCCGATCGTCAGCACCTCCGGGTCCAGCACGTCGTCGATCCAGCCCAGCTCGGCCGGCGAGGCGCCGCGGTCGAGCCACGACCGGCGCAGCCGCTCCCGCGCGCCCTCCACGAGGCGGCGCCGGAGCGTGCGCCTGATCTCCCAGATCTCGGCGTCGGAGATCCTCTGCACGCCCTCCCAGCCGCGCGCCCGCTCCAGCAGCGACGGCAGCTCGCGGCCGGCCAGTTCCATGAACTCGCGGCCGACCCAGGTGGGCGCGTGCACGCCGTTGGTGATCGAGCCGATCGGGACCTCGTCGACGTCGAAGGCCGGCCACAGGTCCTGGAACATCTCGCGGCTGACCTGGCCGTGCAGCCGGGAGACGCCGTTGACGCGCTGGGCCAGCCGCATGCCCATGACGGCCATGTTGAACCGGCCGGGGTCGGACTCGGCGCCGAGGGCGAGGATGCGCTCGACGGGCACGGTCGGCCAGGCGTTGTCGCCGCCGAACTGCCGGGCGATCATGTCGACGGGGAACCGGTCGATGCCGGCGGGCACCGGGGTGTGGGTGGTGAAGACCGTGCCGGCCCGCACCGCCTCCAGCGCCTCGTCGAAGGAGAGCCTCGACTCGGTCAGCTCGCGGATGCGCTCCAGGCCGAGGAAGCCCGCGTGGCCCTCGTTGGTGTGGAACACCTCGGGTTCGGGGCTGCCGGTGATGCGGCAGAAGGCGCGGATGGCGCGCACCCCGCCCACGCCGAGCAGAAGCTCCTGCATCAGCCGGTGGTCGCTGCCGCCGCCGTAGAGCCGGTCGGTGACGTCGCGGGCGGCGCTGTCGTTGTCGGCCACGTCGGAGTCGAGCAGCAGCAGCGGCACCCGCCCGACCTGCGCCACCCACACCTGGGCGTGCAGCACCCGCTCGCCCGGCAGGGAGATGCGGACCTTGACCGGGGCGCCGTCGGGCTCCTTGAGCAGGCTCAGCGGCAGGCCGCCCGCGTCGAGCGACGGGTAGTGCTCAAGCTGCCAGCCCTCGGGCGAGAGCGACTGGGTGAAGTAGCCGTGCCGGTAGAGCAGGCCGACCGCGAGGATGGGCACGCCGAGGTCGCTGGCGGCCTTGAGGTGGTCGCCGGCCAGGATGCCCAGGCCGCCTGAGTACTGCGGCAGGGCGGCGGCGATGCCGTACTCGGGGGAGAAGTAGGCGATGGCCCGCGCCGCGTCGGGCAGCGTCTGGTACCACCGCGGCGCGGTCATGTACTCGCGCAGGTCGTCGGCCGCGTCGGCGAGGCGTCGCCGGAAGCGGCGGTCGGCGGCCAGCTCGGCCAGCCGGTCGGGCCCCACGGCGCCGAGCAGGGCGACGGGGTCGTGACCCACCTGCTCCCAGAGGCCGGGGTCGACCTCGGCGAAGAGATCCAGCGTCTCTGGGTGCCACGACCAGCGCAGATTGTGGACAAGCTCGCCGAGTGCGGCCAGCTCCGCGGGCAGGACGGTCCGGACGGTGAACCGGCGGATAGCTCTCACAATAGAAACCCTACGGGCTAGGAGGAACGTCTCTTTCCTTCACCCCCAGCCCGGGCGTTCAAACCCCTTCCGGGACGAAGCATGAATGAGGACGATTGGGGCAACTTCTCCCACTGTCAGGTGTTCCCGGGGACACTCGGGAGGTCTATCCACTGCTGCCCGCAATCCACGTGCAAGGATCGATCCTGCCAGGAAAGCCTCCGGCGGTACCGAGTGCCGTCGCAACCCTGAAATGCGATGATCGGACGAATTCCCATCACGGACATCTCCCCCGTCGTCGACTGCGGGCAGTGGCCCGCCAAGGCGGTCGCCGGCGAGACCTTCGAGGTCTCGGCGACCGTGTTCCGGGAGGGCCATGACGCCGTGGCCGCCGGAGTCGTGCTCACCGCGCCCGACGGGCAGCGTGCCCGGCTGAGACCGATGCGCGAGACCGCCCCCGGCACCGACCGGTGGGCCGTGGACGTCTGCCTGCCGAGCGAGGGCGACTGGCGCTTCCGCGTGGAGGCCTGGAGCGACCCCGTCGCGAGCTGGCTGCACGACGCCGAGATCAAGATCCCGCGCGGCCTCGACACCGACCTCATGTGCGAGGAGGGCGCCCGGCTGTTCGAGCGCGCGGCCAGGGCCGTGCGGCAGGCCGACTGCCCGGCCCCGAACGGCGGCGAGAGCGCCTGCGGCCACCGGGCGGCCCTGCTGGGCGTCGCGGCCAAGCTCCGCGACGCCGACCTCGACCCTCGGGCCCGGCTGTCGATCGCGCAGTTGCCCGAGACCGCCTCCCTGCTGGCGGCCCACCCGCTGCGCGACCTGATCACCAGGGCCAAGCAGTACAAGGTGCGGGTGGCCAGGCGGCGGGCCCTCTACGGATCGTGGTACGAGTTCTTCCCGCGTTCGGAAGGGGCCGTGGTCAGCGACGCCGTCATCAGCAAGTCCGGAAATTTCCAGACTGCGGCCAAGCGCCTGCCCGCCATCGCCAAGATGGGCTTCGACGTCGTCTACCTGCCGCCCATCCACCCGATCGGCCACACCCACCGCAAGGGCCGCAACAACACGCTCAGCCCCGAGCCCGACGAGCCCGGCTCGCCGTGGGCCATCGGCTCGGAGGACGGCGGGCACGACGCCGTCCACCCCGACCTCGGCACCCTCGACGACTTCGACGACTTCGTCGCCCGCACCCGTGAGCTGGGCATGGAGGTGGCGCTCGACTTCGCCCTGCAGTGCTCCCCCGACCACCCGTGGGTCAAGGAGCATCCCGAGTGGTTCACCATCCGCGCCGACGGCACCATCGCCTACGCCGAGAACCCGCCCAAGAAGTACCAGGACATCTACCCGCTCAACTTCGACAGGGACCCCGAGGGCCTGTACGCGGAGATCAAACGGGTGCTGCGCCACTGGATGGACCACGGCGTGCGGATCTTCCGGGTCGACAACCCGCACACCAAGCCGGTGGGGTTCTGGGAGCGGCTCCTGGCCGACATCCACGCCACCGACCCGGACGTGCTGTTCCTCTCGGAGGCGTTCACCCGGCCGCCGATGCTGCGCACGCTGGCCAAGGTCGGCTTCCACCAGTCCTACACGTACTACACCTGGAAGAACTCCAAGTGGGACGTCGAGGACTACCTCATGGAGCTGGCCCACACCACGTCCCACTTCCTGCGGCCCAACCTGTTCGTCAACACGCCGGACATCCTGCACGAGTACCTCCAGCACGGCGGGCTGCCCGCGTTCAAGATCCGGGCCGTGCTGGCGGCGCTGGCCTCGCCGACGTGGGGGGTGTACTCGGGGTACGAACTCGCGGAGAACGTTCCGGTGCGCCCGGGAAGCGAGGAATACCTCGACAGCGAGAAATATCAGTACCGGCCGCGCGACTGGGCGGGCGCGGAGCGGGAAGGCCGCAGCCTGGCGCCCTTCATCACCCACCTGAATTTGTTCCGAAGAGCCCATCCGGCCCTTCAGGAATTGCGTAACCTACGGTTCCACCGGGTCGACCAACCGGACATCGTCTGCTTCTCGAAGCGGCTTTCCGGCGCCTACGACGCTGCCACACGACGGCACGGACTGGGCGACGTCGTCATAGCGGTGATCAACCTCGATCCGCACCACACCCACGAGGCCACCGTCGACCTCGACCTGCCCGCCCTCGGGCTCGACTGGAACGCCGAGTTCGTGGTGGACGACGAGCTCTCCGGCGAGTCGTACCGTTGGAGGCAGAACAACTACGTGCGGCTCGACCCTCACATCCAGCCGGCCCACATTCTCACCGTGCGAGCCTCACCACGGTAGAGCTGAATTCAGCGGGGAGTCTTCAACTGTGTGTGCAAGCGCCTCCCTCATGAGCCCCGGAGAGGAGAGCTCATGAGCTCCACACCCATTCCCAACACCTTCGACGACGAGAAACCCCGCGATCCGTACTGGTATCGGCGCGCCGTCTTCTACGAGGTGCTGATCAGGGGTTTCGCCGACTCCAACGGCGACGGCACGGGTGACATCCGCGGCCTCATCGACAAGCTCGACTACCTGCAGTGGCTCGGCGTGGACTGTCTGTGGCTGCTCCCGCTGTACGAGTCCCCGCTGCGCGACGGCGGCTATGACATCGCCGACTTCATGAAGATCCTCCCGGAGTTCGGTGATCTGGGGGACTTCGTACGGTTGGTGGAGGAGGCGCACAAGCGCGGCATGCGGGTCATCGCCGACCTGGTGATGAACCACACCAGCGACGCCCACCCCTGGTTCCAGGCGTCCCGGCACGATCCCGAGGGACCGTTCGGCGACTTCTACGTCTGGTCCGACACCGACACGGGCTACTCCGACGCCCGGATCATCTTCATCGACACCGAGACGTCCAACTGGACCTACGACCCGGTGCGCGGCCAGTACTACTGGCACCGGTTCTTCCACCACCAGCCCGACCTCAACTACGAGAACCCCGCGGTGCAGGACGCGATGCTGGAGGTCCTGCGCTTCTGGCTGGACCTGGGCATCGACGGGTTCCGGCTGGACGCGGTGCCGTACCTCTTCGAGGAGGAGGGCACCAACTGCGAGAACCTCCCCAGGACGCACGAGTACCTCAAGCGGGTGCGGGCCGAGGTCGACCGGATCTACCCGGACCGGGTGCTGCTGGCCGAGGCCAACCAGTGGCCGTCGGACGTGGTGGAGTATTTCGGCGATCCGGTGGGCGGCGGGGACGAATGCCACATGGCTTTCCATTTCCCGCTGATGCCGCGCATCTTCATGGCGGTCCGCAGGGAGTCTCGATACCCCATCTCCGAAATTTTGGCTCAAACGCCGAAAATTCCGGAAAACTGCCAATGGGGCATCTTCCTCCGTAACCATGATGAACTCACCCTCGAAATGGTCACGGACGAAGAGCGCGACTACATGTACGCCGAGTACGCCAAGGACCCCCGCATGCGGGCGAACGTCGGCATCCGCCGGCGGCTGGCCCCGCTGCTGGAGAACGACCGCAATCAGATCGAGCTGTTCACCGCCCTGCTGCTCTCGCTGCCCGGCTCGCCGGTGCTCTACTACGGCGACGAGATCGGCATGGGCGACAACATCTGGCTCGGCGACCGCGACGGCGTCCGCACGCCCATGCAGTGGGACCCCGACCGCAACGCCGGGTTCTCCGACTGCGACCCCGGCCGTCTCTACCTGCCGGTCATCATGGACCCGATCTACGGTTACCAGGGGCTCAACGTCGAGGCCCAGCAGAAGAACGCCGCCTCGCTGCTCCACTGGACCCGCCGGATGATCGAGATCCGCAAGCGTCACCCGGTGTTCGGGCTGGGCGAGTTCGCCGAGCTCAACTCCTCCAACCCGAGCGTGCTCGCGTTCGTCCGCGAGCTGGGCGACGACCGCATGCTCTGCGTGAACAACCTGTCCCGCTTCCCGCAGCCGGTGGAGCTCGACCTGCGCCGCTTCGTCGGCGTGTCGCCGGTGGAGACGATGGGCGGGGTGCCATTTCCCCCAATTGGGGAACTTCCGTATCTTTTGACGCTTCCTGGGCATGGGTTCTACTGGTTCACCTTGCCGCCGGTCCGCACCCAGGAGGAATAGGACGTGCTGGACGAGCTCCTTGCCGCATGGATCACCCGCCAACGCTGGTTCGGCGGCAAGGGGCGCCCGATCGACTCACTGTCGATCGAGTCCGACGTCGTCCTCGAAGCCGGAGACCCGAGCCTGCGCCACCTGGTCGTGTCGGTGCGCCAGGACGGGTCCCACGAGCGCTACCAGCTCCCGCTCGGCCTGCGCAGGGAGCTCCCCGACACCCTCACCCACGCCTACATCGGGCCGTACCAGGCCGAAGACGGCGAATGGGCGGCCTACGACGCCGTCCACGACCACGAGCTGACCGGCTGGATGCTGCGGTCCATGGCGGACGGTGCCGACCGGGCGGGCCTGCGCTTCCGCCACCTGCCCGACGTCGCGATCGACACCACGCAGCGCAGCCTCGTGCTCGGCGCCGAACAGTCCAACACCTCGCTGGTGTTCGGCGAGGAGTACATCTGCAAGCTCTTCCGCCGGCTCGTCCCCGGCGTCAACCCCGAGCTGGAGATCACCACCGCGCTGGCGGCCCGGCACGCGCCGCACATCGCGCAGCCGTACGGGTGGATCGAGACCGACCTCGACGGCGTCCCGACCACACTGGCGATCATGCAGGAGTACCTGTCGAACTCCACCGACGGCTGGGACCTGGCGCTCACCAGCGTGCGCGACCTGTACAACTCGCTGCCCGGCCTGCCCGCGGCGGACGCCGGCGGCGACTTCGCCGCCGAGGCCTGCCGGCTCGGCGCGGCCACCGCCCGCGTCCACCACGAACTGCGCGAGGCGTTCGACACCGACGTGATGGACCCGCCCGAGGTCAAGCGGATGGTCGAGGACTTCAGGCGGCAGCTCGGCCAGGCCGTGGCCGAGGTGCCCGAACTGCGCCAGTACGTGCCCGCGGTGGAACGGGCCTACCACCGCGCCGAGGAACTGACCGCCGAGCTGCCCGTCCAGCGCGTGCACGGCGACTTCCACCTCGGCCAGGTCATGCGCACCACCACCGACTGGGTGGTGCTCGACTTCGAGGGCGAGCCCGGCCAGCCGCTCGCCGAACGCCGCGCCCTCTCCTCGCCGCTGCGCGACGTGGCCGGCATGCTGCGCTCGTTCGACTACGCCTCCCGGCACCTGCTGGCCGGCCACGCCGAGGCGGCCCGCCTGGAGCCGAAGGCCGAGGAGTGGACCAAGCGCAACAGGGCCGCGTTCCTGGAGGGCTACGCGGAAGGCGGCGGCGTCATCACCCCGGCCGACGCGGCGCTGCTGCGCGCCTTCGAGCTGTCGAAGGCGGTCTACGAGGTCATGTACGAGGCCCGCAACCGCCCGGCCTGGATCTCGATCCCGCTGGCGGCCTTCCGTTAGGACCGGACCAGGTCCCCACACCGACCGCGTCCCCGCCTTCGCCCGGCGGGTGAGCAGATCACCTGCGCCAGAACAGGTGGTGGGTGACGCCGCTCGGGCTGGGCACGATCTCCAGATGGAAGCGGTCGCGCAGGTCGTCCGGTGACTCCCAGAGCCGCAGTCCGGATCCGAGCTTCACCGGGCAGACCGCCACATGCAGGGTGTCGACGAGGTCGGCATCCAGGAACTCCCGGATGGTGGTGACGCCGCCGCCGAGACGGACGTCCTTGCCTCCCGCCGCCCCGCGCGCCCGGTCCAGGACGGTGGCCGGGTCGCCGCCGACGAAGTGGAAGGTGGTGTCGGAGAGCGTGAAGGAGGGGCGCTCGTGGTGGGTCATGACGAACACCGGGGTGTGGAACGGGGGCTCGTCGCCCCACCAGCCGCGCCACTCGTGGTCCTGCCAGGGGCCGCGCTGGGGGCCGAACTTGTTGCGGCCCATGATCTCGGCGCCGATGTCGTGGGTGAAGTCGCGGGTGAAGTAGTCGTCGAGGCCGCGGCTCCCGCCGGGTTCGGTGCGGTTGGGCCAGCTCGCCGTGGCGCCGGCCCAGGCGAACATCGTGCCGGGGTCGATGCCGCTGCCGAACGGGTCTTCGAGGCTCTGGTCGGCGCCGGCGCCGATCCCGTCGCTGGAGACGGTGAAGTTCTGCACTCTCAGCAGCTGGGCCATGGGTTCTCCTCAGGGGTCGTACCACTCCGTCGAGCCCTGGTCGGAGCCGAGGCGCCCGGATTGACGAAACCGGGCGTACCTGCGCTTATTTTTCGATAAACCCAAGATTCCGCACTTTCGGTGATTGTCGGGGTGAATGCGGGCAGTGCCACAGATGGACGGTCGCTATAGGGCAGTGTTGGGAGCATGCCGATGAGGACAGAGCTCGACCGCCTCGCGGGCGGGGCGCATCATGATCCGCACTCTGTGCTGGGTGCCCACCCGGGGCCGAACGGGACGACCTTCCGCGCGCTCCGCCCGCTCGCCGAACAGGTCCGCGTGGTGCTGGAGGACGGCACCGCGCACGATCTGAAGCATGTGGCCCATGGCGTGTTCGAGACCACGGTCCCCGGCTTGGACAAGGTTCCCGCCTACACCTTGAGCGTCCGTTACCCCGGTGGTGAGGCGTACGAGACGCGCGACCCGTACCGGCACTGGCCGACGCTGGGCGAGGTCGACCTGCACCTGATCGGCGAGGGGCGGCACGAGCGGCTCTGGGAGGTCCTCGGCGCCCGGGTCATGGAGCACCAGGACGCGCACGGCACCGCGTTCGCCGTCTGGGCCCCGAACGCCCGCGGCGTCCGCGTGATCGGCGACTTCAACCACTGGGACGGCACCGCCCACCCGATGCGCTCGCTGGGCCGCTCGGGCGTGTGGGAGCTGTTCGTCCCCGGCGTCGACGCCGGCGAACGCTACAAGTACCAGGTGCTGGGCGCCGACGGCGTGTGGCGCGACAAGGCCGACCCGATGGCGCGCCGGACCGAGCTGCCGCCGCAGACCGCCTCGGTCGTGGAGCGGTCGAACTACACCTGGCAGGACGAGGAGTGGATGGCCGAGCGGGCCGAGGGGCAGCCGCGCAACGGGCCGGTGAGCATCTACGAGGTGCACCTGGGCTCGTGGCGGCCCGGCCTGTCCTACCTGGAGCTGGCGGACCAGCTCTCCGCGTACGTGGCCGACCTGGGCTTCACGCACGTGGAGCTGCTGCCGGTGGCCGAGCACCCGTTCGGCGGGTCGTGGGGCTACCAGGTGACCTCCTACTACGCGCCGACGGCCCGCTTCGGCACGCCTGACGAGTTCCGCGCGTTCGTGGACCGGATGCACCAGAAGGGCATCGGGGTGCTGCTGGACTGGGTGCCCGCGCACTTCCCGATGGACGACTGGGCGCTGGCCCGGTTCGACGGCACCCCGCTGTACGAGCACGCCGACCCGGCCAGGGGCGAGCATCCCGACTGGGGCACGTACGTGTTCGACTTCGGCCGCCGTGAGGTGCGCAACTTCCTGGTCGCCAACGCGCTCTACTGGCTCAAGGAGTTCCACATCGACGGCCTGCGGGTGGACGCGGTGGCCTCGATGCTCTACCTGGACTACTCGCGGCGCGAGGGCGAGTGGACGCCCAACGTCTACGGCGGCAGGGAGAACCTCGACGCGGTCGAGTTCCTCAAGGAGATGAACTCCGTCTGCTACCGGGAGGCGCCCGGCATCATGACCGTGGCGGAGGAGTCCACCGCGTGGCCGGGCGTGTCGCGGCCGGTGCACCTGGGCGGGCTCGGCTTCGGGTTCAAGTGGAACATGGGCTGGATGCACGACACGCTGGAGTACCTCCGGCACGAGCCGGTCTTCCGGCAGTACCACCATCACCAGATGACGTTCTCGCTCATCTACGCCTACTCGGAGAACTACGTCCTGCCGCTCTCCCATGACGAGGTGGTGCACGGCAAGGGCTCGCTCCTGGGCAAGATGCCCGGCGACGAGTGGCAGCGCTTCGCCCAGCTGCGCGCCCTGCTGGCGTTCATGTGGGCGCATCCGGGCAAGCAGCTGCTGTTCATGGGCGGGGAGTTCGGCCAGGGCTCGGAGTGGTCGGAGGAGCGCGGGCTCGACTGGTGGGTGCTGGAGTTCGACGGCCATCAGGGCGTGCAGAAGCTGGTACGCGACCTCAACCGGTTCTACAAGGACACCCCGGCGCTGTGGGAGCAGGACACGCGGCCCGAGGGCTTCCGGTGGATCGACGCGGACGACGCGCCGGGCAACACGTTCTCGTTCATCCGTTATGCGCGGGACGGGTCCGCGGTGGCGTGCGTGGCCAACTTCAGCGGCGCGACGCACGAGAACTACCGGATCGGGCTCCCGTGCGGGGGGCGGTGGACCGAGGCGGTCAACACCGACGCCTACGAGTACTGGGGCAGCGGGGTGGGCAATCTGGGCACGGTGGAGGCGGTCGAGGAGCCGTGGCACGGCCTGCCGTACTCCACGACGCTGCGGGTTCCGCCGCTGGGGGCGGTCTGGCTGAGGTCTCCCGCCTCCTGACAGACGGCTGAAAGTTCGGTGAGAAAGCGGGATCAGGGCCTGTGCCGTCCTGATAAATCGCCCTAAACTCCGAGATCATGTCTCTTCGGAGGAAGCTGGTGCGACTTCGCCCCCTGATCGCCACCGCGATCATGCTGGCGCTGCTCCCCGCGGCGCCGGCGTTCGCCGACGATCCCACGCCGACACCGTCCCCCAGCGCCACGAGCGCCGAAGAGAAGATCGAGGAGGGCTTAGCGGTCGACGGCGGCACCGTGCGCGCCATCGTCGAGCTGACCGACCCCGGCCAGCACGCCCCGGTGGCGGGCAAGGCCGCCGCCGACAGCGTCGAGGTGCTGCTGCAGCCGCAGAGCCAGCCGTTCATGGTGGTCGAGGGCACGGCGGAGGAACTGGCCGCGCTCGCCGAGGACCCCCGGGTCACCTCCATCCACCGCGACCGCGCCTACCCGCCCGCCCTGGCCTCCAGCATCAAGCAGATCGGGGCCGACCAGGCGCACGCCGCCGGTCACATCGGGGCCGGGCAGAACATCGCCATCCTGGACACCGGCGTCGACCTGGACCACCCGTTCCTGGGCGGCCGGGTGGTGGCCGAGGCGTGCTTCTCCGCCGTGGACGCGAACACGGAGTCGCTCTGCCCCAACGGCCAGCCCAGCCAGACCGGCCCCGGCGCGGCCGACGCCACCACCGCCAAGTGCCTGCTCGACGGGGTCAACCTGTGCGACCACGGCACGCACGTGGCCGGCGTCGCCGCGGGCACCGGCGGGGTCGCGCCCGGCGCGGGCATCATCGCGGTGCAGGTGTTCAGCCGGGTCAACGACGAGGACCTGTGCGGGGCGGCCGCCTGCGTGCTGGCGTACGAGTCGTCGCTGCGGCTGGCCCTGGACCACGTGGCCTCGCTCGCCGAGCCCATCGCGGCGGTCAACCTGAGCCTCGGCGGCATGCCGAACCAGACCACCTGCGACGACAGCGAGGAGGGCCGGATCTTCAAGCCGAAGATCGACGCCCTGCTCGCCAAGAACATCGCCACCGTGGTCGCGGCCGGCAACGAGTACTTCGAGGGCGCCTCGTTCCCCGCCTGCATCAGCTCCGCCGTATCCGTCGGCGCCAACGACGACGGCGACGCCATCGCCGACTTCTCCAACCGGGGCCCGCTGCTCGACCTGTTCGCGCCCGGCGTGGACATCGAGTCGTCGGTGCCGGACAACCAGATGACGGTCTACAGCGGCACGTCCATGGCCACCCCGCACGTGGCGGGCGCGCTGGCGCTGCTGAAGGCGCAGTCGCCGCAGACGCCGATGCCTGAGCTGATCGCCAAGCTGGTCGCCACCGGCAGGCCGTACGTCTACCAGGCCGGCGGCGCGGAGGTGCGCACGCCGCGGCTGGACGTGGCGGCGGCGGTGACCGGCAGCGCGCCGCAGCCGGACGTCAGCCAGAGCCCGCCGGCCGCCCCGAACCCGGGCCCCACCGACCCCGATCCGGACGACCCCGGCCCCACCGACCCGGACCCGGCCGACCCCGGCCCCACCGACCCGGACCCGGCCGACCCCGATCCGGACGACCCGCAACCGTCCGGTCCGACGCCCCAGCCGGACCCGTCGCAGGACCCGACGCCGGTGCCGCTGCCCACGGTGACCGTCACGGTCACGATCACCGTCACCCCGACCCCGCCCGCGAAGGCGGCGCCGGTCTGCACCCGGGGCACCGCGGGCAAGCGGCTGACCGCCAAGCAGTGGGCCAAGGAGATCCACCGCGGCAGCGGCACGATGAGCGACGAGACGCTCGGCTGCTACCTCAAGCTCGTGGGCAAGGCCAGCAAGGTCTTCCCCGAGGTGACCAAGGCCTCGTCGCTGGGCAGGGCGTACCGGGTGCTCAAGAGCACCAAGACGGCCAAGGGGAAGCTCGACAGCGCGCTGCTGGCGGGCTGGCTCAACTGGGCGCACGGCTCGAACGGCACCAAGACCCTCGGCTCCGCGGAGAAGGTGCGGCTGTCGAAGAAGTCGAAGGGACCCGCGCTCAGGAAGGCCGCCGCCAAGGTGATCAAATCCCGGTAAAGGGCTGGACAACCGAGGCGTCACGGACGACGCGACCGGGGAGCAATCCGCCGTGTCGTCCGCTCGACGCCCTCGGAGGAACCAGTGGGATCTCGCTCCGCGCTCGCCTGCGCGCTCACCCTGACCACGATGCTGGCCGCGCCCGCGGGCTACGCGGGCGCCAGGGACGGCGCTCCGGAGATCGTCCGGGGCGAGTCCTCGGGTGACGTGTCGGACGGCCCTCCACGGGAGGTCCGGCGAAGCGCCCGCGACGGCGGCCGGCCCAAGGTCGGCCGGGGCCTGGCCGCGCGGGTCCGCGCCGAGCGCAGGGTCCGTTCCATCGTCGAGCTGCGGCCCGGCCATCCGATGAGCGGCGTCGTCACGGACGTCGAGCGGGTCTCGCCGGGGTCCAGGGTGCTGGAGACGCCCGCCTCGGCCGGCTTCCTCGTCGCCGAGGTCGACGCCGCCGCGCTGGCCGAGCTCCGCAAGGACCGGCGGGTCAGGGCCGTGTACGCCGACCGGCTGAGCGTGCCGTTCCTGGCCGAGAGCACCAGGGTGATCGGCTCCGACGTCGCGAACGCGGCCGGCTGGACGGGCCGCGGCGCCACTGTGGCCGTCCTGGACCTGGGCGTCGACGGCGACCATCCCTTTCTGCGCGGCCGCATCGTGGACCAGGCCTGCTTCTCCACCACCGACCCGAGCATCGGGGCCGTCTCCCTGTGCCCGAACGGCCGCGACACCCAGACCGGCCCGGGAGCCGCGAGCAGCTCGATCAGGCGCTGCATGGCGGGCGGCGTCAACGAGTGCGGACACGGCACCCACGTGGCCGGCATCGCGGCCGGCCGGTTCGCACGCGGCGCCCCGGCGAACGGGGTCGCCCCCGGCGCCTCGATCCTGCCCGTCCAGGTCTTCAGCCGGCTCGACTCCCCGGCGGGCTGCGCGCAGGTCGGCGCGAGGACACCGTGCTTCGTCAGCTACACCTCCGACCAGAAGCTGGCGCTGCAGTACGTCGCCCGCGTGGCCAGGACGCGCAACGTGGCCTCGGTGAACATGAGCTTCGGCGGGTCCGGTCCTTACGAGCGGCACTGCGACGCCGACCCGGAGGCGGCGGCGCTCAAGGGCGAGTTCGACGCGCTGGTGGGCCTGCGCGTCGCGCCCGTGGTGGCGGCCGGCAACGGGGCACGCGCCGGCGTCACGGCGCCGGCCTGCGTCTCCAGCGCCGTCGCGGTGGGCGCCACCGACGACGCGGACCGGATCGCGGCCTTCTCGAACCGAGGGCCGCTGCTGGACCTGTTCGCGCCCGGCGTGGCGATCACGTCCTCGGTGCCTGACGACACGTACGGGACCATGAGCGGCACCTCCATGTCGGCGCCGCACGTGGCGGGAGCGTTCGCGGTGATGCGGCAGGCGTACCCGGGGCTCGACACGGCGCGGACCCTGCGGCGGCTGCAGGAGACCGGCCGGCCGGTCCCGGGCGGCGGCTCCGTACGGCGCCTCGACGTGGGACGCGCGACCACGGCCGCCGCTCCGCGCTGAGCCGTCCTCTTGGGGGGAGCCGCCCTCCCGGGGGAGTTGGCCCGAGTTGGACGCACGCGCCCGACTTGCGCCGCTTAGGGTGGCTCTATGGACGCAGGTAAGGCGATCTTCGATACCGTTGAAAAGCTCCGGCAGCGACGTACCGCGCCGCTCGTGCTCGAACTCGACCTCACGGAGGGACTGACCGAGGGACCGCCCGCCGACCCGCTCGCCGCGCTGATGTCCATGCGCAAGCCCCGCCTGTCCGACGTGCTGGCCGGGCTGAAGCGAGCCCGGCAGGACTCCCGGGTCAAGGCGCTGATCGTGAAGATCGGCGGCAACCCGATCGGGCTGGCGACCGTGCAGGAGCTGCGTCAGGCCGTCGTCCAGTTCCGCGCCTCCGGCAAGCAGACCGTGGCCTTCGCCGAGACGTTCGGCGAGTTCGGCGCCGGGACCGTCCCCTACTTCCTGGCCAGCGCGTTCGAGCGCGTCTACCTGCAGCCCAGCGGCGACGTGGGCCTGACCGGCGTGGTCCTGGAGCAGCGCTTCCTGAAGAACGCGCTGGGCAAGCTCGGCGTCGACTACCAGGTCGGCCAGCGCCACGAGTACAAGACCGCGGCCAACACCTTCACCCAGGACCACATGACCGAGCCGCACCGCGAGTCGATGGCCCGCATCGTGGAGTCGGTGACCGAGCAGCTCGTCGCGGGCATCGCCGAGGGCCGGCGGCTCGACCCCGCCAAGGTGCGCGAGCTGATCGACGGCGGCCCGTTCATCGGCGCCGAGGCGCTGGAGGCCGGCCTGGTCGACGGCCTGGCCTACCGGGACGAGGTGTACGACGAGGTCAAGCGGTCCGCCGGCGCGGACGCCCACCTGCAGTACGTGTCCCGCTACCACCGGGCGTCGGCCGTCAAGAAGCTCCCCCAGCCGACCGCCGACGGCATCGCGCTCGTGCACGGCAGCGGCGCGATCCGCTCCGGCCGCAGCGGCCGCGGCCCGCTCGGCGGGGGCGGTGCGATGGGCTCCGACACGATCAGCGCCGCGCTGCGCGCCGCCCGCCGCGACGAGCACGTCAAGGCCGTGGTGTTCCGGGTCGACAGCCCCGGCGGCTCGTACGTGGCCTCCGACACGGTGTGGCGTGAGGTGGTGCTGACGCGCGAGGTCAAGCCCGTGATCGTGTCGATGGGCGACGTGGCGGCCTCCGGCGGCTACTTCGTCTCGATGGCCGCCGACGTCATCATGGCCCAGCCGGGCACCCTCACCGGGTCGATCGGCGTGCTGGGCGGCAAGCCGGTGCTGTCCGAGCTGATGGAGAAGATCGGCGTGGACACCGAGCAGGTCGCCGTGGGCGCCAACGCCGGCATGTTCTCCACCAGCCGGGCCTTCACCCCCGAGCAGTGGGACCGGGTCAACGCCTGGCTGGACCGGATCTACGACGACTTCGTGGGCAAGGTGGCCCAGGCCCGCGACCTGAGCCGCGAGCGCGCCCACGAGCTGGCCCGAGGCCGGGTGTGGACGGGCGCCGACGCCCGCGAGCGCGGCCTGGTGGACGAGCTGGGCGGCCTGGAGGACGCGCTGCTGCTGGCCAGGAAGCGGGTCGGCCTGGCGGAGGACGCCCCGGTCCGGGTCTACCCGAAGCTCAACCCGCTGGAGCGCCTGCGTCCCCCGGAGTCGAGCGAGGACAAGGCCGCGGCCCTGGCCCGGGTGCGCCTGGACGCCTGGGGCCCGCTGGCCCGGCTCTCCGCCGAGCTCGGCCTCCCGGCGATCGGCCCGCTCGCCCTCCCCGCGTGGTACCGGATCCGCTAGGCGCTCACCGAGCGGTAGCGGCCGCGCAGGCGGATGAGCGGGCGCAGGCCCGGGGTGACGTAGTCGACGCTCAGCACCCGGGCCACGAACAGGGTGTGGTCGCCGGCCGGCACCACCTGCGCGGTCTCCGCCTCCAGCGCCGCGACGCCGCCGTCGAGCACGATCGCGTCCGAGTACGCGCCGCGGTGG
>NZ_JAPNNL010000065.1 GCF_027620315.1 Nonomuraea corallina | reverse complement strand
GGGAAGCGCCGGCCCGCCGAGCGGCCCGGAGGCCGCCGGTGACGACATGCCGTAAGGGGCTCGGGCCCGGGGCAGGCGGACGACGGGGGCGAGCGGCTCCCGGTCGCCGAGGGCCGCGCTCACCGTGGCCACGGTGGCGTCGTCGTCGCCGTCGAGCACGACGTCACGGTCGCCCTGCTCGCCGAGCACGGTGAGCCTGATCCGCATGGGCCGTCTCCTCCGTCGGATTCGGGCGCCAAGGTAACGCCCGGAGCGAGGCTAGGCCCTCAGGTTGACGGCAATGGCATGGATTCCCGGTCCTGTGGATAACCGCCACCGGCGATGGAGCAGCTTAAAGGGATAAATCGCAAAAAATCCCGTATTAAAGGACTGATCCATAAACCAACGCCACATATCTAGATCACTCCCTACCGTCAACCTGGTAGAAACAATAGGCATTGATTATGGCTGGTTGACACATGGAGTCCTGCGAAACCAGCATGGTTCCCCGCATTCGCCCCCCACCCCCGCAACGCGATGCACATAATGGGCGAGAATTCACCATTCATCCTGGGAGCCCGATTGAGGACCAGTGAAAAACCCGCCGTCAACGCGGCCGGGTTGTCAGGCCCGGCCTCGCGCAAGCTTCCCGTGCCGCCGCGCGAGCGCAAGCCTGCCCTGGCCGCTCTCGCCGTGCTCCTCATCCTGGGCGGCGCGCTGGCCACCACCCTGCTCGTGCTGCGCAGCGGCGACCGCGTCTCCGCGATCCGCGTCACCCAGCAGATAGGCGCGGGCCAGCAGTTCACCGCCGACGCCCTGGAGGAGGTCCAGGTCGCCGACACCGGCGTCGACTTCGTCAGCTGGTCGCAGCGCCGGCAGGTGCTCGACAGCTTCGCGGCCGTCACGATCCTGCCGGGCACCCTCCTGACGAACGCCATGGGCATCAAGGAGAGCGCCGAGCTGGGCCCCGGCAAGGCCATGGTGGGCCTGGCGCTCAAACCCGGCCAGATGCCCGCGGGCCTGCGTGACGGGGATCGCGTCCAGGTGGTGTACGTCCCGGCCCGCGGCAGCGCCGACGAGAGCCGCGTGCTCGCACAGAACGCCCTGGTCCACAGCGTCGGCGAGCGCGGCAGGACCGGCGCGGGCGGCCAGGTCACCGTGATCGTCGACACCCAGGTCTCACCGGTGGTGGTCCGTTACGCCTCCAGCGGCGAGATCGCCGTCGCCGAGTTGCCGGGAGCGCGCTGAGGTGGCCCTGATCGTGCTGGCCGCCGACAAGGGCGCGCCGGGGGTGACGACGGCGGCGACGGCGCTGGCCGCGGTGTGGCCGCGCCCGGTGCTGCTGGCCGAGTGCGACCCGGCCGGCGGCGACCTGGCCTACCGGCTGCCGGCCGCCGACGGCGGCGTGCTGAACCCCGGCAAGGGCCTGCTCACGCTCGGCGCGACGGCCCGGCGCGGCCTCGACCCCGCGCAGATCCCCGCGCACACGCAGAAGATCATCGGAGGGCTGGACGTGCTGGTCGGTCTCACCCACGGCGAGCAGGCGGGCGGGCTCACCTGGCTGTGGGGCCCGCTGGGGCGGGCCCTGGCCGGCATCCACCAGGCCGACGTGATCGCCGACTGCGGCCGTCTCGGCGGCTGCCCCCAGCTCGGCGACCTGATGGCCGAGGCCGACCAGGTGATCCTGCTCACCCGCGCCACCCTCGACCACGTCGCCCACCTGCGTGAACGCCTGACGATCAGCAAGGCCCACGGCGTCGTGGTGATCGCCGATCCGCGCACCTACCGCGCCTCCATCGAGGACGTGCGCCGGATCGTCGGCCCGTACGTCGGGTTCGTGCACGGCCTGGCCCACGACCCGAAGGGCGCCGAGCTGCTGCGCGGCCAGTGGGGCGGCAGGCTCGACCGCTCGCTGCTCATCCGTACCGCACGCGACCTCGCCGGACGGCTGGTGAGTCACCGATGATCGACCACGCCCTCGTCAAGCGGTTCCGGCAGGAGGTCGGCGACCGGCTGGCCCACCAGCGCAGGCTCGACCAGGCCAACGGCATGCCTCCGATGACCGGCGAGGACGAGCGCCAGTTCGCCAGGGCGCTCATCTCCCAGGTGCTGGAGGAGCACGCCCGCAGCGAGATCGGCCTCGGCCGCACCCCGCCCACCGTCGAGGAGGAGGAGGCGCTCGCCGCCGGCATCCACGCCGCGCTGTTCGGCGTGGGCCGCCTGCAGCCGCTGCTCGACGACCCCGAGGTGGAGAACATCGACATCAACGGCTGCGACCGGGTCTTCGTCGGCTACGCCGACGGCCAGGAGCTCATGCACGACCCGGTGGCCGAGTCCGACGAGGAGCTGACCGAGCTGATCCAGATCCTCGCCGCCTACTCGGGCCTGTCGAGCCGGCCGTTCGACACCGCCAACCCGCAGCTCGACCTGCGCCTGCCCGACGGTTCCCGGCTGAGCGCGGTGATGGACGTGACGGTCCGGCCGGCGGTGTCGATCAGGCGCGCCCGGCTGGGCAAGGTGTTCCTCTCCGACCTGGTCGGCAACAACACGATCAGCCCGGAGATCGGCCGGTTCCTGTCGGCCGCCGTGGCGGCCAGGAAGAACATCATGATCGCCGGCTCCACCAACGCCGGCAAGACCACCCTGCTGCGCGCGCTGGCCAACGAGATCCCGCCGGGCGAGCGGCTCATCACCGTCGAGCGCGCCCTGGAGCTCGGTCTCGACCAGTTCGCCGAGCTCCACCCGAACGTGGTCGCCTTCGAGCAGCGCCTGCCCAACTCCGAGGGCCAGGGCGAGATCACCATGGCCGAGCTGGTCCGCAGGTCGCTGCGGATGAACCCGAGCCGCGTCATCGTCGGCGAGGTCCTCGGCGACGAGATCGTCACCATGCTCAACGCGATGACCCAGGGCAACGACGGCAGCCTGTCGACCATCCACGCGAACTCCAGCATGGAGGTCTTCAACCGCATCGCCACCTACGCGCTCCAGGCCAGTGAGCGGCTGCCGATCGACGCCACCCACATGCTCATCGCCGGCGCGATCGACTTCGTCGTCTTCATCGAGAAGCGCAACGACTACCACCGCGGCGGCACCCTGCGCCGCTACGTCTCCAGCGTCCGCGAGGTCAACGGCTGCGACGGCCGCGTGCTGTCCAGCGAGATCTTCATCCCCGGCCCCGACGGCGCGGGGGTGCCGCACGCGCCGGTCTCCTGCCTGGAGGAGCTCATGGCGCACGGCTATCACCCGGGAGGCTGGTGACCATGCCGGGGCTCGACCCGCTCGCCCTGCTGACCGGCGCCGCCATCGGCGGCGGCCTGTTCCTGCTCGTGATCTCCCTGTACGGCATGCGCCCCCGGCCCTCGAAGCCCAAGCGGCACCTCGTCCAGACGCTGACCACCCGCACGGCCGTGGCCGCGGTCGCGTCCCTCGCGGTCCTGCTGGTCACGGGCTGGCCCGTGGTGGCGGTCGGCACGGTGCTGCTGGTGTTCGCCTGGCGCGGCCTGTCCGGCGGCGCCGCGGAGGAGCGGGCCGCCATGCGCCGCCTGGAGGCGCTGGCCGCCTGGACGGAGTCGCTGCGCGACACCATCGCCGGCGCCGCCGGGCTGGAACAGGCCATCCCGTCGTCCATCCGGGCCGCCGCGCCCTCGCTCCGCCCCCATCTGCGCGCGCTGGTCGACCGGCTGCACACCAGGATGGCGCTGCCCGACGCGCTCGGCCGGTTCGCCGACGACCTCGACGACCCGTCCGCCGACCTGGTCGTCGCGGCCCTCGTGCTGAACTCCAAGCTCCGCGGCCCCGGCCTGCGCGACGTGCTCGGCGCGCTCGCCGTGTCGGCCCGCGAGGAGCTCGACATGCGCCGTCGCGTCGAGGCCGAGCGCCGCGCCACCCGCCGCAGCGTGCAGATCGTGGTGATCACCTCGCTCGTCTTCGCGGCCCTGCTCGTCGTCTTCAACCCCTCGTACGTGGGCGAGTACGACGACGCGCTCGGCCAGGCCGTGCTCGTCGTGGTCGCCGGACTGTTCGGCGCCGGGTTCGCCTGGATGCGCCGGCTGGCCAGGTTCGACAAGCCCACCCGGCTGCTGATGGGAGGCGACCATGGTTGAGGGCGCGCTGGCCGGCGGCCTCACGGGCCTGGGCCTCTTCCTGCTCGTACGGGCGATCTTCCCGGCCCGGCCCGGACTGGTGGCGCGGCTGCTGGCGCTGGACGCGGTCCGCGAGAGCGCCGACGCGCCCCGGGTCAGCCTCCTGCTGCCCGAGGAGGAGGTGGGTGCGTTCCGCCGCGGTCTCGGCGCGCGACTGGCGGCGCTGTACGCGGCGCGCGGCTGGGAGGTCCGGTCGGTCAAGGCGGACCTGGCGCTGGTGGGCCGCTCGTTCGAGGGCTTCCTGGCGACCAAGGCGCTGCTGGCGGCCAGCGGGCTGCTGGCGTTCCCGCTGCTGTTCGGCTGGCTGCTGCTGATGGGGCTGGGCACGTCGCCGGCGGTCCCGTTCTGGGTGGCGGTGCTGGCGGCGGGGGTCTTCTTCTTCCTGCCCGACCTGCAGGTCCGCAAGGAGGCGGGGGCGCGCCGGCGCGATTTCCGTCATGTGGTCGGCGCGTTCCTTGACCTGGTGTCGATGAACCTCGCGGGCGGTCGCGGCGTGCCCGAGGCGCTGATGATGGCGGTCTCGGTCAGCGGCGACCAGCCCAACTGGGCGATGGCCCGCATCCGCGACGCGCTGAGCGGCGCCAGGATCGTCGGCATCACCCCCTGGCAGGCGCTCGGGCAGCTCGGCGAGGAGATCAACATCGACGAGCTGCGCGACCTGTCGGCGGCGCTGGGGCTGGTCGCCGACGACGGCGCCAAGGTCCGCTCCTCGCTCACCGCGCGGGCGGCGACGCTGCGCCGCCGTGAGCTGGCCGAGATCGAGGGCCGGGCGGGCGAGCGTTCCCAGTCGATGCTGGTCGCCCAGCTCCTGCTCTGCGCCGGCTTCGTGATCTTTCTCAGTTTCCCTGCCGCTATGAAGATGTTGGGGTCTTGAATGAACCATCCGTGGATCGTCTACGTCGTCGCGCTGCTGCACGTGCGCGTCCACCGCGCCCGCACCGCCCCGAGCCGCGGCGCCTCCGCCGTGGAGTGGGTCATCATCACGGCCATCATCGCCGGGGTCGCGCTCGGTCTCGCCACGCTGATCAGAGGGCTGGTCGAAGGCAAGCAGGCCGAGATCGAGGGCAACTTCGGCGGCGGTGGCGGCGAGTGACCCGCCGGGGACGGCGCGACGGCGGCGCGACCGTGGTCGAGCTGGCCCTGCTGATGCCCGTCGTCCTCGCCGTGGTGCTGCTCATCGTGCAGGTGGCGCTCTGGTTCCACGGCCGCCAGGTCGCCGAGGCCGCCGCGCGGGAGGGCGCCCGCGTGGCCCGTGCCGCCCCCGCCGACTCCGGCGGCTGGGAGGGGGAGGCCGAGGCGCGGGCCAGAGAGGTCGTCACCGCCATCGGCCCGCGGCTGCTGTCCGGCGCCGAGGTCACCACGGCGGAACGCGAACCCGACGAGCGGCACGTCACCGTGACCGGCAGCGCCGTCCAGGTGATTCCGCTGCTGCCGGAGCTGGCCTTCACGATCACCGCCACCGCCGGCGGCCCGGTCGAGTGCTTCCGCCCCGACGACGGCGGGGAGGAGTGCGGATGAGCGGCCGGGACCGCGGCTCCATGGCGGTCGAGACCGTGCTGCTGGCCCCGGTCTTCGTGCTCTTTCTGCTGTTCCTGGCCGGGGCCGGGCGGCTGGTCGAGGCCCAGGGCGAGGTCAACGGCGCGGCCAGGGACGCCGCCAGGGCCGCCTCCGTCCAGCGCACGCTCGACGAGGCCGGCTCGGCCGCCGACGAGATCGCCGCCGCCGCTCTCGACGGGCAGTGCGCGGCCCCCGCCGTCTCGCTCGAAGGCTCCCGCTGGGAGGAGGGCGGCGAGGTGCGCGCCGAGGTCACCTGCGAGCTCGACCTGGGCTTCCTCGGGTTCGGCGCGGCCAAGAGCATGACCGGCACCGCGGTGGTGCCGCTGGAGCAGTTCAGGAGGGTCGAGTGAGGCGGCGTGACCGCGGGTCGATGTCGGTGTTCACCGTGCTCTTCTCCGTGGTGGTGTTCCTGCTGGCCGGGCTGCTCGTGGACGGCGGGGCGGCGATCAACGCCCGGCTGCGCGCCGCCGACATCGCCGAGCAGGCCGCCAGGGCCGGCGCCGACCAGGTCGACGTGGACCAGCTGCGCGAGACCGGCCAGGTCCGGCTGCTGGGCGAGGACGAGGTGTGCGCGCGGGCCGGCGAGGTGCTCGAAGCGCACGGCGACGACGGCGTCGCGGCGGAGCGGTGCGCCGTCCAGGACGAGCAGGTCGTGGTCGCCGTCCGGGTGCCCTGGACGGCCTTCTTCCTGGGCGCGATCGGCTTCTCCGGCTCCGGCATGGTGGCGGAGGCCGCGGCGGCGCCCGAGGCGCGGTGAGTCAGACCGATTCCGGCCGGTCGGTGGAG
Organism: Nonomuraea corallina; assembly: GCF_027620315.1. Taxonomy (GTDB): domain Bacteria; phylum Actinomycetota; class Actinomycetes; order Streptosporangiales; family Streptosporangiaceae; genus Nonomuraea; species Nonomuraea corallina. The sequence goes on along the minus strand of NZ_JAPNNL010000065.1, from coordinate 29,445 downwards.
AAGGGACCGGAGAGTCGGGACGCTGGACGTGAGAAAGGGAGTGGTGATGCCAGGTCCGGCCCAGCACGCGCGCGGGCGGAGGCCCGCCCGGGCTCCCGCGCGCATCCCCGGCAGACGCCGCCTCGGCGACGTGCTGGCCGGGCTCGGCGCGCTCGCGCTGCTGCTGGCGCTCGTCGGCGGCGTCCCGTACGCGCTGCTGGTGTTCGTCGGGCCGCCGATCGGGCCCGAACTGCTCGACCTGGATCTGCTCACCGCCCGCGTCGGGCCCAGCACGATCACGGCGCTGCTGGTCCTGTTCGTCTGGCTGGCCTGGCTGCAGCTGTTCGCGTGCGTGGTGGTCGAGGTGTACGCGGGGGTGCGCCGCGTCGGGATGCCGGCCAGGGTGCCGCTGTCCGGCGGCACGCAGGTGCTGGCCAACAAGCTCGTCACGGCCGCGCTGGTGCTGTTCACCGCGGGCGCCGCGGTCGCGCCGATCGCCCGGCTGGCCGGGCCGCCGCCGACCATGCCGCCGGTGACGGCGGTCGCGTTCACGGCTCCGGTGGTGGAGCAGCAGGTGGTCGACAACCAGCGGACCAAGAAGGTGTACGTGGTGCAGCCGCCGCACGGCCGTCACCACGAGAGCCTGTGGGAGATCGCCGAGAAGTGCCTCGGCGACGGGCGGCGTTACCCCGAGATCTTCCGGCTCAACCAGCACAAGGAGCAGCCCGACGGGTCCCGCCTGCGGATGGCCGACCTGATCAGGCCCGGGTGGGTGCTCGACATGCCCGACGACGCGCGCAACACGCACCTCGTGCCCGCCAACCAGGCCAGGGCGCAGACCCTCAAGGAGCATCCGGGCCCGCCCAAGAAGGACCGCCCGGCCGACGTCGGCCAGCGGCAGGGCGACCAGGGGAAGGGCGACCAGGGGAAAAGCGAGCAGCGGAAAGGCGACCAGGGGAAAAGCGAACAGCGCTCGGGTGACCAGCGGGAGCGCGGCTCCGGAGACCAGCGGCAGGGCGAACGGGGCTCCGGTGACCGGACCGGCGCAGACCAGAACGACGGCCGGCACGCCGACGGCTCGGCTCTGCTGGACGTCCTGTCCGGGGCGTCGCTGGCCGCCGCCGGCCTGCTCGCCCTGCTCGCCGTGCGCCGGCGCGAGCAGCTCTGGCGCCGGTTGACCGGCCACCGGGTCGCCCGCCCGCAGGGCGACGCCGCCGACGCCGAGGTGGCGCTCAGGCTGGGCGCCGACAAGCCCGGCGCCCGCATCCTCGATCTCGGGCTCCGGCTGCTCGGCGCCGAGCTGGGCGCGCGGGGCCGCACCCCGCCCACCGTCTACGCCGCCCACCTGTCGGCGCGCTCGCTCGACCTGTGGGTCCATCCGCCCGACGAGCACCCGCCCGCTCCGTGGACCGCCGACGACGGCGGCCAGGTGTGGCGGCTGGCCGCGCAGGAGGGCCGCCTGCTGGACGACCAGCGGGGCGGGGCCCCGTACCCCGGGCTCGTGTCGATCGGGACCGACCGGAGCGGCCGGGTGCTGGTCGACCTGGAGGCGGCGCAGGGCCTGATCAACATCCGCGGCCCGCAGACCACGGCCGCGCTGGCCGCGCTCGCCGTGGAGCTGGCCACCAACCGGTGGTCCGACCGCATGCGGGTCACGCTCGTCGGGTTCGGCGAGGAGCTGACCGCGATCGCGCCCGACCGGGTCAGGGCCGTCGGCGGGCTGGCCGAGGTGCTGCCGGAGCTGGAGGCGAGCGCGTCCCCGCGCCGGGAGGTGCTCACCGGCCGGATCACCGGCCGCCCCGGCGTGGCCCACTACCTGCTGTCGGCGGTGGCGCCGACCCATGACGAGGCCCGCCGCCTGGCCCTGCTCGCCCGCAACGACTCGGCCGGGTACGTGGTCGCCGGCGACGTGCCGCACGCCACCTGGACCTGGGAGATCACCGAGGACGGCCTGGCCAAGCTGCCCGAGCTGGGCTTCGAGGTGAGAGCGCAGCTGCTGCCGCGCCGCCACTACCGGGCGCTGGTCGAGTTGTTCCGCACCGCCGACCGGGTCGACGGCGAGCGCATCCCCGTCCCGGAGCCGCTGACGGACCTGCGCCCGCCCGCGGTCGAGATCAGAATCCTCGGTCCCGTCGAGGTCGTCGGCCCGCGGCCGCTTGAGGAGGGCCGCATGGCGCTCGCCGCCGAGCTGCTGGTCTACCTCGCCACCCATCCGGGCGGCGTGCACCCGGTCGTGCTCGGCGGCGTGCTGTGGCCGCGCGGCGTGCAGCCCATGGTCAGGGACGCCACGATCGCCCGCGTCGTCTCCTGGCTCGGTCGCGAGCACCTGCGCGCCGACGAGTCCGGCCGGCTCTCGCTCGGGCCCGGCGTCCGCACGGACTGGGCGCTCTTCCGCGAGCTGGTACGCCGCTCGCACGGCGACCAGCTGGCCAGGACCGTGCTGCTGGAGAAGGCCCTCGGCCTGATCAGGGGCCCGCTGCTGACCGGCAGGCCGCCGGGCCGGTACGCCTGGCTGGCGGCCGATGCGCTGGAGTACGACGTGGTCGCGGAGGTGGCTGACGCGGCCCGCCGCCTGTGCGAGATCCGGCTCGCCGAGGGGGAGCCGGACGCCGCCATCGCCGCCGTACGGGCGGCGCTGCTGTTGGCCGCCGACGACGAGAGCCTCTGGCGCGACCTGCTGCGCGCCGCTCACGCGACCGGCGACCTGGCCCGGCTGCGGGCCGTCATCGCGTGGCTGACCCGGCGTGCCGCCGGCGGCCTCGCCCCGGAAACCGAGGCGCTCATCGACGAGCTGCTGCCGTCGTGGCGCGTCCACCTCGTCAGGGAGTCCACGGCATGAAGACGATCACGGCCTTGCTCGCGTCGCTGCTGCTGGCAGGCTGCGGGCAGGCCGCCGAGCGGCCCTACCAGCCGCGCGAGGAGCCGGCCCCGGCCACCGGCGCGGCCGGGACCTCGCCCACCCCGACGCGGGAGACGTCCGCCCCGCCGGCGTCGGACCGGCCGGCCTCCGTCGACGTCGGCGACCTGCGGGTGCGGATCGACTGGCCCGGCCAGGACACCGCGCTGCTGCGGCTGTTCCCCGACTACTACCTGGCCAAGTACCGGGCGGTGTTCTCCGGCGACGACGGCCACCTGCGGCACGCCGACCCGATGTTCCGGGAGGAGGCGATCCGCTGGGCCCGCGAGTTCACCGACGGGGGGTACGCGGTGGCCGGCCGGTCGCGGCTCTACCGGCTGAAGGTGAACGCGATCGTCGGCCGGGGCGCCGAGGTCGACGTCTGCGTGGACGAGACGCGGATGAAGGTCGTCGCCGGCACGGGCGAGCCGGTCACGCCGCAGCCCACCTCCATCCGCACCCCCTACCTGCAGCGGATGCTCGCCCGCAAGGGCGACGACGGCAGGTGGCGGATCAAGCAGATCGCCTACGGCACGGAAGGATGCAGCCGATGAGACCGCTGATCGCGATGATCGTCGCCGGGACGCTGCTGGCCGGCGCCGCTCCCGACCCGCCGAACGAGGAGGCGAAGGTCAGAGGCACCCAGCAGGGCCGCACCGCGGGGGTCGTGCTGGAGCACTCGAAGATCCGCATCACCGGTGACGTCGGGAACGGCCGCAACGATGGCTACACGATGAGAAGCCCCTGCTGGTACGAGCCGGGCCTGGACGCGGAGAAGATGTTCGAACAGATGTCCGACCCGGTGGCCAACCGGGGCCGGGCGCAGGCCGACGAGGAGGGGTTCCGCTCCTTCATCCAGCAGTTCAAGGACAAGCTGGGGCAGCCGGGGCTGTGGTGGTCGCCCGCGTACAACAGCGGCGACCCGAGGGGCGCCGCCTGCTGGGCGGGGCTGCAGCAGTTCGTGTTCGTGCCACCCGGCGAGACGCCGCCGAGCGGGATCACGTTCCAGGAGCTGGCCGAGATCGCCAGGGCCGCGCTGACGGTGCCCGAGGGCACGGTCGCGCTGAACCCGGACGCCAAGAGCTACGTCAACCTGCCGACGTTCGTCTGGCTGGAGGGCGTCGGCGACACTACCCGGTCGGTGACCGCGACGCTGCCGGGCGTCATGAGCGCCACGGTGACCGCGACGCTGCGGGACATCCAGATCGATGCGGGCACCGGCTCCGACCGGGCCGAGGTGCGGGAGAAGGGCTGCGGGGCGGCGGGGCGGCCGTACGCCCGGGGGGCGGAGTTCACCTGCGGGGTGCGTTACCTGCGCGCCTCGATCGACCGGCCGCGCCAGGTGTACGAGCTGACGGTGACCAGCGTGTGGCCGGTGACGGTGACGGGCGGAGCAGCCGTCCAGTTCGACCCGATCGAGGTGGAGGTGTCCAGGGACGTGCCGGTCGGCGAGGTCCAGAGCAACGTCCGCCCGTGAGACCCGGGACCGCGCCGGCCGACCCCGGTCCGGCCCGGTCCCGCACGGTCCCGCACGGTCCGAGACGGCCCGCACGGTCAGCGACGGCTCGACTCGTGTTCGAGCAGCCACTCCTTGACGGCGACGCCGTAGTAGTAGCCGCCGAAGCCGCCCGTGCTGGGCAGGACGCGGTGGCACGGGACGAACGGGGCGATGAGGTTCCGGGCGCAGGCGCCGCCCGCCGCTCTGGCCGCCGACCTGGGCAGCCCCGCGCGTTCGGCCAGCTCGGCGTAGGTGACCGTGGTGCCCGCCTTGACCTGGCGCAGGGCCTGGTGCAGCGCCCGGCGCAGGGGTGAGCCCGGCTGCTCGGCCGGGATGGCGTCGAGGGCGTCGAGGTCGCCGGCGAAGTAGTCGCGCACCGCCCGTGACGCCGGGCCGAGGTCGTCGATCACGGTCAGGCCCTCGGCCTGGACGGCGGGGGCGAGCCTGGCGAACATCTCCTTGGGCTCAGGGGTGAAGCCGGCCGCGACGAGCACTCCGTCGCGTACCAGCACGGACAGCTCTCCCACCGGCGTCGGCAGGACCTGTGCGTCGATCATCGATGACTCCAGAGGTGCAGGGCGGCGTAGGCCCGCCAGGGCCGCCACCGTTCGAGGTGATCCTTCGGGATGCCCAGCTCGGCCATGCGCCGGTCCAGCACCAGGTCGCCGGTGGGCCAGGCGTCGGGGTCGCGCAGCGCGCGCAGGGCGATGTAGCCGGCGGTCCACGGGCCGATGCCGGGGACCGCGAGCAGCGCCTCGACCGCCTCGGCGGGCTCCTGGCCGCCGTCGAGGTCGATCCGGCCGCCGGCCACGCGGGTGGCCAGCTCTTTCAGGGTGACGACGCGCCTGCCGGTCAGCCCGAGCCCGGTCAGGTCGGCGTCGAGCAGGTCGGCGGCGGTGGGGAACAGCCGCCCGTCCCGCCCGGCCCGTTCGACCAGGCGGCCCAGCAGGGTGCGGGCGCCCGCCACAGAGATCTGCTGACCGACGACGGCCCGTACCGCCAGCTCGAACCCGTCGAACGCGCCCGGCACCCGCAGCCCCGGCCTGGCTTCGACGAGCGGGGCCAGTGAGGTGCCGCCGAGCACGTCGCGGACGGCGTCCGGGTCGGCGTCCAGGTCCATCAGCCGCCGGCAGCGGGCCACCACGCGGGCGAGCTGCCGGGTGTCGTCCACGGTCACGTCCAGCGCCAGGTGGCCGGGGCGCGGGGTGAGCGTGATCGTGCCGCCGGGGACGGCCCTGCTGTACGCGTGCTCGTCCGCGGTCTCCAGCCCGGGGATCGCGCGGGCGGCCAGGAAGGCCAGGACTGCGGCGACGTCGTACGGCTCACGCCGGTGCAGCCGCAGCCGCAGCGGCGCGACCCCCGCCCCGCCAGGATCCCCCTGGCCAGGACCGGCGGGCGCAGACGCCCGGACGGGGTCGGCGGCAGGGGCGGGCGTACGCGCCCAGCCGCCCGCGGTGGCGCGCAGTTCGCTCGGCGGGAAGCCGTACGTCTCGCGCATGGTGGCGTTGAACTGGCGGACGCTGCCGAACCCGGCGGCGAACGCCACGTCCGTGACCGGCAGCGCCGTCTCCGTCAGCAGTTGCTTGGCCAGCAGCAGCCGCCGGGTCCTGGCCACCGCCAGCGGCCCGGCGCCGAGTTCGGCCACGAACAGCCGGTGCAGGTGGCGCTCGGTGATGTGCAGGCGCCTGGCCAGGCCGGAGACGCCGTCCTCGTCCGCGGCCCCGTCGTCGATGAGCCGCAGCGCCCGGCCGACGAGGTCGCCGCGGGCGTCCCAGCCGGGGTCGCCGGGGGAGAGCTCGGGCCGGCAGCGCTTGCAGGGCCGGAACCCGGCGGCCTCCGCCGAGGCGGCATGCCGGTAGAATCGCACGTTCCTGGCGGCCGGCGTGCGGGCCGGGCAGATCGGACGGCAGTAGATGCGCGTCGTCTTCACCGCCGTGTAGAACCGCCCGTCGAACCGGGCGTCCCGCGCCGAGACGGCCCGGTAGCAGGCGTCGAAGTCGAGCTCCAGAGGAGACATACCTCTGAGACTATGCCTGCTCACCGGGGACGACTGGCGGGAATCGGACCTCAGTGCGGGCGGGGCCGGCGGCTATTTGGACGAGACGCCCACCCCCAGGTCGAACTCGCGGTAGACGCGCGCCCAGAACCCGTCACGCAGCCAGACCCGCGCCTCCGGGTAAGGCCGCAGCGAGTGGCCCAGCTCCTTCTCCGCCTCGATCAGCAGCTCGGTGTCGATCACGGTCGGCAGGATGGGGCCGGGCAGGAGGTCGCGGATGTTGTCGCGGCCCCGCGTCAGGATCCACTTCTGCGCCACGTGCTCGCCCACGTCCTCCACCCGTGGCCGGCTCGGCCCGAGCTTGGCCACCTGGCCGGGCTTGACGTGCGGCTTGACCGGTGAGCGGCCCGCGAACACCTGAGCGGGCGACGGCGCAGCCGCGGGCGGCGGGACCGCCACGGGCTGCGGAGCACGGCTGAAAAAGGGCCTCAGGAAATCAGCGCTGATCACTTCGACGGTGTCGGACTCCCACACCAGGCGCTCGGCCTGGTTGGTGCCGTAGGGCGGCTCCACCCCCCACAGATGGATGCGCACCCCGTACGCCTGCGCGGCCTCGACGGCGGGGACCATGTCCTCGTCGCCGGCCAGCAGGATGGTGTCGGTCACCGCGTGGTGCCTGGCCAGCGCCTCCAGGTCGCTCCTGATCTGCGCGTCCACGCCTTTCTGCTGGCCGCGCGCGTTCAGGTTGCCCAGGCGCACCTTCACCCAGGGCAGCTGGGCGATGACGCGCTGGTCGACGGTGGGCACGCGGTCACGGGCGGCGTCGTACCAATAGATCCGCAAGAGCTCACCAGAAATACGTTCCTCTGCATGTTTCTGAAGACTCTGGATGAGCTCATCCGCGGCCACACGATATTCCTTGCGTTCCTTCGCTCCAAGCAGCACTTCCCCCGCGGCAGCGTAGAGATATCCGACGTCCACCAGGACGGCGTACTTCGCTGCCACAGGGTGCGGCACCAGGTCTGGGATGGCCATGATGTCCTCCAGGCCGCGGCGTTAGTTGATCGGCCGACTATATACGCCTACTTTCTCTAGATAGTCCCAACTCCCGAGGAGATTGACACCCGATTCCCGGGATCGATCTAGGGCAGGGCGCTCATCCGCCAAGCCGACTTCCCCGAGGTGAGCGGCTTACGCATGTTTCTCACCGGGTTTCTCCACGATTGTGTACGGATTCGCGACGGCGCCTCCGGGGCGGCGGGCCGGGCCGCGAGCACGGCCACCAGAGCGGCGATCTCCTCGGGCGTGGCGTCGCCGCGCACGATGCGCAGGTGGGGACGTGATGGTTCGGTCACAGCGGGATGTTCCCATGCTTCTTCGGCGGCAGGGTGGCGCGCTTGTTGCGCAGGGCCCGCAGCGCCTTGACGATCTGCGCGCGGGTCTCGGAGGGGCGGATCACGGCGTCCACGTAGCCGCGCTCGGCCGCGATGTAGGGGTTGGCCAGCGTGTCCTCGTACTGGGTGACCCGCTGGGCGCGCTCGGCGTCGGGGTCGTCGGCGGCGGCCAGCTCGCGGCGGTAGAGGATGTTGACCGCGCCCTGCGCGCCCATGACGGCGATCTGCGCGGTGGGCCAGGCGAGGTTCACGTCCGCGCCGAGGTGCTTGGAGCCCATGACGTCGTACGCGCCGCCGTACGCCTTGCGGGTGATGACGGTGACCAGCGGGACGGTCGCTTCGGCGTAGGCGTACAGCAGCTTGGCGCCGCGGCGGATGATTCCGTTCCATTCCTGATCCGTACCGGGGAGGAAACCCGGCACATCAACAAAAGTCAGGATTGGGATATTGAAGGCATCACATGTTCGAATAAATCGAGCGGCCTTCTCGGATGCGTCGATATCCAGACATCCGGCGAAATGCATGGGCTGGTTGGCGACGACGCCGACCGGCCGCCCGTCCACCCGCCCAAACCCGACGACGATGTTCGGCGCGAAGAGCTCCTGCACCTCCAGGAACTCCCCGTCGTCGAGCACGTGCTCGACCACCCGGCGCATGTCGTACGGCTGGTTGGCCGAGTCCGGGATCAGCTCGTCCAGCTCCGCGTCGGGATCGAGGTCCTCGGCGGCCTCGTACGCGGGAGCCTCGTCCAGGTTGTTGCTCGGCAGGTAGGACAGCAGGGCCTTGACGTACTCCAGCGCGTCGGTCTCGTCGGCGGCCTGGTAGTGGGCCACCCCCGACCTGGTGTTGTGCGCGTGCGCCCCGCCGAGCTCCTCGAACGTGACCTCCTCGCCGGTGACCGTCTTGATCACGTCGGGGCCGGTGATGAACATGTGGGAGGTCTGGTCGACCATGACCACGAAGTCGGTCAGCGCGGGGGAGTAGACATGGCCGCCGGCCGCCGCGCCCATGATGAGCGAGATCTGCGGGATCACGCCGGAGGCGTGCACGTTGCGCTTGAAGATCTCCGCGTACAGGCCGAGCGCGACCACGCCCTCCTGGATGCGGGCGCCGCCGCCCTCGTTGATCCCGATGATCGGGCACCCGGTCTTCAGCGCCATGTCGATCACCTTGACGATCTTCTCGCCGTACACCTCGCCGAGAGACCCGCCGAACACGGCCACGTCCTGTGAGAAGACGCACACCTGGCGGCCGTCGACGGTGCCGTAGCCGGTGATCACTCCGTCGCCGTAGGGGCGCTTCTTCTCCAGCCCGAACATGGTCGACCGGTGCCGGGCGAACTCGTCGAACTCCACGAACGAGTCCTCGTCCAGCAGCGCGAGCACCCGCTCGCGAGCGGTCATCTTGCCCTTGGCGTGCTGTTTCTCGACCGCGGCCGCGGACCCGGCGTGCACCGCCTCGTCCCGCCGCCGCTCAAGATCGGCGATCTTCCCGGCCGTCGTGTGGATGTCCGGCATCGCCGGCATGGGTTCCGCAGCGCTCATGCGCGCAAGGGTAAACCCTGCTCATAGAGTGGCCGCATGAAGGATGCCGTTCGCACGACCGGCCTGTTCAAGAGGTATGGCGCGCAGGTCGCCGTCGCAGGGGTCGACCTGGTGGTGCCCGCGGGCAGCTTCGCCGGTCTGGTGGGGCCCAACGGAGCGGGCAAGACCACCACGCTGAGCATGATCACCGGGCTGCTCCGGCCCGACGGCGGTCACGCGGAGATCGACGGCTTCCACGTCTGGCGCGACCCCGTCGAGGTCAAGGCCCGCATCGGCGTGCTGCCCGAAGGGCTGCGGCTGTTCGAGCGGCTCTCCGGCCGCGAGCTGCTCCTCTACAACGGCAGGCTGCGCGGCATCCCCAAGGCCGAGGCCGAGCGGCGCGCCGCCGACCTGCTGCAGGTCATGGACCTGGCGGACGCGGCCGACAAGCTCGTCGTCGACTACTCCACCGGCATGCGCAAGAAGATCGGCCTGGCCGCCGCGCTGCTGCACAACCCGTCCGTGCTCTTCCTCGACGAGCCGTTCGAGGGCGTCGACCCGGTCAGCGCCAACACCCTCACCGAGGTGCTGCGCGGCTTCACCGCCTCCGGCTCCACCGTGATCTTCTCCAGCCACGTCATGGACCTGGTCGAGCGGCTGTGCGACTGGGTGTCGGTGATGGACCGCGGCCACATCGTCGCCCAGGGCCCGCTGGAGCGGGTGCGCGCCGGGCGCAGCCTCAACGAGGCGTTCCTGGAGCTGGTCGGCGGCACGCGGACGGGCGAGTCCCAGCTGTCCTGGCTCGGGCGGCGTGACGAGCCGTGACGACCGTACGGCTCTTCGCCGAGCTCAAGCTCCGCCTGCTGGCCGGCAACCTGCGCGGCGACCTCGAACGCAAGCTCGGGTTCGTCTTCACGCTCGTCGTGGCCGTGCTCGCGGCCGGGGCCGGCTTCTTCCTGATGGGCCTGATCCGGCTCGCGCCGCCGGACGTCGCCGCCGACCTCGTCATCGTGCTGTTCACCCTGTTCCTTCTGGCGTGGACGACCCTGCCGCTGATGGCGTTCGGCCTGGACGACACCCTGGACCCGGCGCGGCTGGCGCTGTTCCCGCTGCCCACGTCGCGGCTGGCGGTCGGCATGTTCACCGCCTCGGCCACCGGGGTGTGGCCGGCCGCCTCGCTGATCGTCACCGTCGGCGCGCTGGTCGCACTGGCCTCCGGCATCGGCGGCTTCCTGATCGGCACGCTGGCCGTGCTGCTGCAGTTCGCGCTCTGCCTGGTCGCCTCCCGGCTGGTGACCACCTCGCTGTCCGGGGCGCTGCGCAGCCGGCGCGGGCGCGACGTGCTGGCGGTCGCCGCGATCGGCGCGGTGCTGCTGTTCCAGCTGCCCAACCTGCTGCTCAACAGGGACATGGGCGACCCGGTGGCGCTGCTCCACGGGGCCGCGCAGGTGCTGCGCTGGACGCCGTCCGGCCTGGCCGCCCACGCCATCGCCGACGGCGGCTGGGCCGGCCTGGCCGAGCTGGCCGCCGTGGCTCTCGTGGTCGTCGCCGCCGCCTGGCTGTGGATCAAGTCGCTGAACCGCGCCCTGGTCACGACCGACGCCTCCAACCCGGCCGCCTCCGTACGCCGCGACAGCGGGCTCGTCGACCGGCTGCTGCCCGACGGGCCGCTCGCGGCCGTGGTCACCAAGGAGCTCAAGTACATGCGGCGCGAGCCCCGCTACCGCGTCGTCTGGTTCTCCGCGGTGGTGCTGACCGCGGTTCTGGCGATCTCGTTCGGCGGCGACGGCCCTTCCGGCCCCGCCGTGCCGATCGCGCTCACCGCGTTCGGCGGGCTGCTGGTCACGATGCAGCTGTGCAACGCGTTCGGCATCGACGGCCGCTCCCTGTGGATGAACGCCGTGGCCATCGGCTCCGAACGCGGCCTCAGCGTCGACCTCGCGGGCCGCCACCTGGCCGGCGCGATCGTCGGCATCCCGATCCTGGTGGCCGTCGCGGTCGTCACCGGAGTGCTGACCGGCGGCGCCGGCGGCATCGTCTGGGCGGTGCTCACGGGCCTCGGCGTGCTCGGCATCGGGCTCGGCGTGGGCGCTGTCACCAGCGTCGTCATCCCGTACACCGTCCCCGAGCGGCTCAACGCCTTCACCGGCGCCGCGCCCGGCCAGGGCGGGCAGGCGTTCGCCTCCTCCATGGGCGCGATGGCCGGGGTCGTCCTGCTGTCGCTGCCGCTCCTGGTGCCGATGCTCTTCGGCCTGCTCTGGGTGTGCGCGCTCGCTCCCTTCTACGGGCTGGCCGCCGAGGTGCTCGGACGCAGGCTCGCCGCACGGATCGGCTTCGCCAGGATGCCGGAGATCCTGGCCGCCGTCTCGAAGCCCGTCTGACCAGTGGTCTAGTCCAATAAGTGAGACCCCTCTGCGATGGCGCGGAAGCGGTGTATACGCTTCGAATCATGATTGACCAGGGGCTGGAGCATCGCAGTGCCGCCGTGACCGAGATGCCCGACGAGCTGCGCCGCGACGTGCGGATGCTCGGCAGCCTGCTCGGACAGGTGATCGCCGAGCAGGGGGGCGAAGACCTGCTGGCCGACGTCGAACGCCTGCGCAAGGCCGTCATCGCGGCCCGGCGCGGCGAGACGTCCGCCGACGAGATCGCCTCGATGGTGTCCGCGTGGGAGATCGACCGGGCGGTGGAGATCGCCCGCGCCTTCACCTGCTACTTCCACCTGGCCAACCTGGCCGAGGAGCACTATCGGATCCGGTCCCTGCGCCGCCGCGACACCGACGACGCGGTGCAGCGCGAGTCGCTGGCGCACGCCGTGCAGGAGCTGGGCCGTCAGCGCGTCGCCGAGCTCGTCCGCGACCTGGAGCTGCACCCCGTCCTGACCGCCCACCCGACGGAGGCGCGCCGTCGCGCCGTCGCCACCGCCATCCGGCGGGTCAGCCATCAGCTCACCGAGTTCAACACGCCCGGCAGGGGCGCCTCCGAGCGCGACGAGGCCAAGCGCCGCCTGCTGGAGGAGATCGACCTGCTCTGGCGTACGGCACAGCTCCGCAACACCCGGCTGGACCCGCTCGACGAGGTCCGCACCGCCATGGCCGCCTTCGACGAGACCCTGTTCCGGATGGTGCCGCAGGTCTACCGGTCGCTCGACGCGGCCCTGCACGACGGCACCGGCGCGCCGCTCGCCCGGCCGTTCATCCGCTTCGGCAGCTGGATCGGCGGCGACCGTGACGGCAACCCCAACGTCACCGCCAAGGTCACCCGCGAGGCGATCCAGATCCAGGCGGAGCACGTGCTCACCGCGCTGGAGAACGCCTGCTCGCGCATCGGCCGCACGCTCACCGCCTCCGCCCAGTTCGCCCCGGCCTCGGCCGGTCTGACGGCCGCGCTCGCCGCCTCCGTCGACCACCACCCCGACCTGGTCTCCGAACTGGCCACCCGGTCGCCGCGCGAGCCGCACCGGCAGTGGCTGCTGTTCGTGGCCGCCCGCATCGCCGCCACCCGCCGCCGCGACCTCGACCTCGCCTACCGCGGCCCCGGCGAGCTGCTCGCCGACCTGCGCCTGGCGCAGGACAGCCTGGCGGCGAGCGCGCCCCGCCAGGCGTACGGGGAGCTCCAGCACCTGATCTGGCAGGTGGAGACGTTCGGCTTCCACCTGGCCGAGCTGGAGGTCCGCCAGCACTCCCAGGTGCACGCGGCCGCCCTGGAGGAGATCCGCGCGGGCGGCGAGCTGTCGGAGCGCACCGAGGAGGTGCTGGCCACGATCCGGGTCATCGCCTGGATCCAGGACCGCTTCGGCGTCGACGCCTGCTCCCGCTACGTGGTCTCCTTCACCCGCTCCGCCGACGACATCGCCGCCGTGTACGAGCTGGTCGCGCACGCCCTGGGCGGGCGCCCGCTCGCGCTGGACGTGGTGCCGCTCTTCGAGTCCGGCGCGGACCTGGCCAACTCGCCCCGGGTGCTCACCGGCATGCTCGACATCCCGCAGGTCCAGGAGCGCCTGGCGGCCGGCGGACGGCGCATGGAGATCATGCTGGGCTACTCCGACTCGGCCAAGGAGCTCGGCCCGGCCGCCGCGACCCTGCGCCTGTACGAGGCGCAGGAGCAGCTCACGGCGTGGGCCGCCGCGCACGGCGTCAAGCTGCGCATGTTCCACGGCCGGGGCGGCGCCCTCGGCAGGGGCGGCGGGCCGGCCAACCGGGCCGTGCTGGCCCAGGCGCCCGGCTCTGTCGCCGGCCGGTTCAAGGTCACCGAGCAGGGCGAGGTCATCTTCGCCCGCTACGCCCACATGGCGATCGCCCGCCGCCACATGGAGCAGGTCGCCAACGCCGTCCTGCTGGCGTCCTCCGCCGCGGTCGGCGCCCGCACCGCCGCCGCGGCCGAACGCTTCCGCCCGCTGGCCGAGCGGGTCGCCAGGGCGTCCGAGGAGGCGTACCGCGCGCTCACCGAAGCCCCCGGCTTCCCCGAGTGGTTCGCCCTGGTCAGCCCGCTGGAGGAGATCGGCTCCCTGCGCCTCGGCTCCCGCCCGGCCCGCCGCGGCCTCGGCGCCCCGCGCTCGCTCGACGACCTGCGGGCCATCCCGTGGGTGTTCGCCTGGGCGCAGACCCGGGTCAACCTGCCCGGCTGGTACGGCCTCGGCACCGGCTTGGCCGCCGTCGACTCGCTGGAGGAGCTCCAGGCCGCCTACGCCGAATGGCCGCTGTTCAACGCGATGCTCGACAACGCCGAGATGTCGCTGGCCAAGACCGACCGCTCCATCGCGGCCCGCTACCTCGCCCTCGGCGGCAGGGACGACTTCACCGAGCGCGTCCTGGAGGAGTACGACCGCACCCGCACGCTGGTGCTGCGGGTCACCGGCCACAAGCGCCTCCTGGAGAACCGCAAGGTCCTCTCCCGCGCCGTCCAGCTCCGCGACCCGTACGTGGACGCGCTGTCGCATCTGCAGCTGCGGGCCCTGACGGTGCTGCGCACCGGCGAACCGTCCGACCACGAACGCGACCGCCTGTCGACCCTGCTCCTGCTGTCGGTCAACGGGGTGGCGGCGGGCCTGCAGAACACGGGCTGACGCACGGCGATATGGCCAGGTCACTTGCTTGAGGTCAATCGTCTGTCCGCCGCGGGCCTGGTCGCGGAGCGCAGGGTCGGCAACCTGCGCCTGGTCCATGCGGAGACGGACACGGCTGTGGCTCGGCCCCTGACCGACCTGCTGGCTCTCACCTACGGGCCGCTGGCTGTACTCGGAGACCTCCTGTCCGGCGTCGCCGCCGTCGAGGAGGCATACGTCTACGGGTCCTGGGCCGCCCGGTACGCCGGTGAGCCCGGCAGGGTCCCCCACGATGTGGACGTGCTCGTCGTCGGCACCGCCGATGTGGACGATCTTTATGACACGGCTCGGGCGGCGGAGCGGCAGCTCGGCAGAGAGGTCAATGTGCTCCAACTGAGCCGGGAGGAATGGGACCGCTCTCAAGGGGATCCCTTCCTTGAAACGATCAGGTCCAGGCCCTTGGTACGGATCCAGATCGATGAAGGGGAAGGCCGATGAGGTGGGAACAAGGGCGTACCGCCCCCGACGGCATGCTCGCCCGAGGCGAGATCGTCAAGGTTGAAGCAGTCCTTGGACTTTGTGGGGAAGGTCCTGGACCGAATGGAGCCCTACTGAGGGGATGCGACGGCGGCGATCACGCGGGCTGAGGGGGCGGGGTGGCGCGCAGGACGCCGCGGACGATCAGGAACTGGGCCAGGATGTAGGTCGTCATCAGCGCCACGCCGCGCCCGCTGAAGTCGGCGCCCGTCACGCCCAGCCCCACGAGGAAGTCGGAGAACACGAACAGCGCGCCGCCGATCCCCGCGACCGCGTTCACCCCAGCGGCGAAGGCCGCCATCGCCACCAGGACCAGGCCGTACGCCAGCACCGGCGCCGCCAGGCCGCCGAGCGGCTGCCACAGCGTCACGGCGGCGGCCGCCCACACCAGCAGGTAGGCGACGGCGGCCAGGCGCGGCCGGGAGCCCAGCCGGACGAACACGACGATGTAGCAGATCTGCATCACCAGGAACGCGGTCATGCCCACGAGGAACGCGACCTGGCCGTCCACGAGCAGCGCCACGTCCCCGGCGGTGGCGAACACCAGCCCGGTGGCCAGCAGCCGTTGCCGGGGCGCGGTCCGGAGGACGTACGCGGCCAGCACGAGACAGAGCAGTGGCTTGGCCACCCACTCCAGCCACTCGATGCCCCAGGCCACGGCGATGAGGTCGGCCACGGCGACCACCGCGAAGAGGATGAGCACCGGGTCACTGTAGCCGCGGGCCCGGCCGCCCTTCCGGCCGGGCCGCGTCAGGATGGGCCGTCAGGATGGGCCGCGTCGGGACAGGCCGTGGAAGAAGTCGCGGACGTCCGAGGTGAGGGCGTCGGTCGCGGTGTGGGCCGTGTAGTGGCCCCGGGCCGGGGCGGGGAGCGTTTTCCAGGAGACGATGGCGGCGTGGTCGCGCTCCGCGAAGGCGCGGATCGAGATGAAGTCGCCCTCGCCCATGGCCAGCGCCAGCGGCACGGTCGTCGGCCCGGACGGCCTCTCGGCGCGGGCGTTCTCCCAGTAGAGCCGGATCGCCGAGGCCGCGGTCCCGGTGAGCCAGTGGACGGCGGCGTTGGCCAGCACGAAGTCGTCGTCGAGGTCCTCGTCGAAGAGCTGGGCCAGCCAGCCGACCAGGCCCGAGGGCGAGTCCGTCAGGGCGTGGGCCAGGGTCTGCGGCTGCTGGGACTGCAGCACGTTGAAGGCGCCCTTCTCCTTCCAGAACCAGTCGAGCACCGCCAGGCCCCGCTGGTCCTCCTCCGACAGGCCGGCGAACTCGGCCGGGTCGCCGGAGGGGAAGGAGAAGACCTGGGTCACGTGGACGCCGACGCAGTGCTCGGGGTCGACGCGGCCGATCTCGGGGGCGATCATCGAGCCGGCGTCGTTGCCCACCGCGCCGTAGCGGGTGTGGCCGAGGCGTGCCATCAGCTCGGCCCAGGCGCGGGCGATGCGCCGGTTGTCCCAGCCCGGCTCCGTGACCGGGCCGGAGAAGCCGTAGCCGGGCAGTGACGGGATGACCAGGTGGAAGTGGCGCGACAGGGGCTCGACGGCGTCGAGGTACTCGACGACGCTGCCGGGCCAGCCGTGGGTGAGGATCAGCGGGAGCGCGTCCGGGTCGGCCGAGCGGACGTGCAGGAAGTGGATGTTCTGCCCGTCGATCTCGGTGGTGAACTGCGGGTGGGAGTTGAGCCTGGCCTCCACGGCGCGCCAGTCGAAGCCGTCGCGCCAGCGCGTCACGAGCCGCTTGACGCGCTCGACCGGGACGCCCTGGTCGACTCCGGGGATCTCGTCGGCGAAGCGGGTCCTCGCCAGCCGGTCGCGCAGGTCGTCGAGGCCGGTCTGAGGAATCTCGATGCGGAACGGACGGATCACAGCGGACTCCTCGTAAGGGAACGGAACGATTTGTTCTGCTCCCAGAGTACCAGAACGGAATGATTCATTCCATAAAAATCCGCTCATGGCCCGCGTACACGTTGCACCGCTCACCGCGCAGGAAGCCCACCAGCGTCAGCCCGAACTCCCTGGCCAGGTCGACCGCCAGCGACGAGGGCGCCGAGACCGCGCACACCACCGGCACGCCCGCCGCCAGCGCCTTCTGCATGATCTCGTAGCCGGCCCGGCCGCTCACCATGAGCACGTGCCCGGCCAGCGGGAGCCGGCCGCCCATGGCCGACCAGCCGACGAGCTTGTCCACGGCGTTGTGCCGGCCCACGTCCTCCCGTACCGCCAGCCGGACGCCGTCGGCCGTGAACAGGCCCGCCGCGTGCAGCCCGCCCGTCTTGCCGAACACGCCCTGACCGGCGCGGAGCGCGTCCGGGAGCCCGTACAGCACCTCCGGGGCGATCGGCGGCCCGCCGGGCGGGAGCGGATCGCACCGCTCGTGCAGCCGGTCCAGCCCGGCCGAGCCGCACACGCCGCACGCGCTGGAGGTCACGAAGTGACGCTCCAGCGCCGGCAGGTCGGGGACCGGCCCGCGCAGCCGCACGGTGACCGTGTTGTAGCGCTCCTCGGGCGGCAGGTCCTCGTCGGAGCAGTACGCGATGGACGCGATGCCGTCCGCCCCGGTCAGGCCCTCGCCGTGCAGGAACCCGGCGGCCAGCTCGAAGTCGTGCCCCGGGGTCCGCATGGTGATCGCCACGGTCCTGCGCGTCCCGTCGGCCCCGATCAGCCGGATCTCCAGCGGCTCCTCGGTGGCCAGGTCGTCGCGGCGCTCGCGGACCGTGCGCCCGGACAACTGGCGGATGCGGGCGCGGGTGGTGGGGCCGGGCCTGGTCACAGCGGCCGCACGGTGACGACGGCGTTGTAGTCGGGGATCCGCGCCTGCGGGGAGCGGCGCGCCTCGTCCAGCAGCACGTTGCCCTCCGGCCAGTGAATCTGGAGGTTCCCGGGGACGAGCGGGGCGCGCAGCACCTTGCCCCGGTACGTCCGCTCGCCCGCGCGCAGCTCGACCGGAGCGCCGTCGGCCAGGCCGAGCCGGTCGGCGTCGTACGGGCTCATCAGCACGGCCTCGCGCATGGCGCCGTTGAAGCCGTCAACGCGCTCGTGGACCATGCTGTTGAACTGCTTGCCGCGCCGCGTCGCGACGGAGAACGTGCCGTCGGGCCGCTCCAGCGCGGGCGGCTCGACCGCGGAGAACCCGCCCCGCCCGTCGGGCGTCGGGAAGCGGCCGCCGGGGCAGAGGTGGCGCCCGCCGTACTGGACGCTGTCGCCGAACCGCCGCAGCCCGGCGATGCCCTGGTAGAAGGGCACCGCGCGCTCGATCTCGGCGCGGATCGCGGGCGTGCCGGTGAACCGTACGAGTCGCGAAATGTCGGGATGTGTGGTGGCGGCCAGCTCGGTGAAGATCTTCCACTCCGGCCACGCCTCGCCGATCCGCGGCCCCTCCACCTCAGGCGAGTAGATCACCCGCCGCTCGGTCGAGGTCTCCGTCACCCCGCCCGCCATCTCGTAGCGCGTCTGCGCGGGCAGCAGCAGCACGTCACCCTCGGCCGGCACGAGCATCTGCGACGACAGCACGATGTCGACGTGCACCCGCAGTTTGAGCCGGGACAGCGCCTCCCGGCAGTAGCCCGGGTCGGGCAGCACCTCCAGGAAGTTGCCGCCCGAGGAGACCAGCACGTCCAGCTCCCGCGCGTGCGCCGCGTCGATCATGTCGGTCGCGGTCAGCCCCGGCGTCGCCGGCACCTCGAACCCCCACATCTCGGAGAACTTCGCCGCGTTCTCCGGCGTGACCGGCAGCCCGCCCGGCAGCCCCGTCGCGTACGCCCCCATCTCGGCCCCGCCCTGCACGCCGCTGTGGCCGCGGATCGGCATCAGCCCGCACCCGTCGCGCCCCACGAAGCCGCGGGCCAGGGCCAGGTTGACGATCGCGCGTACGTTGTCCTCGCCGTAGGCGTGCTGGGTGATGCCCATCGACCACACCAGCACGGCCGAGCGCGCCTCGCCCAGCATCCTGGCCAGCCGCAGCATCTCGTCCCTGGTCGACCCGGACAGCGCCTCCAGCACCTCCCACGACTGCGCCGACACGGCCCGGCGGACCTCGTCGAAGCCGGTGGTGTGCCGCGCGACGAAGTCCTCGTCGATCCAGCCGTTCTCGATCAGGTGCTTGAGCACCCCGTTCAGGAAGCCGATGTCGCCGCCCTGGTGGACGCCGAAGAACTCGTCAGTGATCTTCGTGCCGAACACGGCCGACTCGGCGTTGGACGGCACCCAGTACCGTTCCATCCCCGGCTCGCGGTAGGCGTTGACCATCGCGATCCGGGTGCCGGCCTTCTTGGCGTGGTAGAGGTACTTCATCGCCACCGGCTGGTTGTTCGACGGGTTCGACCCGATGAACACGATGAGGTCGGAGCCGATCCAGTCCTGGTAGGAGCAGGTCGTGGCCGCCGCCCCGATGGTGTCCTTGAGCGCGACCGTCGACGGCGAGTGGCAGATGCGCGCGGCGTTGTCGACGTTGTTGGTGCCGAGGGCGCGCACCGCCTTCTGGGCCGCGTAGTAGTTCTCGTTCGGCATGCCGCGACTGGTCAGGTAGGCGCCGAAGCGCGCGCCGCGCAGCCCGTCCGCGGCCACCCGCAGCGCCTCCTCCCACGACACGCGGGTGAAGCCCGGCTCGCCGGCGCGCCGCAGCATCGGGTACGGCAGCCGCCCCAGCGCCCGCAGCTCGGCGCTCTTCCTCCCGGCGAGCCTGTCGGCGTCGGCCAAGACCGACACGTCGAGCGCGGGCATCGTGTTGAGCGGCAGCAGCCGCAACCTGATGTTGCACAGGTGGACCTCCCGCATGGTCCAGTCGCGCATCCCCTTGGTGCCGAGCGCGCACCCGTCGCACGTCCCCCGGGTGAGGATCCGCCACGCGTAGCGCCGGTTGCCCTTGACCGAGCGGAAGGCCTTGACCAGCTCCAGGTAGTTGTTCGGCTTGCGCAGCCCGAGGCCGAACGGCCGCCACGAGGCCCAGTTGCGTGGATCCAATCGCTTGCTCATGCATCCATCTTGCTCCCGGCCGGTGGCTGCCTTCGCCCGGCCTCCCCGCGTACGGGAGGCGTACGGGAGGCGTACGGGAGGCGTACGGGAGGCGTACGGGAGGATGGTGAGGTGTCTCGATACTCCGACCTCGACCGCCCGCCCCTGTCCGAGGCGGCGCTCAACCGGGCGCTGGTCCGCCCCGGCTCGCTGTGGACGGGCGTCACCGTCGTCGACAGCACCGGCTCCACCAACGCCGACCTCGCGGGGGCCGCCAGGGCGGGCGCGCGGGAGGGCGCGGTGCTGGTCGCCGAGGAGCAGGTCGCGGGCCGGGGCAGGATGGGCCGGACGTGGACCGTGCCCGCCTACGCGGGGCTGACGTTCTCGGTCCTGCTCAGGCCCGCCGTGCCGGTCGCCGCGTACGGGTGGCTGCCGTTGCTGTTCGGCGTGGCCGCCGCGTCGGCGGTGCGCCGCCTGGCCGAGCTGGACGTGCGCCTCAAGTGGCCCAACGACCTGCTGATCGGGGAGCGGAAGCTGGCCGGGGTGCTGGCCGAGCGGGTCGACGACGGGGTGGTCGTCGGCATGGGGCTGAACGTGCTGCCGCGCGAGGACGAGCTGCCCGTCGCGACCGCGACCTCGCTCGCCGTGGAGCAGGCCGCCTGCCTCGACCGCGACCCGCTGCTGCGGGCCGTGCTGCGCGAGGTCGACGTCCACTACCGGGAGTGGAGCCGGGCCGGCGGCGACGCCGACGCCTGCGGGCTGCGCGCCGCCTACCTGGCCGTCTCCGCCACCGTCGGCCGCGACGTGCGGGTCGAGCTGCCCGGGGACGGCGTGCTCACCGGCCGCGCCACCGGCGTCGACCAGGCCGGCCACCTGCGGGTGCACTCCGGCGGCCGGGACCACACGCTCAGCGCGGGAGACGTCGTACACGTCCGCGCGACGCCATAGCCTCTGATCAGGCCGAGGTGGCACCATGTGCCCATGACCATTCCCGACCACCACCTGACCCAAGGTGAGCGCCGCGTCCGGTCCTTCAACCCGCACTGGAAGCGGCTGGTCGTCCCCTTCATCGCGCTCATCCTCATCGCCGCCGCCACCGGCGTGGCCATGTACTACATCCCCGGCACGTGGGAGTACGCCGGCTGGGCCCGCATCGCGGTCGCCGTCATCGGGCTGCTGCTGCTGACGACCTGGTCGTTCATCCCGTACCTGCAGTGGAAGAACACCGGCTACGTGCTCACCACCCACCGGTTCACGATCAGCACGGGCGTGCTCAACAAGTCGACCGACGACATCCCGATGACGAAGGTCAACACCGTCAGCTCCGACCAGACGTTCTTCGAACGGCTGCTGGGGTGCGGCACCCTCACCGTCGAGTCCGCGAGCGAGCGGGGCGAGATCGTGCTGCGTGACATCCCGCGCATCCAGGAGGTCCGCACCGAGCTGTTCCGGCTGCTGGAGGACGCCGGCGACGGCGAGGTGGACGGCCGGTAGCCTGCACGCGTGGACGAGCGCGCGCCGACGGCCAGGCAGATCGAGCGGCTCCTGTCCGGCCTGCCCTCCCGCTTCACCCGCAAGGAGGTCTCGGCCGAGGCGGGCGTCTCACGCGAGCTGGCCGAGCGGATCTGGCGGGCGCTCGGCTTCGCCACGCTCGCCGACGACGCGGTGGCGTTCTCCGACGCCGACGTCGAGGCGCTGTCGCGGGTGCGGACCATGCTCGACAGCGGGACGTTCGACGAGGAGAGCGTCGTCCGCATGGCGCGGGCGCTCGGCCAGACCACGTCCCGGCTGGCCCAGTGGCAGGCCGAGATCGTGATCGGGGCCATGGTGCCCGGCGGCCGCGAGCCGTCCGCCGGGGACCTCGACCGGGTGCTGGAGACGGCCAGGACCCTGCTGCCGGACTTCGAGCGGCTGCTCATCCACGTCTGGCGCGCCCAGCTCGCCGCGGCCAGCGCCCGCCTGCTGGCCGTCGCCGCCGTCGGCGACGAGCCCGTGCCGATCGCGGTGGGCTTCGCCGACCTGGTGTCCTTCACCCGGCGCTCGCGCGACCTGCCGGAGCGCGACCTGGCCGCGCTGGTGGAGGGGTTCGAGTCGCGGGCCGCCGACGTGGTGGCCGCGCACGGCGCCCGCCTGGTCAAGACGCTCGGCGACGAGGTGCTGTTCACCGCGTCCACGCCCGCCCAGGCCGCCGCCATCGCGCTCGACCTCGTCGACGCCGAGGAACTGCGGGTGGGCCTGGCGTACGGGCCGGTGCTGCCCATGCTGGGCGACGTCTTCGGCACCACCGTCAACCTGGCGGCCCGGCTCACCGCCATCGCCGCGCCCGGCACCATCCTGACCGACGAGGCGCTGGCCGGGGCGCTGAAGGGCGACGGGCGGTTCACCGTCCACCGGCACAGGAGGCGTCAGGCGAGAGGTCTCGGCGTGGTGCGCCCGCATGTCTTGCGGAGATCAGCCTCCTAGACACAAGATGGCTGGCATGCCGTACGAAGTGCAGGGTGTCATCGCCCGAGGTAAGGGCCAGGAAGTCTCTCTGGAAACGGTGCTCGTCCCGGACCCCGGGCCGGGCGAGGCGGTGGTGACCGTGCAGGCCTGCGGCGTCTGCCACACCGACCTCCACTATCGCCAGGGGGGCATCAGCGACGACTTCCCGTTCCTGCTCGGACACGAGGCGGCGGGCGTCGTGGAGGCGGTCGGCGAGGGCGTGACCGGCCTGGAGCCGGGCGACTTCGTCATCCTCAACTGGCGGGCCGTGTGCGGTCAGTGCCGGGCCTGCCTGCGCGGCCGGCCGTGGTACTGCTTCAACACCCACAACGCCACCCAGAAGATGACCCTCGCCGACGGCACCGAGCTGTCGGCCGCGCTCGGCATCGGCGCGTTCCTCGGCAAGACCCTGGTCGCCGCCGGGCAGTGCACGAAGGTCTCGGCCGAGGCGCCCGCGACCGTGGCCGGGCTGCTGGGCTGCGGCGTGATGGCGGGCATCGGCGCCGCCATCAACACCGGCGGCGTCACCCGCGGCGACTCGGTGGCGGTCATCGGCTGCGGCGGCGTCGGCGACGCCGCGATCCTCGGCGCGTCCCTGGCCGGCGCCGCCAAGATCATCGCCGTGGACGTGGACGACCGCAAGCTCGACTGGGCGCGCGGCTTCGGCGCCACCGACACCGTCAACTCCCGCGAGAGCGACCCGGTCGAGGCGATCCGCGACCTCACCGGCGGCTTCGGCGCCGACGTGGTCATCGAGGCGGTCGGCCGCCCCGAGACCTACGAGCAGGCGTTCTACGCCCGCGACCTGGCCGGCACCGTCGTGCTGGTGGGCGTGCCCACCCCGGAGATGCGCATCGACCTGCCGCTGCTGGACGTGTTCGGCCGGGGCGGCGCGCTCAAGTCGTCCTGGTACGGCGACTGCCTGCCCAGCCGCGACTTCCCGATGCTCATCGACCTGTTCCTGCAGCACCGGCTGCCGCTCGACAAGTTCGTCACCGAGACGATCGCGCTCGACCAGGTCGAAGAGGCCTTCCACAAGATGGAGCGCGGCGACGTGCTGCGGTCGGTGGTGATCCTCTGATGCTCGACAGGGTCATCACCTCCGGCACGTTCTCCCTCGACGGCGGCACGTGGGACGTCGACAACAACGTCTGGCTCGTCGGCGACGCCCGCGAGGTCGTCGTGATCGACGCCGCGCACGACGCCGAGGCCATCGCGCGGCGGGTCGGCGGGCGCCAGGTGCGCGCCATCGTCTGCACCCACGGGCACAACGACCACATCAACGCCGCCGCCGAACTCTCCCGCCGCACCGGCTCGCCGATCCGGCTGCACCCCGACGACCAGGTGCTCTGGGACCAGGTCTACGGGAGCGACGTCGCGTACGAGCCGCTCGCCGACGGCGAGAAGATCGAGGTCGGCGGGATCGAGCTGCGGGTCCTGCACACCCCCGGTCACTCGCCCGGCGCGGTCTGCCTGCACGCGCCCGAGGCGGGCGCGCTGTTCAGCGGCGACACGCTGTTCAAGGGCGGGCCGGGGGCGACCGGGCGGTCCTACTCGTCGTTCGACACCATCATCGAGTCGATCAAGAAACGGCTGCTCGTGCTGCCGCCGGAGACCGTCGTCCACACCGGCCACGGCGACTCGACCTCGATCGGCGTGGAGGCCCCTCACCTGGACGAATGGATCGCCCGCGGCCACTGACACGTCTTTATGGCGGAGCCCACATAGGCAAGCCTAACCTCAGTGAGCTACCTTAGGTATGCCTTACCTACTCTGCTCCCCCGAGAGGCTGCCCCGATGTACGTGTGTGTCTGTCGTGCCGTGACCGAGAACGACGTCCACGACTGCATCTCCGCGGGCGCCAGGAGCGCGAAGCAGGTGCGCGACACAACGGGCGCGGGGGGCGACTGTGCCCGTTGTGTACGGAAGATCTGTGCGATGCTGAAAAGGTCTGAGGACCTGACCACGGCATAGCACGAGGGGCCCGTTCCATGCAGGGTGACAAGCAGATCATCGAGTTGCTCAACGAGCAGCTCACGGCGGAGCTCACGGCCATCAACCAGTACTTCCTGCACGCCAAGATGCAGGAGAACTGGGGCTACACCAAGCTCGCCGAGCACACCCGCGACGAGTCGTTCGAGGAGATGCGACACGCCGAGCGGCTCACCGATCGCATCCTCTTCCTGGAAGGGCTGCCCAACTACCAGCGGCTGGGCACGCTCCACATCGGGCAGACCGTGCGCGAGCAGCTCCAGGCCGACCTGGAGGTCGAGCTGGGCGTCGTGCAGCGGCTGCGGCCCGCCATCGCGCTGATGCGCGAGAAGGGCGACATCACCTCCGCCCGCATCTTCGAGGAGATCCTCGCGGACGAGGAGGAGCACATCGACTACCTGGAGACCGAGCTGGAGCTCATGGAGACGCTGGGCGAACCGCTCTACCTCGCCCGCTACGCCGAGCCCCGGTCCGTCGACGACTGAGCCCGCCGTCACCCGCCGTCACCCGCCGCCCCTCGCGCGCCCTTCGGCGCCCGCCGCCGTCACCCCCGCCCGCCGGTTTTCCCGGCGGGCGGTCGCGTTTCTCGGAGGCGTAAGGGTTTGTCCCCGAGAAACGCGCTAATTTAATCACGACTAACCGACATTTAGTCGCGTTTGCCCAGGTCAATAGATAGGTCAACTACGAGTCAAACCGCGCGCTGTGCCCGGGAAACGATCGCCTAAGGTCCTACGATCGCCATATGACCTGCGTACTTCTCGCCGAGGATGACACCTCGATTTCCGAGCCGCTCGCGCGCGCCCTGCGCCGCGAGGGCTACCAGGTTGAGGTGAGCCCCGACGGCCCGCAGGCCCTGGAGAGGGCACTGTCGGGTGGGATCGACCTCATCGTTCTGGACCTTGGGCTGCCCGAGATGGACGGCCTCGAGGTGGCGCGGCGCATCCGCGCCGAAGGCCACGGCACTCCGGTGCTCATCCTCACCGCCCGCGTGGACGAGGTCGACACGGTGGTCGGCCTCGACGCCGGCGCCGACGACTACGTCACCAAGCCGTTCCGGCTCGCCGAACTGCTCGCCCGGGTCCGCGCCCTGCTGCGGCGCGGCACGTCGGAGACCCCGGTCGTCCAGGGCGTCCGCATCGACGCCGACTCCCGGCGCGCCTGGATGGGCGACAAGGAGCTCCACCTCACCACCAAGGAGTTCGACCTGCTGCGGGTGCTCGTACGCGACGCCGGCAAGGTCGTCACCCGCGAGCAGATCATGCGGGAGGTGTGGGACACCAACTGGTGGGGCTCCACCAAGACCCTGGACATGCACATCTCGTGGCTGCGCCGCAAACTGGGCGACGACGCCGCCAAGCCCCGCTACATCACCACCGTCCGGGGAGTCGGCTTCCGCTTCGAGCGCGAGTAGGCATGCGCCGACGCCTGCTCTCCTCAACCCTCCTCGTCGCGGCCATCGCCGTTCTGCTGCTCGGGGTGCCCCTGGGCGTCGTGGTCAGCCGACTGATCGTCGACGAGGCCGCCCAGGAGCTCAGGGCCGAGGCGACCCGCCTGGTGGGGGAGGTCGAGTACGCCCGCATCCAGGAGACGCCGCTCGACCCGCAGCAGCTGGAGCAGAAGTACCCGGACCGCTACATCCAGATATTCGAGCGCGGGAACCCCCCCAAGGCCACCGTCGTCGGCACGCCGCCGCCCTCGGGTCAGGAGATGACCGAGGACGCCGAGTCCGACAGCGGCATCTTCGTCCGGGTGAGCCGCGACCGGGCCCAGGTCGAGCAGGACGTGTACGCGCGCCTGCTGCTGATCGTCGCCCTGGCCGTCGCGGCTCTCGCCGTCGCCGTCGGCCTGGCCATCGTCCAGTCGCGCCGGCTCTCGCTGCCGCTGCGCGACCTGGCCATGATCGCCGAACGGCTCGGCTCGGGAGACGCCCGGCCGAGCAAGCACCGCTACGGCATCCCCGAGCTCGACCGGGTCGCCCAGGTCCTCGACCGCAGCGCCACGCGCATCTCCGACCTGCTCACCCGCGAGCGCGAGTTCGCCACCGACGCCTCACACCAGCTCCGCACCCCGCTGACCGGCCTCACCATGCGGCTTGAGGAGATCGTCGCCGCCTCCGACCACCCCGACGTCGTCCGGGAGGAGGGCGAGGCGGCCATCGTGCAGGCCGAGCGGCTCACGGCGGTGATCGACGAACTGCTCGCCGCGGCCCGCCGCCAGCGCCACTCCCAGGCCGAGCCCATCTCCATCGACGAGGTGCTGGTCCAGCAGGTGACCGAGTGGGACCCGGTGTTCCGCGGCGTGGGCCGCAGGCTCGTCCTGGCCGGCACCCGCGACCTCAAGGCCCTGGCCACCACCGGCGGCTTCGGCCAGGTCATCGCCACGCTGCTGGAGAACTCGCTGCGCCACGGCGGCGGCACCGTCACCGTGACCACGACGAGCGGCGACAACTACGTGGTGATCGAGGTGACCGACGAGGGCCCCGGCATCGACGACGAGATCGCGCCCAAGATCTTCCAGCGGAACGTGAGCGGCGGCGGGGGCACCGGCCTCGGGCTGACGCTCGCCCGCGCGCTGGCCGCCGCCGACGGCGGCCGGCTGGAGCTGGTACGCAGGAGGCCCGTCACGTTCGCCGTCTTCCTGCGTCCGGCCGACGGCCAGGACCGCAACCGCGTCGTCAGCGGTCCTGCCTGACGCCGACGTCCGGCAGCTCGGCCGGGATCGGCGTGGTGGCCTCCAGGAACACCCACTTCTTGTAGGACCAGTAGCGGAACAGGGTGCCGAGGCCGACGCCGACGATGTTGGCGATGTTGAGGCTGAGCGGGTCGTCGAGCTTGAGCGTGTAGGTGGTGAACCCGATCACCAGCACGCCGAACAGCAGCGCGATGCCGTTCATCAGGAAGAACAGGAAGTATTCGCGCCCCAGGCCGCTCTGCTCCCGGTGGCGGAACGTCCAGAAGCGGTTGCCCGCGTAGGCGAACGTGGTCGAGATCGTCGTGGCCGCCACCTTCGAGGTCATCGGCCCGATGCCGACGACCAGGTGGAAGAAGTTGAGCGCGCCCAGGTCGATCAGGAACGCGAGGCCGCCGATGATGCCGAACTTGGTGAGTTCGTGCAGAAGGGCGGCGAACCGCTGGTACAAGCTCTTGACGAACCGCACGTTTCTGCTCGGCCCTTCTGCCTCGTCAATCACGACCACTTCAGCGTACCGGCGTACCTTACCGCCCGCGTCAGGATCCTCTTTCCTGAACACTTCCCCCCATAGCGCGATTTTCATCTGATGACCGGGTAAGGGTCTCTACCTGGGAGTGACCGGGAGGCGGCCGGTATGCTCACCTCACGTGAACGCATACAGCCCCATCGGCCCCGTCGTCGGCATCGTCGGCGCCGGGCAGCTCGCCCGGATGACCCAGCCCCCGGCCATCGCCCTCGGCGTGGAGCTGCGCGTGCTCGCCGGCGCCCCCGACGAGAGCGCGGCCCGGGTCATCGTCGACACCGTCGTCGGCGACTACCGCTCCCTCGACGACCTGCGCGCCTTCGCCCAGGGCTGTCACGCGATCACGTTCGACCACGAACACGTCCCCGGCGAGCTCATCCGGGCCCTCGTCGACGACGGCCACGCCGTCCACCCCGGCCCCGGCGCCCTCCTCCACGCCCAGGACAAGGCCGTGATGCGTGAGCGGCTGACCGCGATCGGCGCCCCGTGCCCCGCCTGGGCCCGAGTCTCCGACCCCGGCGAGGTGGCCGCGTTCGCCGCCGAGCACGGCCGGCCGGTGGTCCTCAAGGCCATCACCGGCGGCTACGACGGGCGCGGCGTGTGGGTGTGCGACTCCGAGGAGGCCGCGGCCGAGGCGTTCGCCGCCGGGTCGCCGCTGCTGGCGGAGGCGTTCGTGCCGTTCGAACGCGAGCTGGCCGTGCTCGTCGCCCGCTCCCCGCACGGCCAGGGCGTCAGCTACCCCGTCGTCGAGACCGTGCAGCGCGACGGCATCTGCGTCGAGGTGCTCGCCCCCGCCCCCGGGCTCGACCCCGAGGAGGCGGCCGAGGCGCAGCGGGTCGCCCTGCGGATCGCCGAGGAGCTGGGCGTCACCGGCCTGCTGGCCGTCGAGATGTTCCAGACCGGCCAGGGCCTGGTCGTCAACGAGCTGGCCATGCGCCCGCACAACAGCGGCCACTGGACGATCGAGGGCTCCCGCACCTCCCAGTTCGAGCAGCACCTGCGGGCCGTGCTCGACCTGCCGCTCGGCTCGCCCGCGATGACCGCCCCCGCGGTCGTCATGGCCAACCTGCTCGGCGGCGACGACCCCGACCTGTTCAAGCGGTACGAGCACGTCATGGCCCACGACCCCGGCGTGAAGGTGCACTTCTACGGCAAGCAGGTCCGCCCCGGCCGTAAGATCGGCCACGTCACCGCCGTCGGCGACGACCTCGACGAGGTCAGGGCCCGCGCCCGCCACGCCGCCGTCTACCTCATGACCGGGGAGTACACGTGAGCATCGGCATCGTCATGGGCAGCGACTCCGACTGGCCGGTGATGAAGGCCGCGGCCGAGGCGGTCGCCGAGTTCGGCGTCCCGTTCGAGGCCGACGTGGTCTCCGCCCATCGGATGCCCACGGAGATGATCGAGTACGGCCGCCGGGCCGCCGGCCGCGGCGTGGAGGTCATCATCGCGGGCGCGGGCGGCGCCGCCCACCTGCCCGGCATGCTCGCCTCGGTGACGCCGCTGCCGGTGATCGGGGTGCCGGTGCCGCTGAAGTACCTCGACGGCCTGGACTCGCTGCTGTCGATCGTCCAGATGCCGGCCGGGGTGCCCGTCGCGACCGTCGCCGTCGGCGGCGCCCGCAACGCCGGCCTGCTCGCCGTACGCATCCTCGCCGCCACCGACGCCACCCTGCGCGCCCGCATGGTCGAGTTCCAGGAGCGGCTCAAGGAGCAGGCGCACGCCAAGGGCGAGCGGCTGCGCGCCGAGGCCGCGGCGCTCAAGCCGGCCGATTGATCCGCCCGCCGGCGGAGACGGCCGTGCCGGCCGTGCTGGCGGTCCACGCCGCCCGGGTCCGCGCCGCCGACCCGCTGGCAGGCGGCCAGGACCGGCTGGCGCGGCCCGGCCCGGGGGAGGAGCTCCTCGAGGTGCCCGGCGGCGTCGGCCTGGCCACGGTGGACCGTGCCATC
>NZ_JAPNNL010000064.1 GCF_027620315.1 Nonomuraea corallina | reverse complement strand
TTGAGGCGCGCGGGTTGCGGCGCGCGGGTTGCGGCGCGTGGATTACGGCGCGCGCGTTGAGGTGCGACACGCCCGGGACGGCCGTGGTACGCGGCAGAAGGGGCCGAAAAGCAGCTAATTGGGGGTCGTGAGACGACCGAAACTCTCCCGAAACACCAATGTGGCGAGATTCACGAATGTGAAACACATCAGGTCGAGCGGCGAAACCGGGGCCGAACACGCTGTGCCAATCACGTCACACTTAAGGAGGGTCGCGTCGTGCAGATCGATACTGGCACCACGGCCTGGATGCTCACGGCCACCGCGCTGGTGCTGTTGATGACCCCTGGTCTCGCGCTGTTCTACGGCGGGATGACCAGGGCCAAAAGCGTCCTGAACATGATGATGATGTCGTTCGCCGCGATCATCGTCGTCACCGTGCTCTGGCTGTTCTACGGTCACTCCCTGGCATTCACGGAGAACCCTGTCGCGGCGATCAACAACTTCGTCGGCGGGTTCGACGCGCTGGGGCTCCAGAGCCTCGTCGAGACGGCCACGGCTGACGACGGCTCGGGCATGCCCAGCCTCGTCTTCTCGGCCTTCCAGTTGACGTTCGCCATCATCACCGTCGCACTGATCAGCGGTGCGATCGCGGACCGTGCGAAGTTCGGCGCCTGGGTGCTGTTCGCGGCGGTCTGGGCGACGATCGTCTACTTCCCGGTGGCCCACTGGGTCTGGGGCGGCGGCTGGCTCAACTCGATGGGCATCGAGGACTTCGCCGGCGGCACCGTCGTGCACATCAACGCCGGCGCCGCGGCGCTGGCGCTGGCCCTGGTCATCGGCAAGCGGCAGGGCTGGCGCAAGGAGCCGATGCGACCGCACAACCTCACGCTCGTGCTGCTCGGCGCGGCGATGCTGTGGTTCGGCTGGTTCGGCTTCAACGCCGGCTCCGAGCTCATCGTCGACGGCATCGCCGGTCTGGCCTTCATGAACACCCAGCTCGCCACCGCCGTCGCGGCCGGCGCCTGGCTCGTGGTGGAGAAGCTCCGCGACGGCCACGCCACCAGCCTCGGCGTCGCCTCCGGCGCGGTCAGCGGCCTGGTCGCCATCACCCCCGCCTGTGGTTTCGTCGACCCCTGGGCCGCCGCGCTGATCGGTCTGATCGCCGGCGCGGTCTGTGCCTTCGCGGTCGGCCTGAAGTACAAGCTCAACTACGACGACTCCCTCGACGTGGTCGGCGTGCACCTGGTCGGCGGTGTGATCGGCGCGGTCGCGCTGGGCTTCGTGGCCGCCTACCCGGCCACCGACGCGCAGAGCACGGGCCTGTTCTACGGAGGCGGCTTCGGCCAGCTCGGCCTCCAGGTGCTCGGCCCGGTCGCGGTCGGCCTCTACTCCTTCGTGATCACCTGGATCATCGGCAAGATCATCGACAAGACGATGGGCTTCCGGATCCCGGCCGAGGACGAGGTCACCGGCATCGACGTCACCACCCACGCCGAGACCGGCTACGACCTCGGCACCGTGCACGCCTCCGGCGTGAGCGCCCCCAACGGTTCCGTCACCACCCCGGCTCCCAAGAAGGTGGAAGCATGAGGCTCATCACCGCCGTCATCAAGCCGTTCAAGCTCGATGACGTGAAGGCCGCCCTGGAGCAGTTCGGCATCAAGGGCATGACGGTCAGCGAGGCGAGCGGCTACGGCCGGCAGCGCGGCCACACCGAGGTCTACCGGGGCGCCGAGTACCAGGTGGACCTGGTGCCCAAGGTCCGCGTCGAGGTCCTGATCGACGAGGACGACGCCGAGGACGTCATCGACGTCATCGTCAAGGCGGCCCAGACCGGCAAGATCGGCGACGGCAAGGTGTGGTCCGTCCCGGTCGACGCGGTGGTCCGGGTGCGGACAGGAGAGCGCGGGCCGGAGGCCCTCTGAACATGGCGTCGGGTGGAGCGGGGGTAACACGTGAGGGATGAGGCACGCTCGTACGCCGCGGCTCGTAAGGAGCGGACCGCGGACACCGACCGCTGGCTCAAGGATCTCTTCCGTACGGCGAGCGACGGCGAGCACGTCTCACTGGTCGCCGTGGGCAGTCTGGGCCGGGGCGAGCTCGCCCCGGGCAGCGACCTCGACCTCGTCCTGCTCCACAACGGCCGGCCGGACGTCGGCCGGATAGCCGATCGCATCTGGTATCCGATCTGGGACTCCGCCGTCGGCCTCGACCACTCGGTCCGCACCGTGGACGAGGCCGTGGCGGTGGCCCGGGACGATCTCAAGGCGGTGCTGGGCCTGATCCAGGCCCGGCACATCGCCGGAGACGCCGAGCTGACGCGGAGGGCCAGGGAGGCGGTGCTCGCCGAGTGGCGGGCCGACTCCCGGCGCCGGCTGGGCGAGCTGCGCGACGCGGCCGACCAGCGGGCCAGGACCAGCGGCGAGCTGGCCTTCCTCCTCGAACCCGACCTCAAGGACGGCCGCGGCGGGCTCCGCGACGTCCAGGCGATGCAGGCCGTGGCCGCGGCCTGGGTCGCCTCCGCTCCCGGCCCGAGGGCCCGGGAGGCCCACGAGTTCATCCTCGACGTCAGGCACGCCCTGCACGTCGTCACCGCGCGCGGCACCGACAAGCTCGTGCTGCAGGAGCAGGACGCGGTCGCCGGGCTGCTCGGCCTGCTCGACGCCGAGGCGGTCATGCGCAGGCTCGCCGAGGCGGGCCGGACGATCTCCCACGCCTTCGACGCGACCTGGCGCACGGTTGACAGGCTCCTGTCAGGGCCCGCGCCGCGCGGGCGCCGTCCCCTGGCCGAAGGGGTGGTGGAGCACGGCGGCGAGGTGGTGCTCGCCCGGGGCGCCACGCCCCGCAAGGACCCGGTGCTGGTGCTGCGCGCCGCCGCGGCGGCGGCCGAGTCCGGCCTGCCGCTGGCCCCCGCGACCGTCTCCGTCCTCGCGGCCCAGTCGGCCCCGATGCCGGTGCCGTGGCCGGAGGAGGCGCGCGACGCGCTGGTGTCGATGCTCGGCGCGGGCCGCGCGGCCGTGCCCGTGTGGGAGGAGCTCGACCAGGCGGGGATCATTGTCAGACTCCTTCCTGACTGGGAGCGGGTGCGGCACCGCCCGCAGCGCCATCCGATCCACCGGTTCACCGTCGACCGTCACCTGATCGAGGCGGCCGCGAACGCCGCCGGGCACACCCGCGAGGTCTCCCGGCCCGACCTGCTGCTGATCTCGGCGCTCCTGCACGACATCGGCAAGGGCTGGCCCGGCGACCACTCCTCGACCGGCGAGGTCGTGGTGCGCGACATCGGCGCCCGCCTCGGGCTGCCCGCCCGGGACGTGGACGTCCTGGCCACGGTGGTCCGCCACCATCTGCTGCTCCCCGAGACCGCCACCCGGCGTGACCTGGACGACCCGGTCACGATCGAGAAGGTCGCCGGCACCGTGGGCTCGCGCGAGGTGCTGGAGCTGCTCGCGGCCCTGGCCGTGGCCGACGGCAACGCCACCGGCCCCGCCGCCTGGAACACCTGGAAGGCCGGGCTGGTCGCCGATCTGGTGCGCCGGGTGCGGTCGGTGCTGTCCGGCTCGCCGCCGCCCAAGGCTCCCACGCTCTCGCCCGAGCAGGCCGCGCTGGCCCGCCACGGCGGCGGCGCGGTGCGGGTCAACGGCGGCGCGGTGACGGTGGTCGCGCCGGACCGGGTCGGCCTGCTGTGGAGCGCCGCCGGCGTGCTGGCCGCGCACCGGCTCGTGGTGCGTTCGGCCTCGGCCGCGTCGGCCGGGGCCACGGCCGTGATCGAGTTCTCCGTCGTCCCCGAGTACGGCACGCCGCCGGACCCCGCCACCCTGGAAGCCGATCTCCGTCTGGTCCTTGCCGGCCGCCTTGACATCGAGCAAAGGCTGGCCCGCCGGGTGAGAGCGATGCGGCCGGTGCGGGTGCCGGTCGCGCCGCCCAAGGTGACGCTGGTCGACGACGCCTCCGCGACCGCCACCGTGGTCGAGGTGAGGGCCCATGACAAGCCCGGTCTCCTGTGGCGCATCGGACGCGCCTTCGGTGACTGCGGTCTTGACGTCAGAGCCGCTCGCGTAGAGACTCTCGGCGCGGAGGCTGTGGACGTGTTCTATGTGGTCGACCGTGTTGGACGCCCCCTCAGCGACAGCACGCAACGCAATCAGGTCCGCGACGCCGTACTAGCCGCGCTGCGATAACCAACAGCACACGACCCCCGGTCACCTTTGTAACGATTGTGCCCGGTTTGTGCGTTACGTCAGGTGCTGCGGATACTTTGTGGACGGCCTGACGACCGATGCCAGGCATCGGCTTGATCGAGGGGTTGCGGTAGCAGTGACAACGGGGAATGCCGGGGGCGCAGGCACCGGGCGACGGGCCCGCGCCAAACAGGCGCTGCCGCGGCTGGCGCTGCGCAACTGGCGGGTGCGCTGGCGGCTCACCGCGCTCGTCCTCGTCCCCACCCTGGCCGGCGTCGTGCTCGGGGGAGCCAGGGTGGTGGAGTCCGTCCAGAGCGTCTCCGCCTTCGACCGCACGGCCGTCGCGGCCGAGCAGGCGGGGCGGATCCGCGCGCTGGTGCAGGCACTCGGGCTGGAGCGCGACACCGGCGGCTGGTACGACGCCGCCCGGTCCCAGCGCAAACGGCTGGAGCAGCCGTACGAGGAGCGCAAGGCGGAGGTCGACCGGCTCGTCAAGGCCGTGCGGACGGACCTCGCCGCGATGGACGAGTCCTACGGCGACCGCGTCACCGAGGTCGTCGGCCGCGCCCGCACCGACCTGGGCAACCTGTCCGCGATCAGGGCCGAGGGCCGGCGCGACACGACCCGCTACGACACGCTGCTCGACTCGCTGCTGCGCCTGCACGACGAGCTGAGCCTGCTCAGCGAGGACTCCGAGATCGTCGGCCAGTTCCGCGCGCTGAGCGCGCTGACCAGGGCCAAGGAGCAGGTCTCCCGCCAGCGCGCCCAGCTCCTGCGCGGCCACTACAACGCCGACAGCGTGGACGCCAAGGAGGTCGAGCGGTTCATCGCGGCCAACGCCGCGCAGCGCGCCCAGATCCAGGCCGTGACGCAGGAGGCCGGCGCCCGCGCGGGCATGGAGCTGCAGCGCGCGCTGACCATCCCCGAGTACTACAACAGCGAGCTGACCAAGGCCCGCGCCGTCACGCTGGCCAGCGGCCGCGCGCCCGGGGTGCGGATCAGGGACGACCTGCTCGCCTCGACCAAGGCCGACACGCCCGCGCCGGACCAGTGGTTCGACGACAACAGCAAGGTCATCGCCGCGCTCGGGTCGGTGGAGAGCTCGCTGGCCGAGCGGGTGGCGCTGCGCTCCCAGGAACTGCGCGACTCCGAGATCCGCAACGCGATCATCGTCGGCACGCTGATCGTCGGACTGCTGCTGATCGTGCTGCTGCTCACCGTCGCCATCGCCCGCTCGATGGTCACCCCGCTGCGCCGCCTGCGCACGGAGGCGCTGGAGATCGCCGGCTTCCGCCTGCCGGACGTGGTGCGCCAGCTACGCGCCTCCGGCGAGACCACCGCGCCCGAGATCCGCCCGATCGACATCGCCGGCAACGACGAGATCGGCGAGGTGGCCCGCGCATTCGACCAGGTGCACCGCCAGGCGGTGCGGCTGGCGGGCGAGGAGGCCGAGCTGCGCGGCAACATCAGCGCGATGTTCGTCAACCTCTCACGCCGCACCCAGACGCTGGTCGAACGGCAGATCTCGCTGATCGACGGCCTGGAGAAGGGCGAGCAGGACGGAGGCCGGCTGGCCGACCTGTTCAAGCTCGACCACCTGGCCACCCGCATGCGCCGCAACTCCGAGAACCTCCTGGTCCTCGCCGGCCACGAGCCCACCCGCCGCCGCAGCCAGCCGGCCAAGCTGGTCGACGTGGTGCGCGCCGCGCTGTCGGAGGTCGAGGGGTACGAGCGCGTCCAGGTCAAGGTGCACCGCGCCACCTCGGTCCTCGGCAGCGTCGCCAACGACCTGGTCCACCTGGTGGCCGAGCTGGTGGAGAACGCGTTGCAGTTCTCGCCCAGCAACGCCCAGGTCACCGTCTCCAGCAGCCTCATCGAAGGCGGCGGGGCCCTGCTGTCCGTCACCGACAACGGCATCAGCATGACCGAGGAGGAGCTCGCCGACGCCAACCGGCGCCTGGCCGAGCCGCCCGTGGTGGACGTGTCGGTGTCGCGGCGCATGGGCCTGTTCGTGGTCGGCCGGCTGGCGCTGCGCCACGGCATCCGGGTGCAGCTGCGCCGGGGTGACGGCACCGGGCTGATCGCCATGGTGCTGATCCCGCCGGCGCTCATCCAGGACGCCACCAGGCAGCCGCTGCCGCAGCGGCCCGCGTTCGGCGGGGGCAGCACGTCCGTCCCGCACCGGCCGCAGGTGCCAGGCCAGAACGGCTTCCGCTCCTACGACTCCCTCGACGCCGCGCCGGGCCGGCCTCTGACGGGGCCGTTCGGGGCCGACACCGGCGTCTCGCGACTCCCGTCCCTCGACCCGGGGGCGTTCCCGTCGTACCCGAGCCCGGCGCAGGGGTTAACCCCCGACTCCTACCCGTCGGGCCCGCCCGCCCGGCCGCCGGCGCAGGACCGGCCAGGCTCCTACCCGTCGTACCCGAGCCCGTCTCATCAGGGTCCGTCTCATCAGGGCCCGTCGCACCAGGGTCCGTCGGGGCCGGATCAGTCGCGTACGGGTCCGTCACCCGCGGACCCGTCGTCCGCGAGTCCGCCGGAGTCGAACCGGTCGTACCCGAGCATCGAACTGCCCCGCCGGCAGCCGCGCTCGGAGTTCCCGAAACCCGACCTCCCGAGCGCGGACCCGCAGAACGGGCAGGGGTCGCGCGCGACGCCGCCGGGCGGCCGCTACGGCGCCGGCGACCTGCGCGGGCCCGGCCCGATGCCCTCGGCGGAGGTCTCGCCGATGGAGGCGGAGCAGGAGGAGTACCTGCCGATCTTCGCCGCGGTGGAGTCGGCCTGGTTCCGCCGGCCGCCGGAGAACGGCACGAGCGAGGACGGTCTCGCGCCCGTACCCTCCGGGGAGCAGACGTGGCGCACCGCCGCCGACGCCGGCTGGCAGGCGGCGGCCGCCGCGAGCGACCCGAGCCTGGGCGGCGTCACCTCCGCCGGGCTCCCCAAGCGCACGCCCAAGGCGAACCTCGTGCCGGGCTCGGCGGGCAGGCCGGCGGTTCAGCAGCAGGCTCAGGACCCCCGGCCGGCCCTGTCGGCCGAGCGGATCCGCAACAGGATGGCCGGCTTCCAGCAGGGAGTACGGCGGGGCCGGGCCGAAATCCGCGAACAGGAGGAACGAGAGTGAGCGAGCGTCCTGAGGAGGGCCAGTGACGACCCTGAGCCATGAGGCGCACCGGTTCGACTGGCTGATCACCGACTTCGTACGGAACACGCCCGGCGTCGCGCACGCGGTCGTCGTGTCCGCGGACGGGCTCAGCCTGGCCACCTCCGAAGGGTTCCCGCCGGACCGGGCCGACCAGCTCGCCGCGGTCTCCGCGGGGCTGCTGAGCCTCACTGTCGGCGCGTCCCGCGTGTTCGAGGGCGGCTCGGTGACGCAGACCGTGGTCGAGATGCAGCGCGGGCTGCTCATCGTCATGGCGATCAGCGACGGCTCGGTCCTGACCGTGCTGGCGGGCCCCGACTGCGACATGGGTCTGGTGGCGTACCAGATGACGCTGCTCGTCGACCGCGCGGGCCAGGCGCTCACGCCGGCCCTGCGCGCGGAGCTGCAAGCGGCCAGGACGCGGTGATGTGAGTGGAGATGAGGGGAGAGGGCCGTGTACGGGAGTGAGGGACACGGGGACGAAGAGCCCCTGTTCCGCCCCTACGCGGTGACCGGTGGCCGGTCCGAGCCGCGCTATCACCTCGCCATGGAGACCTTGATCTCCTCGATGTCCATTCCGGACGACGAGATGGCCATGCTCACCCCCGAACAGGAGGCGATCATGCAGCTGTGCCGCTCGTTCCGGTCGGTCGCCGAGATCTCGGCCCTGCTCCGGGTCCCGCTGGGCGTGGCCCGGGTGCTGGTCGCCGACATGTCCGACGAAGGACTCGTCCGCCTGCACGCGCCACGCCTGGCGCAGGGACAGCCGGACCTCAACATGCTGGAAAGGGTGCTCAGTGGACTTCGCAGGCTCTAGCACCGGCCTGACCTCGACGAAGATCGTGGTCGCGGGCGGGTTCGGCGTCGGCAAGACGACGTTCGTGGGGGCGGTGTCCGAGATCCTGCCGCTGACCACCGAGGCGGTCATGACCGACGCCTCCGCGGGGATCGACGACCTCGGCCTGACGCCGCACAAGCAGACCACGACCGTGGCCATGGACTTCGGGCGGCTGTCGCTGGACCGCGACCTGATCCTCTACCTGTTCGGCACGCCCGGTCAGCACCGGTTCTGGTTCATGTGGGACGACCTGGTGCGCGGCGCGATCGGCGCTGTGGTGCTGCTCGACACGCGGCGGTTGGCCGACAGCTTCCCGGCCATCGACTACTTCGAGGAGGCCCAGCTGCCCTTCATCGTCGGGATCAACGGCTGGGACGGGCAGTTCCCGCACACCGACGAGGAGGTGCGCGAGGCGCTGGCGCTCTCTCCGCACGTGCCGATCGTCCGTACGGACGCGCGCCGCCGGGAGTCGGTCAAGGCGACGCTGATCTCGTTGGTGGAGCATGTGGTGCGCCTGCGGGCCGCGCCGGTATAAGCAGGAAATTTCGGAAACCAGCGGCTTGCCCACACTACGCTGCTAGATCTTCAGCATTGATCGCGACAAAGGGTGTGCATGGTGTGGATCGCCTTGGCGGGCGGCCTGGCCGTCATCGGTGTGATCGTCTGGTCCTATCGGCGCCGTGCCTCCCAGGCTGAGGGCGCGGCCCCGGAGCGGTCCCCGCGGAGCTGGGCGGCCCGGCTGGACGAGGACGCGCGGGTGGCCTTCAGGGAAGGGCTGCGGGCGTACGAGGACAAAGTGGGTCCGCTGAGCGTCGGCGAGGAGCACGGCGTGCTGACCGTCCACGACCCGCCGCGGCTCGTCTCGCTGCGCCTGCTCGCGGACCGGTTCGCCGCCCTCGGACCTGACGGGCTGCACGACCCGGAGGAGACCGTGCGCGAGCTGGTGGCCGGCTGCGTGGCCACCGAGCAGCCGGGGGTGCTGCACCTGCGCCGGGGGTGGTCGCCCGGCCCCGTCGACGGCATGGACCGGGCCGCTTTCACGGCGGCTGTACGGGAGATCGTCTGTCCGGACGGCGCCGAGGGCGTCAGCGGGTGGACCGCCGACGAGGAGTCCGGCAGTCTCCAGGTCACCGTCGCGGGCGACGAGGAGGGCAACACGCTCCTGCTCGACCTGGCCCGCGTGCTCGACGGCTACGCGGGGCTGCGCGCCGAGCGGCCCGGCATGCCCGCCGGCGCCCTGCTGCGCGACGTGCTCTTCCGCATGCTGGCCGCGAACGACCCTGGCCTGACCTGGACCGGGCCGCCGGCCGAACGCCACCGAGCGATCCTGCTCGCCGCCGACCGGCATCCGGCGAGCTGAGCGGCTCGCCGCGGCGGTCACGGCCCCCGGCCCGGCGCGCGCGGCTGTCCGGCGGCTGCCGGCCTACGGGCCTGCCTGGGTGCGGCCGTCCACCAGCGCCTGGATGCCGTCGAGCACTCTGGCCAGGCCGAACGTGAAGGCGTGCTCGGCGCTGTAGGCGGCGCCGAGAGACTCGCCGGTCGCCTGTCCCACCCGCGCGGCCGTCGGGAAACGCGCCGGGTCGGCGATGCGGCCGAAGAACGGCGCGTGGGCGGCCCACCACTGCTCGTCGGACATCCCGGTCTGGCTCTCCGCCTGCGCCGCCTCCACCGCGCCCCGGGCCGTGCCGTGCACGAAGCCGGTGATCAGGGTGATCACCGAGTCCATCTCCACGTCGGTCAGCCCGATGCCGTCGACCGCGCGCAGCTCGTAGTCGTACTTGGCGGTCAGGTTGGGGCCGAGCACCGGTCGGCTCACGGCCACCTGCAGCAGCCAGGGGTGGCGCAGGTAGAGCGCCCAGTTCTCGCGGGCGATCAGCTCCAGCCGGCCTCGCCAGCCGCCGGGCACGTCCTCGGGCCTGGCCGTCTCGCCGTAGACGGTGTCGAGCATGAGGTCGAGCAGCTCGGGCTTGCCCGGCACGTACGTGTAGAGCGACATCGTGCCCACGCCGAGCTTCTCCGCGACCCGGCGCATGGACAGCCCCTGCAGGCCCTCGGCGTCGGCCACCTCGACGGCGGCGCGCACGATCCGGTCGACGCTCAGGTCGGGCTTGCCCTTGCGGCTGACGCGCTCACTGGTGCGCCAGAGCAGCGCGAGGCTGCGCGCCGGGTCGCCCTTTCCGCTGTACTCCACTGTCATCTTTCGTACGGTACACCGTACGGTTACGGGTTCAGCCGTCGGCCCGGTGACGGTGGAACGCGACCGGCTCCGGCGGCAGCGGGGTGTTGCCGAGGATGAGGTCGGCCGCCTTCTCCGCGAGCATCATGACCGGGGCGTAGATGTTGCCGTTCGTCACGTACGGCATGACCGAGGCGTCCACCACGCGCAGCCCTTCCAGCCCGTGCACGCGCATCGTCTCGGGATGCACGACAGACAGCTCGTCCAGGCCCATCTTGCAGGTGCACGACGGGTGCAGGGCGGTCTCGCCGTCGCGCGCCACCCACTCCAGGATCTCCTCGTCGGTCCGCACGGACGGGCCGGGGGAGATCTCGCCGCCGTCCAGGCCGTCCCAGGCGGGCTGGGACAGGATGTCCCTGGCGTGCCGGACGGCCTCCACCCACTCGCGGCGGTCCTGCTCCGTCGACAGGTAGTTGAAGCGCAGGGCGGGCTTGACGCGCGGGTCGGCGGAGGTGACGCGGACCGAGCCGCGGGCGTCGGAGTACATCGGGCCGACGTGCACCTGGTAGCCGTGGCCGCCGGCCGGCGCGGAACCGTCGTAGCGCACCGCGATCGGCAGGAAGTGGAACATCAGGTTCGGGTACGCGACCTCGTCGTTGGAGCGGATGAACCCGCCCGCCTCGAAGTGGTTGGTGGCCCCGGGACCGCCGCGCAGGAACAGCCACTGGGCGCCGATGACCGGCCTGCGCCACCAGGCCAGCGACGGTTGCTGCGACACGGGCCGCTTGCACGCGTGCTGGACGTACACCTCCAGGTGGTCCTGGAGGTTCTCGCCCACGCCGGGCAGGTCGTGCACGACCGGGATGCCCAGCGGCTCCAGCAGGGAGGCGGGGCCGACGCCGGACAGCTGCAGCAGCTGCGGCGAGTTGATCGCGCCGCCGCAGACGACGACCTCGCCGGCGGTGATGCGCTCGCCGTCGGAGATCACGCCGACCGCGCGGTCGCCCTCGAAGACGATCCGCTCCACGAAGGCCCTGGTCCGGACCGTCAGGTTGCGGCGGCCGCGCACCGGGTGCAGGTAGGCGCGGGCCGCGCTGAGCCGGCGGCCGCGGTGCAGGTTGCGGTCGAAGGCGGCGAAGCCCTCCTGCCGGTAGCCGTTCACGTCGTCGGTGAGCGGGTGCCCGGCCTGCTGGACGGCCTCGAAGAACGCCTCGAACAGCGGGCCCCGCGCGGGGCCGCGCTCCAGCTTGAGCGGGCCGTCGCCGCCGCGGAAGTCGGTGCCCGGGTCGGCCAGGCAGTTCTCCATCTTCTTGAAGTACGGCAGGCAGTGGGCGTAGTCCCAGGTCTTCATCCCGGGGTCGGACGCCCAGCGCTCGTAGTCGAGCGGGTTGCCGCGCTGGAAGATCATGCCGTTGATGCTGCTGGAGCCGCCGAGCACCTTGCCGCGCGCGTGGTAGACGCGCCGGCCGTTCATGTGCGGCTCGGGCTCGGACTCGTACTTCCAGTCGTAGAACCTGCTGCCGATGGGGAACATCAGCGCGGCGGGCATGTGGATGAACACGTCCCACCGCCAGTCGGCGCGGCCCGCCTCCAGCACCAGCACCGACACGGACGGATCGGCGCTCAGCCGGTTGGCCAGGGCGCTGCCGGCGGAGCCGCCGCCCACGATGACGTAGTCGTAGCTCATCGGGGGATCCAGTCCTTCCACACGATCTCGTTCTCCTCCACCCAGCGTTTCGCGGCCTCGGCGGCGGTCAGGTCCTCGTTGATCATGTCACTGGCGACCTTGTTCTGGTCGTCGTTGGTCCACTGGAAGTTGCGCACCAACTCGTACGCCTTGCCGCCGGTCTCGGCGAACCGCTTGCTGACGATCTTGTCGAGCAGGTACGGCGGGTAGTCGCACGCGACCCGGGCCGGACGCGCGTCGCAGCCGATGGCGTGGGCCGGCAGGTTGATCTTCACCAGCTTGACCTTGGTGAAAAGCCACTGCGGCTCGTAGAAGTACATCAGCAGCGGCGTCTTGTTCTTGGTCGCCGCCTGGGCGGCCTTGATCAATGCGTCCTCGCTGCCGGAGTAGACGACCTTGTAATCGAGATCGAGATTCTTGACGAGCGCCTCGTCATTGGTGACGAACGAGGGATCGCCGTCGAGCACCTGACCGAGTTCGCCGGATTTCGCGGTCCTGAACAAGTTCGCGTACTTGTTCAGATTGCGCCAGTCGGTGAT
This sequence comes from Nonomuraea corallina, assembly GCF_027620315.1. Lineage (GTDB taxonomy): Bacteria > Actinomycetota > Actinomycetes > Streptosporangiales > Streptosporangiaceae > Nonomuraea > Nonomuraea corallina. Next base: position 23,465 of record NZ_JAPNNL010000064.1, on the reverse strand, counting down.
GTCCGGGTGTTCCTTGACCATCCACTCGGGGACATACCATCCGATCACCCCTTTGTTGCCCGTGAGACCGGCGGAGAGGGCGACTTTCTTGTTCTCGATGTACTCCTCTTTGAGGTCGTTGTGCCCCCAGTTCTCGACGATGACGTCGACCTCGCCGGTCTCGAAACCTTTCCAGGAATCCGCTTCGGCCATCTCGCGCGTCTGCACCTGATAACCGAGCCGGCTCTTGAGCAGGTGGGTCAGCACGGCGGCCTGGGCTTCGTAGCCGACCCAGCCGTGGATGTCGATCTTGACCGTCTTGGGGGCGCCGGTCGCCGTGGGGGACTCCTCGGCCGTGCAGGCGGTCAGCAGCAGGGCCAGCGCGAGCGGCCCGGCGAGAATCTTGGTTCGCATGAGGGTCTCCGCGACCGTGGCCCCGCGGTGAAGGCGGGGCCACGCGTCTCGTGGGTGTCGGAGGGGCTTACTGAGGGATCCAGGCCTGCCACTTGGCGGGGTTGGCCTCGATCCACTTCTTGGCGGCCTCCTCGCCGGTCATGCCGCCGTTGGTCATGTCGTCGGACACCTGGTTCTGGTCGGCGTTGGTCCAGTTGAAGTTCTTGACCAGCTCGTACGCCTTGCCGCCGGTGTCGGCGAACTTCTTGCTGACGATCTTGTCGAGGTCCATCTCCGGGTAGTCGCAGGCGACCTTCTTGGGGTCGGCGTCGCAGCCCTCGGTGTACTCGGGCAGGTTCACGCGGACCAGCTCGGTCTGGCTGAACAGCCAGTGCGGGTCCCAGAAGTAGAACAGCAGCGCCTTCTTCTGCGCCTGCGCCTGCTGGGCGCTCTTGATCAGCGCCGCCTCGCTGCCACCAGTGACGATCTTGAAGTCCAGCTTGAGGTTCTTGATGAGCGCGGCCTCGTTGCTGACGTACGAGGGGTCGCCGAAGAGCAGCTGGCCCTTGCCTCCGGACTCGGAGGTCTTGAACAGGTCGGCGTACTTGTTCAGGTTCTTCCAGTCGGTGATGTCCGGGTGCTCGTCGGCCATCCACTTGGGGATGTACCAGCCGATGACGCCCTTGTTGCCGGTCGAGCCCGCCTCGACGGCGACCTTCTTCTCCTCGATGTACTGCTTCTTGAGGTCCGGGTGTCCCCAGTTCTCGATGATGACGTCGACGTCGCCGGTCTCGAAGCCCTCCCAGGCGAGTTGCTCCTTGATCTCCGGCATCTCGACGGTGTAGCCGAGCTCGTTCTTCAGCAGGTACGCCACCACGTTGGCGCTGGCCTCGTAGCCCACCCACGGGTTGATCGCGATCTTCACGGTGCCGGCCGGGGACGAGGCGGCGGCCGAGCCCTCGGGGGAGGCGGCGGTGGTGGCGCCGCCGTCGACCGTGGCCCCGCCGCACCCCGCGGCGAGGGCGAGCGTTAACAGGCCTGCGAACAGGCGAATCTTCATGTGACTTTCCTTTTCCGGGGAAGCGAACGCCTGTCGGCGCCCTGCGTGATGCGGTCCAGCATGACTCCGAGCAGGACCGTCGCGACACCGGCCACGAAGCCCATGCCGAAGTCGGGGCGCTGGGAGAATCCGAGTACGACGTCGTAGCCGAGGGCGCCGGCCCCGACCAGCCCGCCGACGACGACCATGGCCAGCGTCAGCACGATCCCCTGGTTGGCGGCGAGCAGGATGGCCCGGCGGGCCATCGGCAGCTGCACCTTCCACAGGATCTGGCCGGAGGTGGAGCCGGTGGAGGCGGCGGCCTCGATCACGGAGGCGGGCACGTTCCTGAGGCCGTCCTCGACCAGCCGCACGACGGGCGGCACGGCGTAGATGATCGAGGCGAAGATGGCGGTGAACCGGGTGGTGCCGAACAGGGCCAGCGCCGGCAGCAGGTAGACGAACGCGGGCATGGTCTGCGCGGCGTCCAGCAGCGGGCGCTGCACGGCGGAGAAGCGCCCCGAGCGGGCGGCGGCGATGCCCAGCAGCACGCCGACGGCCAGGGTCGCGGCGACGGCGACGGCGACCGTGGTCAGCGTCCGCATCGAGTGCTCCCACGTGCCGAGCAGCGCGATCGCCAGCAGGCAGGCCAGCGCCGTCAGCGCCGGCCGCGCTCCGCTGACCCGCCAGGCGACCACGAGCACCGCGGCGGCGACCAGCCACCACGGCGCGGTGGTGAACAGCGTCTCCAGCGGGTTGAGCAGGTAGTTCGTCACGGTGTCCTTGACGAACGTGGTGACGGCGTACCAGTTCGTCTCGGCCCAGAGCACGGCCTCGTTGACCGGGCGGGTGACGTCGACCGTGAGGTCCTCCGGCCACTGGCGCGGCACGAACGCCGCGGCGGCCGGCCCGGCCAGCGCCAGCGCCCCGGCGGCGGCCACGTTGCCCCGGCCGATCCGGCTGTGCGGGTCGCGCCTGGCCACCGAGACCATCATCCGGTCCAGCACCACGGCCATGATCACGATCGCGACGCCGGCCGGGAGCATGATGCCGACCTGCGCCCTGGACAGGCCCCGGATGATGTCGGAGCCGAGGCCGGGCGCGGAGATCAGGTTGGCGATGACCACCATGGACAGCGCCATCATGATGGTCTGGTTGACCGCCAGCGCCATCGTGGAGCGCGCCAACGGCAGATAGACCTTGACCAGCGTCTGCGTCCTGGTGGCCCCCAGCGAGGCGGACGCCTCGACCGCGGTGGGGGAGACCTGCTCGATGGCCAGCGCCGTGATGCGGATCGCGGGCGGGATCGAGTAGATCATCGTCGCGATCACGCCGGCCGGGGCGCCGATGTGGAAGAACAGCGCGAGCGGCGCCAGGTAGGCGAACGTCGGCATGATCTGCATGACGTCCAGCACCGGCGTGACGGCCCTGCGCACCCGCGCCGACATCCCCGCCCAGATGCCCAGCGGGACGCCGATCGCCAGCGACAGCAGCACCGCCGCGGTGACCAGCGCGAGCGTCTCGACGCTCGACTCCCACAGCCCGAGCACTCCGAACGAGCAGAACCCGGCCACCGCGAGCAGCGCGACCCGCCAGCCGCCCGCCAGCCAGGCGAGCCCGCCCATGACCCCGATCAGTCCGGGCCAGCCCATCGCGACCAGCACCGTCTGCAAGGAGGTGTAGAGCGCGCCGACGAACAGGCGGATGTAGTTGAGGAAGTACAGGAAGAGCGGATTGTCGTTGCGGTGGTCGTCGATCCACTCACGCAGCTCGGTGACCGCGGTGAACGGCGCCGCCTCGCTGTCGTGCGGCAGCGTGCCGGTGCCGCGGAAGGCGAGGTACGCGAGCGCGAACAGCGCCGCGACCCCCGCCGGGGCCACCCACCTCGGCAGGCGCAGCCTGGAGGAGGCGGAGGTGACCGTCGTGCTGCTCATGCGCCGGTCCGCGCGGCCGCCGGGACGTCCTGGCCGGACAGGAAGGCGAGCAGGTCCACCCGGTCGACCACGCCGGACAGCTTCTCGCCGTCCATCACCCGGATCGGCCTGGAGGAGGCCGAGGCGGCGGCGATGGCGTCCTTGATCACGGTGGTCGCGGGCAGCTCCGGACCGTCCAGCGGCTCGCCCTCCTCGGGCGGCCGGGCGATCCAGCGCAGCGTCAGCACGTGGCTCCTCGGCACGTCGCGGACGAAGTCGGCCACGTAGTCGTCGGCGGGAGCACCCACCAGCTCTTCCGGGGTGCCCAGCTGGACGATCCCGCCGTCCCGCATGATCGCGATGCGCTCGCCCAGCTTGAGCGCCTCGGCCAGGTCGTGGGTGATGAACACCATCGTCTTGCCGACCTCGCGGTGCAGGCGGATGACCTCGGTCTGCATGTCACGGCGGATCAGCGGGTCCAGCGCGCTGAACGGCTCGTCGAAGAGCATCACCTGCGGGTCCACGGCGAGCGCGCGGGCCAGGCCGACGCGCTGCTGCATGCCGCCGGAGAGCTGGTCGGGGTAGGAGTCGGCGTGCCCGTCGAGGCCGACCAGCGACAGGATCTCCCTGGCCCGCTCGTGCCTGGCGGCCCTGGCCGCGCCCTGCACCTCCAGCCCGTACGCGACGTTGTCGATCACCCTGCGGTGCGGCAGCAGGCCGAAGTGCTGGAAGACCATGCTCACGTGGTGCCGGCGCAGGTCGCGGAGCTGGGCGGGGGAGGCGGCGGTCACGTCGGTGCCGCCGATCGTCACCCGGCCCGCGGTGGGCTCGATGAGGCGGGTGAGGCACCGGACGAGGGTGGACTTGCCGCTCCCGGACAGGCCCATCACGACGAAGACCTCGCCGGGGCGGACCTCGAAGCCGACGTCCCTGACGGCGGCGGTGCAGCCGGTCTTCTCCCTGAGCGCGGCGGGGTCCAGATGTCTGTCCTGGCTCGCCAGCACGCTCTCGGACTTGGGCCCGAAAATCTTCCAGAGCCCTTCGACCGCGATGGCCGCGCTGTCAGGGGACACCCGTACTCCTCGCCTTCTCGCCTAAGGGGCACAACATATGGGGTTGCGAAAGCAAAACTCAACGTCGTGACCGTTAGGAGATCTGCGTGCATCTGCGGTGTTACGTCCCTGGAGCGTTCCAACCTCGCATTCATGGACATACTCGGGCGTAATGCAATATTTCTCTCCTTATGGGCTTCATAAGTGAGGCCCCAGGTTCTATGCTCATGCGTCACACTGCTTGACTTATGTCGCGTTATGGTCTGATGGCTGGCCTGACGCGAGTGTGTGGCAATTACCCGGGCTTGCACGAGATTTGCCAGAGATCATGAAGGTCCTGCATATACGCCGATGCAGGGCATTTACGCCGATACAGGGCGAGAGGTTGCGTTCGGTGAGTACAGAGTTAGCAGAGCGGCCGCCGGAGGAAGGCAGGTGGCGGCTGCGCAACTGGCGGGTCCGCGCCCGGCTGGTCGCCCTGATCCTGGTGCCGACAGCCGCGGCCGTCCTGCTCGGCGGGGTCCAGGTCATGGCCTCGAACGGGGCGGCGGCCGACTACGCCCGCATCAACCAGCTCGCCCGGCTCAGCGAACAGGTCGGCGGCCTCACGCACGAGATCTCCGGGGAACGCGCCAGGCTCTCCTGGTACATCGCCCGCGGCCGGCCCCGGGCCCAGCTCCCCGACGTGCGCGCCCAGATCGGCAGGACCGACGCCGCCATCCGCGAGCTGCGCGGAACCGCGAACACGCTGCTCGGCGGGGTCACCGGCCGCACCGCCGACCAGATCGAGAACATGCTCAACCGGTTCGACGACCTGGGCGGGCTGCGCGACCAGGCCATCGAGGCCGACCTGCTGCCCGCCGCGGCCGTCGAGCTCTACACCACCGTCATCAACGACCTGCTCTCCATCCACAACGAGCTGATCAGCGGCAGCCAGGACGACGAGCTGTTCCGGCAGACCCGCATGCTCGACGCGCTGGCACGGGCCAAGGAGAGCGTCTCCCTCCAGCAGGCCCTGGTCACCACCGCCCTGGCGGAAGGCTCCTTCGGCCAGGAGCAGCTGAAGACCTTCCTCGGCGAGCTGTCCCGTGAGGAGAACCAGCGCGAGGCCTTCGCCGAGGAGGCCACCGCGGACGAACGCCGCTTCTTCGACGAGACGGTCAACGGCCGCTCCGCCGACGACATGCTGTTCCTGCGCGAGCTGGTGCTCATCCGGGCCACCGCCGGGCAGACGCTGCGCGGGCTCAACCTCGCCGACCGCGACGACGCCGGACAGTGGTTCGAGGCGTCGGCCACCGTCATCGACGCCCTGCGCGCGGTCGAGCAGCGCCAGGCGGCCGGCATCCTCGGCCGCAGCGAGTCGCTCAGCTCCGCCGAGCAGCAGCGCGCGTACGTGATCGCGGGCGCGGTCATCGCCCTGCTCGTCGCCGTTCTGGCGATCACCACCGGGGTGGCCCGCTCGCTCGTCCGCCCGCTGCGCCGGCTGCGCGCCGAAGCCCTGGAGATCGCCGGCAGGAGGCTGCCGGAGTTCGTCCAGCACCTGCGGGAGTCGCGCGACGGCGCGGTCAGCGCCGAGGTGCCGCCCATCGGCATCTTCTCCCGCGACGAGGTCGGCGAGGTGGCGCGGGCCTTCGACGAGGTCCACCGGGAGGCCGTCCGGCTGGCCGGCGACGAGGCCCGGCTGCGCGCCAACGTCAACGCGATGTTCGTCAACCTCTCGCGCCGCAGTCAGACGCTGGTCGAGCGGCAGCTCACCCTCATCGAGCGCCTGGAACGCGGCGAGCGCGACGACGACCGGCTGGCCGACCTGTTCAAGCTCGACCACCTGGCCACCCGCATGCGCCGCAACTCCGAGAACCTCCTGGTCCTGGCCGGCCAGGAGGCCGCCCGCAAGTGGAGCCAGCCGGTCGAGCTCATGGACGTGGTCCGCGCCGCGCTGGGCGAGGTCGAGAGCTACGACCGCGTCGGCATCCAGGTCCAGTCGGACGCCGCCATCGCCGGGCAGGCCGTCAACGACGTCGTGCACCTGCTCGCCGAGCTGATCGAGAACGCCGTGTCGTTCTCCTCGGGCGACACCAAGGTCGTCATCTCCAGTAGCCGCATCGACGGCGGCGGGCTCATGGTCGCCGTCACCGACCAGGGCATCGGCATGAGCCCCGAGGAACTCGCCGAGGCCAACTGGCGCCTGGCCAACCCGCCGGTCGTGGACGTGTCGGTGTCGCGCCGCATGGGCCTGTTCGTGGTCGGCCGGCTGGCGCTGCGGCACAGCATCAAGGTGCAGCTGCGCCGCCAGGACGTGGGCGGGCTCACCGCCATGGTCCTGCTGCCCGAGATGCTGCTCACCCCGGTCCCGGGCGCGGCGGCCACCGGGACGCCGTTCCCGCCGGCCCCTTCGGCCCAGGAGCCGCCGCCGTTCGCGCACGTGCCCATGCAGGCCAGCACCGCGCACCCGGGCATCGGCCATCCGTCCATGCCGGGCACGGCCCACCCGTCGATGGACCCGCCTTCCGAATCGTCCTGGTTCAGCTCGCCGCACACCCACTCGGGCGACCACGTACGCGACTTCACCTCCGACGCCGGCCCGCGCGGCTTCCTGCCGGAAGGCGAGCCCGGCGCCGCGCCACGCGGGTTCCCGCAGGACGGCGGGTTCGGGCCAGGCTCCCGTGACTTCGCCCCGGACGGCGGGTTCGCGGCCGGGTCGCGTGGCTTCCCTTCCGAGAGTGGCTTCGGGCCGGGATCGCGCGGCTTCCCTTCCGAGGGCGGGTTCGGGTCGGGGTCGCGTGACTTCGCCTCGGACGGTGGATTCGGGTCGGGGTCGCGTGGTCTCGGGCAGGGCGGCGGTCACGGCGGAGAGTTGCCGCGCCGACTGCCCGCAGACAACGGGCTCGCGGCAGGCGGACTGCCGCGCCGCCTGCCTCCCGAGCAGAGCGGCCCGCCGGCCGGACCGCCGTCCACCCACGGTGAGTACGCGCCGCTCCACGCCTCCGTGGAGCCCGCCCCGGCGGCGTCGAGCTGGTTCACCAAGCCCGCCTTCTCCGACCCCGTCTCCGACCCCGTCTCCGACCCCGTCTCCGACCCCGTCTCCGACCCCGTCTCCGACCCGGCCTCCCACGCGGCCCCCGACCCGGCGGGCTCCCCGCCCGAGCCGGACGCGGCCCGGTCGTCGGGGGACTCGTGGTCGGCGCAGGGTGACACCGCCGCCATCCCCAAGGTCGACCAGTCCGCGCCGCCGCCCGCTCCGGCCCAGGCAGGCACCTGGTCCTCGCCCGCCGACCAGGGCTGGCACGCCGCCGGAGCGGCCCGCGAACCGGCGCTCGGCGGGCTGACCAGCGCAGGGCTGCCCAAGCGCACCCCGAAGGCGAACCTGGTTCCCGGCGCCGCCGCTCCGGCCCCGCCGCCGGCGCCCGCCCCTCCGGTGTCACCCGACCGACTCCGCAACAGGCTCTCCAGTTACCAGCAGGGCGTGCGCAAGGGGCGCGCCGAGCTCGACGAGGAGGACTGATGAAGGATCTGAGCCAGGCCGCCAGGGACGTCAACTGGCTGGTGTCCAACTTCGTGGAGGAGGTGCCCGGCGCCGCGCACGCCGTGGTCGTCTCGGCCGACGGGCTGCCGATGGCCTTCTCCCGGGGCTTCCCGAAGGACCGGGCCGACCAGCTGGCGGCCATCGCCGCCGGGCTGGTCAGCCTGACCCAGGGCTCGGCGCGGGTCTTCGAGGGCGGCAAGGTGGTGCAGACCCTGGTGGAGATGCAGCACGGTCTGCTCCTGGTGATGTCGATCAGCGACGGATCCTGCCTGGCGGTGCTGGCCGCCCCCGACTGTGACATGGGCCTGGTGGCCTACCAGATGACGATCCTGGTGGAACGTGCGGGACAGGTGCTCACGCCCGACGTGCGCGCGGAACTGTCGGCCGTGCGACCGTGGTGATGGGAGTTGGACGTTGGCATCGTGGCATGGCGGCGAGCCGGAGCCGGAGCGCAGCTCACTGGTCAGGATGTACGCCGTCACCGGCGGCCGTACGCGCAGCGCGCTCGCGATGGAGGCGCTCGTGTCGTCGGCGACGTCCATCCAGCTCGGTCACACCTACACGCGGGAGTACCGGCAGATCAGTGAGCTGTGCCGGCAGGTGAGGTCGGTCGCGGAGGTCTCCGCGCTGCTGGCGATGCCGCTCGGCGTGGCGCGGGTGCTGGTCTCCGACATGGAGGCGGAAGGGCTGGTCAGGGTGTACCAGCCGCAGCTTGACGCAGGCAAGCCGGACAGGGGCCTGCTCGAAAGGGTGCTCAGTGGACTTCGCAGGCTCTAGCCCGGGGCTCACCTCGACGAAGATCGTCGTGGCGGGCGGGTTCGGCGTGGGCAAGACGACCTTCGTGGGGGCGGTGTCGGAGATCATGCCGCTCACCACGGAGGCGGTGATGACGGACGCGTCGGCCGGGGTGGACGACGTGTCGCTCACCCCGAACAAGACGACCACCACGGTGGCCATGGACTTCGGCCGGGTGTCGCTGGACCGTGACCTGATCCTCTATCTGTTCGGCACGCCGGGCCAGCACCGGTTCTGGTTCATGTGGGACGACCTGGTGAAGGGCGCGATCGGCGCGGTGGTGCTGGTCGACACGCGGCGGCTGGCCGACAGCTTCCCGGCGATCGACTACTTCGAGGAGGCCAAGCTGCCGTTCGTGGTCGGGCTCAACGGCTGGAACGGGCAGTTCCCGCACGTGGAAACGGAGGTGCGCGAGGCGCTCACCCTCGCGCCGCACATCCCGATCGTCCGCACGGACGCCCGCAGCCGCGAGGCGGTCAAGGCGACGCTGATCACCCTCGTGGAGCACGCGCTGACCGTCCGCACGGTCCGCTGAGCGGGGACTGGCCTACCGGGCCTGGGCCGACCACCAGGAGGCCGCCACCAGCTCCGCCACCAGGGTCTCCGTCAGCAGGCGGACGTCCGGGTCGTCGTCGTGCGCGTACCGCACCACGGCGGTGGCGTCCTTCACCTCGGCGCCCACGGCGACGACCGTGGACCCGCGCTGACGTACCCAGTCCATCGCCTGCTCGTCGTAGCCGGAGCCGGGGAACAGCAGCGCCCGGTAGGACAGCGTCTTGGTCAGGTAGACGTCGACGTGCGCCCAGTCGCCCGTCTCGCAGGCGTCGGCCTGCCTGCGCGGGCCTTCGCGGACCATGAGCGCCGACTGCTCGGCCGAGGAGAGCCGCTCGGCCGGGGCGATCGTGTAGACGCCGTGCGGCCCGTCCAGCAGCTCCAGCACCGTCGGCAGCCAGTCGTCGCGCCGCTCCAGCAGGTCGGACGTGGCCTCGGCGGCGCGCCGCACGAGGGCGGCCACGTCCGCGCGGGCCCCGGTCAGGCGCGCCTCCAGGGCGAGCAGCAGGGCGAGCGTGTGCTGGAACGTCCGGCACGCCACCCCGCCGCGCTCCTCGCCCGCGCGCATCGGGATCACCGCTCGCGCGGCCCGCGCGAGCGGGGAGTCGGGCGCGTTGGTCAGGGCCATCAGGTACGAGGGCCCGTCCGCGTACCGCGCCACCGCGTCCAGCGTCTCCCGGCTGCCGCCCGTCGCCGAGATCGGGACGACCAGCGTACGGGGGTCGGGCGGGAACGTCGCGGCGGCCGAGGCGTACTCGGCCCAGGCGTCCACCCCGGCGGCGCGCAGGCGCAGCGCGGCGACCCCCGCGGCGTACCGGGAGCTGCCCATGCCGAGGAACAGCACCCGTCCGATGTCCTCGGGGAGCTCGGCGAACGGGTCCGCGGCGTCGAGCGTCCCGGCCAGTTCGGCGAGGGCGGCGGGCTTGGCCTCCAGGTCGGCCAGGAAGAGTTCGGGGTTCACGCTTTCTCCATCCAGGTGCGCAGCACGCCCATCGGGGCGTACCGCCAGCGGGGCAGGTGGCGGGCCGCGTAGATGAGCTCGCGGCATTCCTGCTCCACTTCGAAGGGCCGGATCAGGGACTTGTCCAGCAGGTCGGGACGGCCGTTCTCGGCCAGGCGGGCCTCGTAGGCGCCGAGCATGCCGGCCTTGGCCTCGGCGGCCCAGCTCGCGGCCCGCTCCGGGGCGGTGCCGCGGCGTCTGACCGCCACCTGGGCGACGTGCTCGATGCTGGTGGTGAGCTGGGCGACGTCGCGGGCGGCCGGCTGGTACGGGTCGGCCTCGGCGACGGTGGGGTTGCCGTCGAAGTCGATGACCGCGTAGCCGTCGCGCCAGCGCAGGATCTGGCCGACGTGCAGGTCGCCGTGGATGCGGATCATCGGGGCGGCGGTCGGGGGCGGCGTCAGCTCCGCCCGCAGGCGGCCGGCCACGGTCCGCAGCCAGGCGCCGTCGGGGCCGTCGGTCAGCGCCAGGGCCTCGTCGAGCGCGTCCTCGGCGCGCCGGGCCTGGTCCTGGACGCGGGCGTCCCCGCTGCGGCCGGTCGGCTCCCCGGGCAGGGTGGCGAGCGTAAGGTGGAGGTCGGCCGCCAGGGTGCCCAGCGCCGGGGCGAAGGCGGTGTCGGCGGACTCGGCGGCGTCCACGCACCAGGTCCAGCCGTCGGTGGCGTCCGGGAGGTAGCCGGTGACGAGGGCCAGCACCCGGGAGCCGGCCAGCAGGGCGGCGTACGGCGGGGCGGTGTGCGGGAAGCCGGTGCGGGCCAGGTGGGCCAGGACGTCCAGCGCCGGGTGGGGGAGCGGGACCGGCGGTGTGAGCCATTTCACGACGATCTGTTCGGCCACGACGACCGAATAGTTCGTCTGATCCACATGAGGGGCGAAATCCCGCTCGCCGGGGCCCCCGATGTGACAGTCGGCCGGTTCGTACGACAAGCTGGGCAACGGCAGGAAGCGCCGGACCTCGAAGGGCGCCGGCACCTCGTCTTCCCACATGCCCAGCAGGGCCGCCGTGAGGCCGCGGTCCCGTTCTGTGAGCGGCTTCTCACGCAGAGACAGCAGCCGCTCCCAAATTGAATCTGAGTTCAACACTTACATCAAACTTCCAGGTAGCAATGTACGCCAAAGTCTTGCTCATGTTGATTTATGCTGCAACACTCTCGGTCTGGTCTGCCGTGCCCGGTTGGTCGCGCGACCCCCCGTACAACGCACATTCCTAAGGAGTAGCGGCCGTGATCCGAACCCGGCTCACCCGTCGTCTTCCGGCTGCCGCACTGGCTGCCGGCCTCGCGCTCGCCGTCGCGGCGTGCGGCGGTGGATCGACCGACAGCGCAGAGACGGCACAGCAGGCAGCCGCCCAGCTCGACCCCAACGCTGACCTGACCAAGCAGTCGCTCACGGTGACCGTGTGGGACGGTTACACCCCCAAAGAGCTGCAGGACATGGTCAAGCGGGATCTGAAGATCTCCAAGCTGGACGTCACGCTGCACGACACCAACGAGGTCGCGATGACCAAGCTGACCGCCGGCGGCGACAGCGGCATCGACGTGGCCTTCGTCTCGGGACAGTACGCCCAGGCGCTGAACGAGCAGGGTCTGCTGGAGCCGATCCACGCCGAGCTCATCCCCAACCTGGCCAACCTGTACCCCGAGGCCACGCAGCTCGCCTACGACAAGGGCAACAAGTTCTCCGTCCCCTACACCTGGGGCACGACCGGCATCTGCTACCGCAGTGACCTGGTGAAGCAGGAGCCCACGAGCTGGAACGACATCCTCAAGCCGCCGTCCTGGGCCGAGAAGAAGGTCACCATGATGACCACCGAGCGCTGGCTGGCCCTGCCCGCGCTCAAGTCGCTCGGCTACTCGGTCAACACCGACAAGGACGACGAGATCGCCAAGGCCAAGGAACTGCTCATCGAGGCCAAGCCGCGCCTGCTGGCCTACGACGACCTGACCTTCGGCGACCGGCTGATCAAGGGCGAGGCCGTCATGGCCGAGGCGTGGGACGGCTGGTGCCCGACCACCGACGAGAAGCAGAACATCAAGTTCGTCGTGCCGAAGGAGGGCAGCGACCTCTGGGTGGACACCATGGTGATCATGAAGACCTCCAAGAACAAGGAGGCCGCGCACGCCTTCATCAACTACATCCTCAGCCCTGACGTGCACCGCTGGGCCGCCGAGAACATCAACTACATGGTGCCGAACAAGGCCGCCATGGACAAGGTGAAGATCGTCCCCGGCTCGCTGCTCGGGACCAAGCCGGCCGACCTGCTCAACGGTGAGTCGATCATCGACATCGGCCAGGCGAGCACCAAGTACGGGCGTCTCGCGGCTGAGATCAAGGCCGAATAGGTGTGAAGGACAAGCCAGGAACCCGGTCGGCGTCCCTCTCCCGAGGGCGCCGGCTGGGCGCGTTCGTGTTCCTCGCGCCAGGGCTGGCGTACCTGGTCGTGCTGCTCCTGGTGCCGCTGGCGCTGGTGCTCAGCTACACGGTCTTCCAGCGCGGCCGGTTCGGCGGAGTGGTCTACGAGTTCACCACGGAGAACTTCACCCGCCTGTTCGACTCGCTCTACCTCCGCGTGGTCGTCGACTCGCTGGAGATGGCCGGCCTGGCGACGCTGCTCGCGCTGCTGATCGGCTACCCGACGGCCTACATGATCGCGCGCCTGCCGCGCACGTGGAAGACGGTCGCGCTGGTCGCGGTCGTGCTGCCGTTCTGGACGAACTTCATCATCCGGGTCTACGCCTGGATCATCCTGCTGAGCCCGGAGGGTCTGATCAACGGCTGGCTCCAGGCGTTCGGGATGGGGCCGTACGAACTGCTCTACAACAAGGGCGCGATCGTCCTCGGGCTGCTCTACTCGTACCTGCCGCTGATGGTGCTGCCGCTGTACGCCGCCATCGAGAAGCTCGACCCGCAGCTGCGCGAGGCGTCGGCCAACCTGGGCGCCTCGCCGTTCACCACCTTCCGCAAGGTCACGCTGCCGCTGACGGTGCCCGGGGTGCTGACCGGCTGCCTGTTCGTGTTCGTGCCGAGCTTCGGCAACTTCGTCATCCCCGAGATGCTCGGCGGCGGCAAGTCGGCCATGGTGGGCAACCTGATCCGCAACGAGTTCCTGTCGGTGCGCGACTGGCCGTTCGGCTCCACGCTGGCGCTGGCGGTCATCCTGGTGCTGATCGTGCTCCTGGTCGTGCAGGCGTGGGTGACGCGCCGTGCGTAGATCAGGGTGGCTGCACATCCCGTTCTGGGCGACGTACGTGTTCCTGTACGCGCCGATCGTGGTGCTGGTCGTCATGTCGTTCAACTCCGGCGAAACGGCGTACACGTACGAGGGGTTCAGCCTCAAGTGGTACGGCGAGCTGGCCGCCGACGAACGCGTCATGAGCGGCCTGGTCAACACGCTCATCGTGGCCACCGGCTCCACCGTGATCGCCACCGTGCTGGGCACCATGCTGGCCGTCGGCCTGGCCCGCCACTCCCGGTCCAAGACCCTGGACGCGCTGGCGCTGATGCCGGCCGTGCTGCCGGACCTGGTGCTCGCGATCGGGCTGCTGCTCTTCTACGGGCTCATCCAGCTCACGCTCGGGCTGTACTCGGCCGTGCTGGCGCACGCGCTGTTCTCGATGGCGTTCGTGGCGGCGGTGGTGCGCACCCGGCTCACCGGCGCGGACACCTCCCTGGAGGAGGCCTCGCGCGACCTGGGCGCCGGCCCGGTGACCACCTTCATGAAGATCACGCTGCCCCAGCTGGCCCCCGGCATCGTCGCGGGCGCCCTGCTGGCCTTCACGCTGTCGCTGGACGAGTTCGTGATCGCCTTCTTCACGATCGGCAACACCGAGCAGACGCTGCCGATCGTCATCTACTCAATGATCCGTTTCGGGGTCACCCCGGAGATCAACGCGCTGGCCTCGATCCTGCTCCTGGTGAGCTTCACGGCGGTGATCGCCGGACAGCGCCTTACCAAGATCGGGGAAAGGGTTCCGCGTGCTCAAGATTGACGGCGTCAGCCGCAGGTTCGGCGACGTCACCGCGCTCGACGACGTCTCCCTGGAGATCGGCCAGGGCGAGTTCTTCGCCCTGCTCGGCCCGTCGGGCTGCGGCAAGACCACGCTGCTGCGCATCATCGCCGGGTTCGAGACGCCCGACAGCGGCACGGTGACGCTCGACGGCGAGGACCTGCTGGGCAAGCAGCCGAACCGGCGGCCCATCAGCCTCATGTTCCAGTCGTACGCGCTGTTCCCGCACATGACGGTGGCGAAGAACGTCGCGTACGGGCTGGAGCGCGAGAAGCTGCCGCGCGCCGAGATCAGCAAGCGCGTCGGCGAGGTGCTGGAGACGGTGGGCCTGTCGGCGCTGGGGAACCGCAGGCCGAACCAGCTCTCCGGCGGCCAGCGCCAGCGCGTCGCGCTGGCACGGTCCATCGTCAAGCGCCCCCGCCTGCTGCTGCTGGACGAGCCGCTGTCGGCGCTGGACAAGAAGGTTCGCGCCGACATGCAGCTGGAGCTCAAGCGGCTGCAGCACGAGGTCGGCATCACGTTCGTGGTCGTCACGCACGACCAGGAGGAGGCCATGTCGCTGGCCGACCGCATCGCGGTCTTCGACAGCGGCAAGGTGCGCCAGGTGGACGAGCCGGTCGCGCTCTACGAGCGGCCGCGCACCCGCTTCGTCGCCGACTTCGTCGGCGCCAACAACCTGTTCGAGGGCACGGTCGGCGCCGGCGGCGAGCTGGTGACCGAGGACTTCGGCGTGCTGCCCGGCACCCCGGCCGAAGGGCTGGAGCAGGGGGCGAAGGCGCTGCTGGCCGTCCGGCCGGAGCGGGTCGTGCTGATCGGGGCCGAGGAGTCGCGCGGGCTGAAGGGCTCGGTGCTGGACGTAAGCTTCTACGGAGGCGTCTCGCACATCTCGGTGGAGGTCCCCGGCCGCGACCGGCCCGTGCTGGTGGCCGTGCAGGGCGCCGGAGAAGTGCGGCCGGGCGCCGACGTCCGGCTCGACTGGCGGGCGGGCGAGGCGGTCATCATCCCGGTGGATCAATGAATCAGATCGTTGCCCGTCACCGTCCGCGCGTACGACAGGATCAGCTCCGCGGCCTCGTCGGGGCCGATGAGCGGGTGCCGCGCCGTGATCCGGTAGCCGTACGCGTCCTCCAGCGCCACCAGGTTGCGGGAGATCGTCAGCGGGTCGGTCGTGAGGGTGAAGACGCCCAGCGCCGCCCCTGTGTCCAGGATCGACTGGTACATCGACACCTGCCGGTCGTACAGCGAGGTGAGCAGCACCCCGTAGACGCGGTTGCGGCCGGCGGCCCCGCCCATCTCGTTGAGCAGCCGCACCTCCGGGTCGAGCGGCCCTGTCGGCAGCCCCGAGCGGATCGTCAGCACCAGCTTGGCGACCGGGTCGGTGAACGCGGCGATCTGTCGCAGCCGCTGCTCGTAGAAGCGCTCCATGCCCGCGTGCTGCGCCTCGACCAGCAGCTCGCTCAGGTCGGGGTAGTGGTAGAGCACCGCCCCGGAGGTCAGCCCGGCCTCCTCGGCGACGTGCGACAACTGCACCCGGTCGATGCCATGCCGGATGATGGCCCGTCGCGCCGCCTCGATCAGGTCGACACGCCGGTCACTGCGGCTCTTGCGCTGGGCCATCTTCGCCTTCGCTTCCGAGAGTTGGCTGAACATTCAGGAACCCGTGACCATAGTGCCCTGAAGTTGACCTTCACGCCAGATGAGTATTTGAATTCCCCTTCAAAAAGCTAAATCCCGCGGAGTGCTCATGTCTCTCACCATTCTGTTCATGCCGGAAAGCGCCTACGGCCCGACCAACAACAGCGCCGGCATCGGCGACATCCTCCGCCGCCGCGGCCACCGCGTGGTCTTCGCCGCGGAGGCGTCGTGGAAGGGCAAGCTGGAGGCCCTCGGCTTCGAGGAGGACCTGGTCGACCTCGCGCCCCCGGCCGACGAGGAGCAGGACGCCGGCCAGTTCTGGAAGGACTTCATCCGCGACACCGCCCCCGAGTACCGCAAGAGCACCCGCGAGCAGCTGGAGACCGTCACGGCCCCGATCTGGAAGGAGCTGATCGACGGCGCGAAGTACTGCGAGCCGCAGCTCAAGCAGATCATCGAGCGGGTCCAGCCGGACGTCATCGTCGAGGACAACGTGCTCACGTTCCCGGCGCTGCTCACCGCGGGCAAGAAGTTCGTCCGCATCGTCTCCTGCAACCCGCTGGAGGTCCGCGGCCAGGACATCCCGCCGGTCTTCTCCGGTCTGCCCGCCGACGACCGCTCCGAGTGGGAGGCCTTCCGCGCCGAGTACGACCGCACCCACAGGGAGATGTGGAGCGCCTACAACGAGTGGTGCGTCGAGCAGGGGACCTCGCCGCTGCCCGACCTCGACTTCATCCACGAGGGCGGCCTGAACCTGTACGTGTACCCGGAGATCCTGGACTACACCGACGCCCGCCCGCTGGGCCCGACCTGGCACCGGCTCGACTCCTCGGTGCGCGAGACCGACGAGGACTTCGAGCTGCCCTTCGAGCGCCGCCAGGGCGCCTCGCTGGTCTACTTCTCGCTCGGCTCGCTCGGCTCGGCCGACGTGGGGCTGATGCAGCGGGTGATCGACGTGCTGGCGACCACGCCGCACCAGTACGTGGTCTCCATGGGCCCGCTGCACGAGGAGATCAAGCTCGCCGAGAACATGTGGGGCGCCGAGTTCCTGCCCCAGACGAAGATCGTCCCCCAGTGTGACCTGGTCATCACGCACGGCGGCAACAACACGACGACCGAGGCGCTCCACTTCGGCAAGCCGATGATCCTGCTGCCGCTCTTCTGGGACCAGTACGACAACGCCCAGCGGGTGCACGAGCTGGGCTATGGTGTCAGGCTCTCGACCTACACCTTCACCGACGAGGAGCTGACGGGGGCGCTGGACCGCCTTCTCGGCGACGCCGAGCTGCGGGCCAGGCTGGCCGCCGCCGGCGAGGAGATCCGCCGTCGTGACGGCCTGCGCAAGGCCGCCGACCTGATCGAGGAGTTCGGCCGCAGCTAGGCGGCCGGGACCGGCAAGGAAAGTAAGTTCATGCGTACGTTGATCAACCCAGCCACCGGCGCCGTCTGCGCCGAGGTGCCGGACACTCCCGTGGACGCCGTCGGCGCCGCCGTCGAGCGGGCCAGGACGGCCTCCGCGGAGTGGGCCGAGGCCACGCCCGCCGAGCGCGCCAGGCTGCTGCTCAAGGTGGCGGACCTGGTGGAGGCCGAGGCCGAGGAGCTGACCAGGCTGGAGGTCGAGGAGACCGGCAAGCCCGCGGCCGTCTTCAGGGACGGGGAGCTGCCCTTCCTCGCCGACAACCTGAGGTTCTTCGCCGGGGCCGCCCGCTCGCTCGACGGCACCGGGGCCGGGGTCCTCAGCTCCGGCTACACCTCGGTCCTGCTGCGCCGCCCGGTGGGGGTGGTCGGGTCGATCGCGCCGTGGAACTTCCCGCTGGTCATGGCCGTCTGGAAGGTCGGCCCCGCGGTCGCCGCCGGCAACGCCGTGGTGATCAAGCCGGCGCCCCAGACGCCGCGCACCACGCTGCGGCTGGCCGAGCTGTTCGCCAAGGCGGGCGCGCCCGCCGGGCTCGTGCAGACGGTCACCGGCGGCGCCGAGGTCGGCCAGGCGCTGGTCACCGACCCGGGGGTGGACATGGTGAGCGTCACCGGCTCCACCGACACCGGCCGGGCGGTCATGACCGGCGCCGCCGCCACGCTCAAGCGCGTCCACCTGGAGCTCGGCGGCAAGGCGCCGGCGCTGGTCTTCGAGGACGCCGACCTGGCCGAGATGGCGCACGGCGTGGCCATGGGCGCCACGTACAACACCGGCCAGGACTGCACCGCCGCCACCCGCGTGTACGTGGCGCGGGAGGTCTACGACGAGGCGGTGGAGGCGCTTCGGGCAACTCTTGCCCACATCACCGCCGGCGACCCCTGGGATCCGGCGACCGACATCGGCCCGCTGATCTCCGAGGCGCACCGGGAGCGCGTGCACGGCTTCGTGGCGCGCTCCGGCGGCCGGATCGCGCACGGCGGGGCGCCGGTCGACGGGCCGGGCTTCTTCTACCCGCCGACGCTTGTGACCGATGTCGCACAGGACAGCGAGATCGTCCAGGGCGAGCTGTTCGGGCCGGTGCTCGTCGCCCTGCCGTTCGACGGCGAGGACGAGGCCGTCCGGCTGGCCAACGACACCCGGTACGGGCTCGCCTCGTCGGTGTGGTCGCGGGACGTGGCCCGCGCCATGCGCGTCTCACACCGCCTGGACGTGGGGGTGACCTGGGTGAACGACCACCTGCCCATCGCCAGCGAGGCGCCGCACGGCGGCGTCAAGGGAAGCGGGTTCGGCAAGGACATGAGCCAGGAGGCCGTCCTGGAGTACGCGGTGACGCGGCACCTCATGATCAAGCACGCGGCCCCCGCCGAGCGGGACTCTTTCAGGCCAGCGTGAATCCGTGTGCGGCGAAATGTAGCCCAAAACACCTACTTGGGTGCATTTGATGGGATATGTTCGGTTGGCCGATCTGGTACGGAGTGTGTTCCAATTACCCAGCCCAGCACAATCCCACACGCCACACACGTGTCTGATTTTTCGAGCACGTACGGCGAGAGGTAGCGAGAGTCAGTGAGGACGGAAAACCCCAAGCACACGAGGCCGGGGGACAACACAGGCGGACGTTTCCGGCTGGCCAACTGGCGCGTGCGCTCAAGGCTGGTGGCGCTGATTCTCATCCCCACGCTCGTGGGTGTGCTGCTCGCCGGCCTTCAGCTGGCGAGCGCCGTCGGCACCAGCACCGAGTACCGTCGCGTGACCCAGGTCGCCGAGCTCGCCCAGCGCGTCGGCGCGCTCGTGCACGAGCTGGGCAAGGAACGCACGCTCACCGCCTGGTACATCGCCGACCGCCGCCGCCCCGTGCGTCTCGCCCAGCTCCGCACGCAACGTGGAACGGTCGATACCGCGGCGAAGCGGGTGATCGACGCCGCGAGCGTCATCGACTCCTCGCACGCGCCGCGCGTACGCTCCGACGTGGAGAACATCACGCGCTGGCTCAACGGCCTCGACGGCCTGCGCGCCTCGATGAGCGCCCAGAACGTGCCGCCCCGCGCGTCCATCAGCACCTTCTCGACCATGATCGAGGTCCTGGCCAACCTGCAGAACGGTCTGGGCGCCGGCATCGGCGACGACGTGCTCCAGGGTGACGTGGCCGCGCTGACGGCCCTCCAGCGGGCCAAGGAGGAGGTCTCCCGCCAGCAGGGCATCCTGGTCGTCGCCCTGGTCGAGCGGAAGCTGGACTACGACGACCTGTCCGACTTCCTGGGCTCCTGGAACCGTCAGCAGTCGGAGCTGGAGCGCTTCGAGCAGGAGGCCGGCGCCGCCGAACGGCGCGCCTACCGCCAGGCCGTGCGCGGCCCGCAGATCGACCGGGCCGACGCCATGCGCCAGCGCGCCCTGGCCCAGCTGCGCGAGTACTCCACCATCCGGGACCTCGACGTCACCACCAGGCGCGACCTCAACCTCTGGTACGAGAGCACGCTGCTGGCCGCCAACGCCATGCGCAAGGTCGAGGACGGCCTGGCGACCAAGGTGGTGACCCAGACCCGGGAGCTGAGCGACGCCGAGCAGCGCAACGCCATCATCTCCGGCGCGACCATCCTGATCCTGCTCCTCCTCGTCCTGGTGATCACCAGCCGGGTGGCCGGTTCGCTGGTCCGCCCGCTGCGCCGGCTGCGCGCCGAGGCCCTCCAGGTGGCCACCACCCGGCTGCCGGAGACGGTCCGCATCCTGCGGGAGGGCGGCGAGGGCGCCCAGGTGCCCGACGTCCCGTCGATCGGCATCGACACCCGCGACGAGATCGGGGAAGTGGCGCGGGCCTTCGACGAGGTCCACCGCGAGGCGATCCGGCTGGCCGGCGACGAGGCCAAGCTGCGCGCCAACGTCAACGCCATGTTCGTCAACCTCTCCCGCCGCAGCCAGACGCTGGTCGAACGGCAACTCCAGCTCATCGAGGGCCTGGAGCAGGGCGAGGAGGACGAGCAGCGGCTCGCCAACCTGTTCCGCCTCGACCACCTGGCCACCCGCATGCGCCGCAACAGCGAGAACCTGCTGGTCCTCGCCGGCCAGGAGGCCGCGCGCAAGTGGAGCGAGCCGGTGCCGCTGGTCGACGTGGCCCGCGCCTCGCTGTCCGAGGTGGAGAACTACGAACGCGTCCAGATCCAGATCCCGTCCGGGGTCCAGGTCGCGGGCCCGGCCGTCACCGACACCGTCCACCTGCTCGCCGAGCTGATCGAGAACGCCATCTCGTTCTCCCCGCGCGAGAGCAAGGTCCAGGTCAGCAGCCAGCCCGCCGAGGGCGGCGTGCTGGTGACCATCAACGACCAGGGCATCGGCATGAGCCCCGAGGAACTGGGCGAGGCCAACTGGCGTCTGGCCAACCCACCGGTCGTGGACGTCGCGGTCTCGCGGCGCATGGGCCTGTTCGTGGTCGGCCGCCTGGCGCTGCGTCACGGCATCCGCGTCCAGCTCAAGCAGCGCGAGCGCGGCGGCCTGAGCGCGATGGTGCTGCTGCCCGCGATGCTGCTCATCGGCGGCCAGGGCTCGGTGCCCAACCAGCGCTCCCAGTACGACGCCTTCACCAGCTTCGACCCGGCCAAGTTCGGTTCCGCCGCCGCGTCGGCCAACGGCTCGGTCTTCTCCTCGCCGCCGTCCATGTCCATGGAGACGTCTATGGAGACGTCCATGGAGACGAAGGACGTCCGGGGCGAGAACGCGCCTCTCGACACCCAGTGGCCGGGCACGATCCCGGCGCCCGGTGGCGAGGGCTGGCCGTCGTACCCGGAGCCGGGCAAGCAGGAATGGCCGCCGTTCACCGAGCGGACCGGCGCCGGGCCCCAGGAGGAGCCGCGCTGGCCGTCGTTCGCCGAGCAGCCGCCGGTCCAGGAGGAGCCGCGCTGGCCCTCGTTCGCCGAGCAGCCGCCGGCGCCGCCGGTGCCGCAGGAGGAGCCGCGCTGGCCGTCGTTCGCCGAGGAGCCGGTCGCGCAGCAGGAGCAGCCCCGCTGGCCGTCGTTCGCCGAGGACCCGGTGGCGCGGCGCGACGAGGCCCGGTGGCCGTCGTTCGCCACCGAGCCGCCGCCGCAGCAGCACCGGGAGGAGCCGCGCTGGGGGTCGTTCGGCGACCCGGCGCCGCGCGCGCCCTACGAGGAGCCGGTGCAGTCCTTCGGCCTGGAGCAGCGCTGGCCGTCCTTCGCCGAGACGGTGAAGGCCGCCCAGTCCTACCCGTCGGACGGCGCCTACGACCCGTTCGGGCCTGGCGAGTACTCCTCGCAGGACCTGACCGGCCCGCTCCCCGCGGTGCGCAACTCCCCGATGGAGGAGCAGAGCGAGGAGTTCCTGCCGATCTTCTCCTCGGTGGGGTCCGACTGGTTCCGCCGGCCGGAGTCCGAGCAGTTCCAGCGGAGCGAGCCGGGGATCCGGTCCGTCGCGCCGGTCGAGGAGGCGGAGACCGCCCAGCACGCGGCGATCTCGGACAAGCCGCTGCTGCCGCAGCGCACGCCCGGCCAGTCGGGCGTGAGCGCGTCGTGGTCCTCTCCCGCCGACACCGGCTGGCAGGCCGCCCAGGCGGCGGCCCAGCCCGCGCAGGGCGGCACCACCTCGTCCGGCCTGCCGCGCCGCGTCCCCAAGGCGAACCTGGTGCCCGGTACGGCCAGCCTGGCCGAGCCCGTGGTCACCTCGCCCCCGCCGCAGATCTCTCCCGAGCGGTTGCGGAGCCGGCTGTCGAGTTTCCAGCAAGGTGTACGGCAAGGCCGCGCGTTCACCCGCGGAGATGTGAATGAGGAGGAGCAATGAGAGAGTTGAGCCAGGGAGCGCGTGGCATCAACTGGCTGATCACTGATTTCGTCAACAACGTGCCGGGCGTCGCGCACACCGTCGTGGTGTCGTCCGACGGCTTGCCGCTTGCCTACTCGGAGGGGTTCCCCAAGGACCGGGCCGACCAGCTCGCCGCGGTGGCCTCGGGCGTGATCAGCCTGACGCAGGGCGCGGCCCGGGTCTTCGAGGGCGGGATGGTGACCCAGACCGTCATCGAGATGCAGCGCGGCCTGTTGATGATCATGTCGATCAGCGACGGCTCCTGCCTGGCGGTGCTGGCCGCGCCCGACTGTGACATGGGCCTGGTGGCCTACCAGATGACGCTGCTGGTCGAGCGTGCGGGGCAGGTGCTCACACCGGCTGTTCGCGCGGAACTGCAGGCGGCCCGACCCCGCTAGCCGGGTGACAGGAGATCATGGTGTCAGGTCAGGGTTGGGTTGGTGATAGCAATACTCCGCCGCATCCGTCGGCCCCCCGTCCGCCGAAGTCCAGCTCCCTGGTACGGCCGTATGCCGTGACCGGGGGGCGGACGGCCCCGCGGATGAAGTTCGCCATGGAGGCACTGGTGTCCTCCGTGACGTCCGAATATCAAGACATTTCATTGCTGAGTCCGGAATATCAGGCGATCATCCAGCTGACCAGGAACGTTCGGTCGGTTGCCGAGATCTCCGCCCTCCTCAAACAACCTCTGGGGGTGGTCCGGGTGCTGATCGCCGACATGGCGTCAGAAGGCCTGATCCGCGTGCACCAGCCTGCCCTGGACGCGGGCAAGCCGGACCTCAACCTGCTGGAAAGGGTGCTCAGTGGACTTCGCAGGCTCTAGCCCCGCCCTGACCTCGACGAAGATCGTCGTGGCGGGCGGGTTCGGCGTGGGCAAGACGACGTTCGTGGGAGCGGTGTCCGAGATCCTGCCGCTCACCACGGAGGCGGTGATGACCGACGCCTCCGCCGGAGTGGACGACGTGTCGCTCACCCCGAACAAGACGACCACCACGGTGGCCATGGACTTCGGTCGCGTGTCGCTGGACCGCGACCTGATCCTCTACCTGTTCGGCACGCCCGGTCAGCACCGGTTCTGGTTCATGTGGGACGACCTGGTCAAAGGCGCCATCGGCGCGGTGGTGCTGCTGGACACCCGCCGGCTGGCCGACAGCTTCCCCGCGATCGACTACTTCGAGGAGGCCAAGCTGCCGTTCGTCATCGGCATCAACGGCTGGGACGGGCAGTTCGCCCACTCGGAGGAGGAGGTCCGCGAGGCGCTGTCGATCGGCCCGCAGACCCCGATCGTCCGCCTGGACGCTCGCGTCCGCGACTCGGTGAAGTCGACCCTGATCACGCTGGTCGAGCACGCGCTC
>NZ_JAPNNL010000063.1 GCF_027620315.1 Nonomuraea corallina | reverse complement strand
CCCCCCCCCGGGGGGGCCCCCCCCGTGCCGTTCTCCGTGCGCGCACTTGGCGTCCCGTACGGGGCCGTCCCCCGGATTCCGGCGCGGCCCCGGGTCGGCGGACCGGCCGCGCGTCCCCGTACCGGCCCGTGAGAGACGCGACACGCCCGGGAAATACTGGTAATTACTGGAACCACTGGTACTCTCGCGCCATGAGTGACCGGCTGGACGAGCTCGAACGGCGGATCGACGAGCTCAGAGCCGGTGTGCGCAGGGCGGTCCGGGCCAGGGACGGCGTGGCCGCCCGAGCGTTGCGGGCCGAGCTCCGCACGGCCGAGCAGGCGTGGGACACGCTGGTGAGCGGCGAGCAGCCGGCGGCCAAGGCGCGCGGGGCGCGGCTGGTGACCGTGCGCGAGCAGGTCCACCAGGCGCTGGCGCTGCTGGGCGCGCCCGCGCAGGCCCGGCTGGTGGTGGCGGTGAGCGGCGCGTTCCTGGCCGGCACGATCCGCAGCTCCCAGCTCACCAGCCTGCGCAGGGACGAGGAGCGCTCGTTCCGCTCCTCGCCGTTCGGGCGGCCCTACTACCTGTGCGCGGCGCTGACCGACCGGCTCTCCCCCGCCCGCGGCTACCTCACCGTCAGCACCTGGCCGGTGCGGCGCCGGGTGGTCGGCCCGCTCAGCCCTCGCGTCGACTTCCTCACCTGCGCGATCTCGATCGCCGAGCACGCCGCCGGGCCCGGCGGGCGCTCACCCGAAGGCGAGCGGCTGTTAGTCCGGATGGCGCGCAACATCCCCGGTGCCGGCGACGAGGTGCCCCCCGACCCGGCGCGGGTGGCCGAGGCGGCGCGGCGGGAGCTGGCGGTGCACGCCGAGCGCGACGCCGCCGACCGGGAGGAGCTGGCCGGACGCGCCGGAGCCCAGCTCGATGACGTGGCCCGGCTGTTCGGGGCCGCTACGCTGACCACTGTTCCAAGATCAGTCACGGCTATGAGAGGCGGCCGATGAACCGGCTGGACGCGCTGCGCGGCACCACGCCGCCCAAGCCGCACGACGCCCGCGCGATCGCCGCGCTCGCGGCCAACCCGGGCTGCTCCCGG
Source organism: Nonomuraea corallina (assembly GCF_027620315.1). Classification (GTDB taxonomy): domain Bacteria; phylum Actinomycetota; class Actinomycetes; order Streptosporangiales; family Streptosporangiaceae; genus Nonomuraea; species Nonomuraea corallina. The sequence goes on along the minus strand of NZ_JAPNNL010000063.1, from coordinate 34,953 downwards.
CGGGCGCTCATGGACGGCGCCGGGATCGACAAGGAAGCCCTCGCCCGCCACCTGGGGCACCCCGCCCCGTTCGGCCAGTCGCCGTTCGCGATCACCCGGGGGAACGCGTTCGAGGCGCTGGTGAAGGCCGACGGGTGCGCGGAGCTGATCCGGATGCTGCGCGAGCTGCTCGGCCTGCCGATCGACGAGGTCGCCTACCACGACGTGGAGAACGTCGGCGCCCACCTGCGCCACACCCACACCCGCGCGCTGATCGACCGGGCGGCCAGGGGCGAGGGCACCGGCACCGTCTACGACCACCCGCTGTTCACGCTGGCCATCGCCGGGCACACCGCCTACCTGGAGCCCGACGTGGTGGCGTTCCAGCTCGGCGGCCGGTTCCACATCGTGGAGATCAAGTCGTTCGCGGTGGTCGACGGGCAGGCCGACCCGGCGGCGGTGGCCGCCGCGGCGCGGCAGGCGGCGGTGTACGTGCTCGCGCTGCGCACGCTGCTGGAGGAGCTGGGCCACGACCCGCTCCGGGTGGCGCACGACGTGGTGCTGGTCTGCCCGGAGAACTTCGCCAACCGCCCGGTGGCCACGCTGGTCGACGTGCGCAGGCAGCTCGCGGTGCTGCGCCGCCAGCTGGCCCGCATGACGAGCCTGGACCGGCTGCTGGCCGCGCTGCCGGAGGACGTGACGTTCGACCTGGAGCCGGACGACGACGGGCGGCCGGCCCGGCCGGTCGCCGAGCTCGCCGACGCCGTCCGCGCGACCGAGGCGCGCTACGCGCCCGAGTGCCTGTCCACCTGTGACCTGTGCTTCTTCTGCCGCGACGAGGCCCGCCAGGAGGGCGCCTCCGACCTGCTCGGCCGCGACGTGCGCGACGCGCTGGGCGGGGTGGCGTCGGTGCGGGAGGCGCTGGCGCTGGCCGACGGCTCGCGCGCCCCGGAGCGGGGCCAGGAGGAGATCGCCCGGCTGCTGCGCGGCGCCGAACGCCTGCGGCGGGAGTGCCTGGCGTGAGCGGGAGGAGCCCGTCGTGAGCCTGCTCACCTCGCTGGCCCGGCTGCGGGCGATTGAGCGGGGCCGCGCCCAGCCGATCGCGACCGTCCGCCACTGTCACCTGTCGGCGCGGCCGATGGTGTTCATCCCGCTGAAGCTGTCGGGTGAGGCGGCGGCGCCCCTGGCGGCCATGCTGGGCACCGATCCCGGCGAGCCGCGGCTGCTGGCGGTGACCCAGCCGCGCAACCGCGATCTGCGCTTCGCCTGGGCGGGCGAGCTCGCCGGGGCGCTGCTGCCGTACGTGACGGGCTTCATGGGCGAGACGGAGACGGTGGAGCGGCGCAACGCCGACCCGTACGAGCGGGCGCTGGACGCGCCGCAGCTGATCGTGCCGAACCGGGCCGGGGTCGCCTTCACCCGGCTGCTCGGCCGCTCCACCCGGTTCCGGCGCACCGACGGACCGTTCCCGGTGCCGGAGGGGGTGCCGCTGCTCGGCCGGTGGCTGACGTACTTCGCCGAACGCGCCGCCTACCCCGGCTCGTCGCTCATGCCGGCCGCGACCGACGAGCTGGGCCGCCACTGGGCGAGCGGGCAGAGCGCGCTGGAGGACGCCAACCTGGCGGCGCTGCTCGCCTGGATCACCGAAGGGCCCGACGACGCGGCCGAGGACCCGCTCATCTGGCCGCCGGCCGGTCCCGCCACCGATCCGGGCTTCGACGCCGAGGTGCTGGCGCCGGCGATGGAGAGCGGCTCCGCCGAGCGGATCACCGAGGCGCTGCGCACCCAGCTGGAGCCGACGTGGCGGCTGGTGTGGCGGGCGATCGGCCTGCTGCGCGAGCTGACGCCGGGCGCGAGCGTCGCGCAGCGGTGGGAGCACGACCGCGCCTCCTACAGCGGCATGAGCGCCCAGCTCGCCGAGGGCGCGCCGCCGCAGGCCAGGCGCGACGGCGCGGTCGCGGCCGCGGCCCGGCTGGCGCGCATGGAGCGCGCCCAGGCCGCCTACGAGGTGCAGCGGGCCTACGACGACCCGCTGGTGATGGCCGAGTACCGGCTGACGGGCGAGGCGTTCGCGGGCGAGGTCGTCGACACGGCTCCCGACCACACCGAGGGCGAGGGCCGCTCGCGCAAGCTGCGCCCGCTGGTGACGGTCAAGACCGACGATCTCGTACGGATCGCGCCGGGGAGCGCGCTGGGCACGCCGCAGCGGCGCGGGCAGGGGGCCGAGCTGGTGTCGGCGCGGGACGGCCTGGTCACCCTGAAGATCACCAAGGGGATGGGGCGGGGCAGGACCCCGGCGCCCGGCGCGGTGCCCGAGGTGGGCGAACGGGTCTGCTACAGCTCGCTGACCGACGATTTCCAGGGCGCGGCGGCGCTGCCGGAGCCCGAGGAGACGCCGTGGACGCACGGCGGCCCGCCGCGCCCGTACGAGCCGACCGACGAGGACGCCCGCGAGGAGTGGTCGTGACGCATCCGGGAGCGGGGCCGGGAGCGGGGCCGGGGGCCGAGCCCGAGCCGACGCCTGAGGAGGTCGTCCGGCGGGTGCTGGACGACCTGCCCCGGCACCGGGGCGTCGTGGTCGACTCGCCGCCCGGCGCGGGCAAGTCCACGCTGGTGGTGCGGGCCGCCGCGCACCTGGCCGCGACCGGCGAGCCGCTGATGATCGTCGCCCAGACGAACGAGCAGGTGGACGACCTGGTGGCCCGGATCTGCGACAAGCATCCGCGGCTCACGGTGGGCCGGCTGTCGGCCGGCGGGTACGTGCCGCCCCGGCGGATGCTGGAGCTGCCGGGGGTGACCGTCGGCACCCGCGTGCAGGATCTCGGCGACCCCGACGTCGTCATCGCCACCGCCGACAAGTGGGCCTGGATCAGCGGCAGGACCTGGCCGTGGGCCATCGTGGACGAGGCCTACCAGATGCGCTCCGACAAGCTGCTGCGCATCGCCGGGCTGTTCGAGCGGGCCCTGTTCGTGGGCGATCCGGGGCAGCTCGACCCGTTCTCGATCGTGGACGGCGACCGCTGGTCGGGCCTGTCGTGGGATCCGCTGCAGAGCGCCGTGTCGGTGCTGCTGCGGCACAACCCGGACCTGCCGGTGCACCGGCTGCCGGTGTCGTGGCGGCTGCCCGCGTCGGCGGCGCCGGTGGTGTCGCGGGCGTTCTACCCGTTCACCGGGTTCCGGTCGGGGACCGGGCCGGGTGACCGGCGGTTGGAGCTGGTCACCGGCGGCATGGGCACGGTGCACGACCGGGCGCTGGAGGAGGCGGCCCGGTCCGGGTGGGCGCTGCTGGAGCTGCCGAACCGGCACACCGTGCGCACCGACGCCGAGGCGGTGGAAGCGGTGGCGCTGCTGGCGGCCCGGCTGCTGCAGCGCGGCGCGGTGGCGGGCTCGGAGCAGGGCGAGCGGCCGGTGACGGCCGGCCGGATCGCGGTCGGCGCGGCCCACCGCGACCAGGTGGCGGCGATCAGGAACGCCGGGCTGCCGCCGGAGATCACCGTGGACACCGCCAACCGGCTGCAGGGCCGCGAGTACGACGTGACGATCGTGCTGCACCCGCTGTCGGGCCGGCGCGACGCGACCGCGTTCCACCTGGAGTCGGGGCGGCTGTGCGTGCTGGCCTCGCGCCACCGGCACGCGTGCGTGGTGGTGGCCAGGGCGGGCATCGCCGAGCTGCTGGACGCGCACCCGTCGGCGGAGCCGGTGCAACTCGGGGTGCCGGTGAAGTTCCCCGACGGCTGGGAGGCCAACCAGGCGGTGCTGGACCACCTGGCCGCGCACCGGGTCCAGGCGTGATCTGAGCCGGACGCGATCTAGACGGTGTTCCGCCAGACGTCGGCGACCAGGACCGCGCGCATCCCCTCCGACTCGTACAGGCCCAGCGCGGGGGTGGTGTTGTTGGCGTCGACGTGCAGGATCGTGCCCTTGCGGCCGCGGGCGCGGTCGGCGGCGAGCGCGGTGCGCAGCAGCAGCCGGCCCAGGCCGCGGCCGCGGAACTCCGGCAGCACGGCGAGCGTGGCGACGTAGCCGCAGCCCTCGTCGGCGGCGAACTGGTCGTTGCCGAGCACCATCGCGGCCGGCCGGCCGTCGACCCTGGCCAGGACGAGCTGCCCCCAGTCGGTGGTGGCGTGCGCCTGCCGCCGCTCGTACCAGAGGTCGTAGTCGACGTGGACGTGGCCGAAATGGTCGGCGAAGCCCTCCTGGAGCACCCGGTGGGCCTCGCGGCGGACCCGCTCGTCCCGGCCGTCGTGGAAGGTGACGCCGGGCGGCGGCTCGGGGGCCGGGACGGGGTGGTCGAAATCGACGCGCATGCGGTGGAAGCTGGTCGCGGGCGCGAACCCGTACGCCTGGACGAGCTCCCGCTTGACGTGGTCGGCCCGCAGGACGACGACGTCGACCACGGCCGCGGCGTGGCCACCGTCGCGGGCGAGCCGGCCGGCGCGCTCCAGCACGAGCGGCCAGAGCCGCTCGGCCGGGCCGGTCACGCCGGGCCTGACCATCACGTCCACGTCGACGATCGCGCCGTCGCCCGGCCGCCGCGCCCACGCCCAGCCGTCGAGCCGGCCGTCGGGGCCGTGCCAGAGCCAGCTGTCGCGGTCCAGGTCGAAGCCCGGTTCGGCGAGATCGCCCGCGATGTCGTCGAGCGTGAGGTCGGGGTGGCCGAGGACCTCGGTGTCGCAGGCGGCGCTGAGCTCGTGAATGGCCGGGGCGTCCGCCGGCCTCGGGCGGCTGAGCTGATGCATGAGTTGATTGTCGTAGACATCACCCTCCTGATGCCTTCCGTTTTCCGTGGTGGCTAGGCTGTCAGGGTGCTGGACAAGACTCCGCTGCAGATAGAGGTCAACGCGTCCGACGCCACGACGGTCCAGCTCGCCCTGATCGGTGATCTCGATTTCGACACCGCGGGCGAGCTGGCGTCGGTCGCGCTGAGCGAAGGGGTCGAGCGGGTCGACGTCGACCTGTCCGGGGTGGGCTTCATCGACTCCTCGGGTCTGGCCGCCCTGGTCCGGCTCTACCAGCGGGCGGCGGCCGAGGACGCGGTGCTGCGCGTGGTGGCGGCCACGCCCTATCTGCGCAGCCTGCTGCGGATGACCGCGCTCGACCGGCTGTTCCACCTGCCGCCTGCCTGAGGCGCCAGGCGTTCCCCCCGCCGTGACGATTGCCCGCCCGGATCAAGGGAAGAGGCATCCACGACACGGAAGGAGGGCGTCAGTGGAGACGACGATGGCGCTCCGGCTGCCGAGGGACGCGGCGAGCGTGCCGCTGATCCGGCAGATGCTGGACGGCACGCTGACCTCGCTCGGCGTGGAGCCACAGATCCGCGACGACATCGAGCTCATGCTCACGGAGGCGTGTTCCAACGTCATCCGGCACGCGGAGCCGTGCGACGAGTACACGGTGAGCGCCATGGTCTACGACGATCTGTGCGTGATCCGGGTGACGGACAACGGCCACGGCTTCGACCCGGCGGCGGTCCGGGAAGCGACTCCCGGTTCGGAGCACGGGCGCGGGCTGCAGATCATGCGGGCGCTCGCCGACGACGTGCGCTTCACCAACAAGCGGGAGCACGGCGCGGTGGTGTGCCTGGAGAAGCGGCTGCGTTACTCGCCCGGCGCGGCGGGGCCGCACTTCATCAAGACGTGAGCGTTCGTCCTGGTTCATGGCCGCTCCGCCACGCGGAACCGCCATGTGTCAGGACGACGGAGGTCAGGACGATCTCGCCGACATGGAGGCCATGAGCGCCAGCCAGACGAGCACGATCACCGCGATGACCACCACCGCGAGAAATGACAGGGCGAGGGCGACCAGCAGCGAGCCGATCGCGGCAAGCAGCGTCCACACCCTGTCAGGGTTTCCCGCCGGCCCCTGCCCGCTGCAGTTCCACCGCGGTCAGTTGGGCGTTGTGCCGAGCCATAACCCCCTTACCCGGCAGCGCCGCCCGGCAGCGCCGCCCGGCGGGTGACGGCCGTGTCATGACGGGCCGGCCGGGGCGACTACCCTTCCTAGAGGTCGTCGACACCTGGGAGGAGCCGGATGAGCGCGTGCTGCGGGCCGAGCAGGGACGGCGCCGGCGGGGCGGAGATCCCCGGGGCGCCGGTTCTCGTGAGCCCCGGCCCGGTGCGGCGGGAGCCGCCGCGGGGGATGATCCGCATCCCCGGCGGGACGTTCTCGATGGGCGGGGACGACCTCGACGCCAACCCGGAGGACGGCGAGGGTCCGGTCCGCCAGGTGACGCTGGACCCGTTCCTGATCGACCCGGCCTGTGTGACGAACGCCCAGTTCGCCACGTTCGTGAAGGAGACCGGGTACGTGACCGAGGCCGAGCGGATCGGCTGGTCGTTCGTGTTCCGCCAGTTCGCCTCGCGGGGGGTCATGGACGCGAGCGTGCCGCAGGCCCCCTGGTGGGTGGGCGTGGAGGGCGCCACCTGGCGCTCCCCCGAGGGGCCGGGCTCCTCGATCGGCGACCGCCAGAACCACCCGGTCGTGCACGTCTCGTGGCATGACGCGACCGCGTACGCCCACTGGGCGGGCAAGCGGCTGCCGACGGAGGCGGAGTGGGAGATGGCCGCCCGCGGCGGCCTGGAGCGGACCCGCTACCCGTGGGGCGACGAGCTGGCGCCGAAGGGGCGGCAGCGGTGCAACATCTGGCAGGGCCCGTTCCCGACGGCGCCGAGCGGGGGCACGATGCCGGTCAAGTCGTTCCAGCCGAACGGCTACGGCCTCTACAACGTGGCGGGCAACGTGTGGGAGTGGACCGCCGACTGGTGGGACACCCGCTGGGAGCCGTACGCGGAGAACCCCACCGGGCCCGCCGAGGGCACGATGAAGGTGATCAGGGGCGGCTCGTACATGTGCCACGACTCCTACTGCAACCGCTACCGGCTGGCCGCGCGCACCGCCAACACCCCCGACTCGGCGACCGGGCACACGGGTTTCCGGTGCGCGGCCATAGTCTGAGCCCATGTCACCAACCCTGCGACTGCTGATCACCGGCGGCGGCACCGGTGGTCACACCTACCCGGCCCTGACGACCCTGACGGCCATCCAGCGCCGAGGGGTGCCGCACGACGTGCTGTGGGTGGGCACGGCCAACGGCCTGGAGGCGCGGATCACGGCCGAGCACGGCATCCCGTTCAAGGCGATCACGACGGGCAAGCTGCGCCGCCGCCCCAACCTGCGCGAGCTCGGCACCAACCTGGCCGACCTGTTCCGCATCCCCGTCGGGGTGTGCCAGGCGATCGGGCACGCCGCCCGCTACCTGCCCGACGTGGTGCTGTCGACCGGGGGCTACGTGGCGGTGCCGATCGGGGTGGCGGCCAAGCTGATCCGCAGGCCGCTGGTCATGCACGAGCAGACGACGGTGGTGGGGCTGGCCAACCGGATCCTGGCCAGGCTGGCGACCCGGATCGCGCTGTCGCACGAGTCGTCGCTCGACCACCTGCCCGCCAAGGCCAGGGCCAAGGCCGTGGTGACGGGCAACCCGATCCGGCCGGAGCTGCTGCAGGGCAAGCGGGCCGCGGCCTACGACCTGTTCGGGCTGACGTTCGAGGTGCCGCTGATCTACGTGACGGGCGGCGCCCAGGGCAGCAAGCAGATCAACACGCTGATCGCCCAGATCCTGCCCCGGCTGCTGCCGCACGCCCAGGTCGTCCACCAGTGCGGTCCGGCGTGGATCGAGCAGATGCGGGCCGTGGAGCTGCCGCCGGAGCTGGCCGACCGCTACCACCCGGTGCCGTACGTGGGGAGCGAGCTGGCCGACCTGTACGCGGCGGCCGACGTGGTGATCTCGCGCAGCGGCGCCGGCACGGTGTCGGAGCTGACCGCGATCGGCAAACCGTCGCTGCTGATCCCGCTGATCCCGACCGGCGGCGACGAGCAGCGCAAGAACGCCGGCTACCTGGTGTCGGCGGGCGCGGCGCGGGCGCTGCTGGAGCCGCACCCGACGGCCGACCAGCTGCTGGCCGAGCTGATGCCGCTGCTGGCCGACCCCGGGCTGCGCGCGGCGATGGGCGAGGCGGCGCAGAAGCTGGGCCGGGTGGACGCCGCCGACGCGCTCTGCGACCTGCTGCTGCAGACCGCCCAGCCCGCCGGGGCCGCCCAGCCCGCCGGTTAGGACGACCGCCCCGGCTCTCTCGGCTCTCTCGGCTCTCTCGGCTCTCTCGGCTCTCTCGGCTCCCCGCGCTCCCCCGGCTCTCTCGGCTCCAGGTGGCGGAAGGCCTCGTGCGCGGAGCTGAGGCTGCGCCGCAGCGCCTGCTCCAGCTGGTCGGCGTCCTCGGCGAGCCGGGCGATCTCCGGCACCGCGAACGCGTCGGCGCCGGTCTCGGCGACCAGTTCCTCGTACTGGTGGAGCCGCCCGCGCAGCTCCTCGATCTGCTGGTGGGCGTGTAAGGCCCGCTCGGCCTCGGTGACGTTGGCGGCGTAGCGCTCCAGCGCCTCGACCCGCGCCACCACGGCCTCCTCGCTGCTGTCGAGCGCCCGCCCGAGCGGCTCGGCCACGGCGGCGACCTCGGGGGCGGCGGCCCCGGTGACGGTCTGGCGGTGCTTGGCCCGCAGCGCCGACAGCTTGGCCAGCAGGCGGGCGATCTCCCACTCCTGGGCGGGCAGCATCACCGCGTTGCGCACCCCGTCGAGCAGCCCTTCGGCGTTGACGGCGGACTGGTTGACGGTGGCGATGGCCTGCTGCGCGCGGGCCAGCAGCCTCCTGGCGGACTCGTCGAGGTCGTCGGCGAACACGTAGCGGCCCTCGTACCAGCGTAGGTGCTCGTAGGCCTCGCGGTCGAGCATGGCCTCCTCGTCCTCGTCGGCGAGGTCATGGCGGATGAACGCGACGAGGAGCACCGGCACGCCGACGAAGGCGAGCAGCAGGAGGCCGATGCCCCGGCTCATCAGGCCGAGCATGATCAGCAGGAGGGCGACGGCGGTCACGGTGACGGCCACGCCCTTGGACCGGGCCACGCCGTGGCGCGGCGGCTCGGGGACCCAGCCGCGCCGCATCCTGACCAGGATCCGGCCGCTGTCCCTGATGAGTTGTGCGTCCTCCGGCGGCACCCCCGGCTCCACCACGACTTCCACAAACCCGGATCCTAGGCGAACTCTGTTCTCGGGGCTCGATTCTCTGTACGACAAACGGCGTGGGTCCCTCCCTGTGGCGGTCGCCGGGTGAACGGCCGTCACCCGCGTAAGTGACGGAACGCCTCGTGGGCCGAGGTGACGCTGTCGCGCAGCGCCTGTTCGAGCCGGTCGGCGTCATCGCTGAGACGTTTCAGCTCGGGCACGGCCGAGTCGTCGGCGCCGGACTCGGCCAGGAGTTCCTCGTACCGGGGCAGCTGGGCGCCGAGCCGGGCGATCTGCTCGCGCGCGCGGTAGGCCCGCTCGGCGTCGGCGACGTGGCCGGCGTAACGTTCCAGCGCCTCGATCCGGGCCACGACGGCGCGCTCGCTGCTGTCGAGCGCCTGGGCGAGCGGCTCGGCGACGGCCGCCACCTCGGGGGTGACGCCCTCGCCGACGACCTGCCGGTGACCGGCGCGCAGCTCCGACAGCTTGGCCAGCAGGCGGGCGATCTCCCACTCCTGGGCGGGCAGCATGACGGTGTTGCGCACGTCGTCGAGGAGCCCTTCCGCGTGGACATGCGACTCCAGGACGGAGTCGATCGCGGCCGAGGTGCGGGCCATGAGCCGGCGGGCGCCCTCGTCCAGGTCCTCGCGGAGCACGTAGCGGCCGGCGTACCTGCGGGCGCTGTCGTAGACCTGCCGCTCGACCGCCTGGCGCCGCTCGGTGTCGGCGTCCGGGCGGGGCTTGGCGAGCACGCCCACGATGAGCAGCGCGGCCAGGGTCATCACGACGACGAACGGGGTGTAGCGGCCGGCCATGAAGAAGTCCAGCCCGGCGCCGACGGCCAGCAGCGCGACGAGCGTGGTGGTGATCCGGGCGACGAGCCCGAGTGCCGGAGGACGCCGTTTGCCCGGGGGCGTCCACCCGGCGCGGATGCGCAGCAGGAGCTTGCGGTGGTCACGGAACAGGTCGGCCGTCTCGGCAGGCACCGTCGGCTCCACGACCACCTTCGCATGACGACCCGGCACATTAAGGATCCTATGTGGCGGTCTGTCCGAACGTCAGCCTTCCAAGTGGCGAAAAGCCTCATGCGCGGAGGTGACAGTGCGCAGCAGGGCGCGTTCCACGGTGTCGGCGTCCTCGGCCAGACGCTCGATCTCGGCCACGGCCATCGTGCCGGCGCCCGCCTCGGCCAGCAGTTCCTCGTAGCGGGGCAGCCTGGCGCGCAGTTCCGCGATCTGCTCGCGGGCGTGGTAGGCGCGTTCGGCCTCGGCGACGCGGGCGGCGTAACGTTCCAGCGCCTCGACGCGCTCGGCCACGGCCGCCGCGCTGTTGTCGAGCGCGCCCTGCAGGGGCCGCACCGCGGCCGCCGCCTCGGGGGCCAGGCCGCGGGCGAGCAGCTCGCGGTGCTCGCGCCGCAGCGCCGACAGCTTGGCGAGCAGGCGGGCGATCTGCCATTCCTGCTCCGGCAGCAGGATCGCGTTGCGCGCGGCGTCGAGCAGCCCTTCGGCGTGCACGTGCGAGCGCAGCACGGTGGCGATGGCCTGCTGGGCCCGGCGCAGCAGGGCCGCCGCCTCCTCGTCGAAGTCCTGCGGGATCAGGTAGCGGCCTTCGTGCCGGCGCGCCCTGTCGTACAGCGACCGCTCGTGGGGCCGGTGGTCCTCGGTCACCTCGCTGATGCCGGCGATCTTGACGAGGACGAGGAAGACGAACCCGCCGAGCAGCAGGAACCCGAGCGGCGCCGCCGGCGACTCCAGCAGCACCGCCATGAGCGCGATGACCAGCGGGGTGGCGGCCAGCAGGAGCACGCTGGAGGGACTGCGCCGCTGGGTCTCGGCCTCGGCCGGCGGCACCCACCCGGCGCGCATCCGGCCCAGCAGCGGAGCGTTGGCGCGCAGGAGCCCGGCGATCCCCGGCGGCACCGCCGGATCGACGACCACTCCCACGCTCTGCCCTGGCACCTTGGCGCCCCCAAGCTCCGCTGTTCCGGATACTACGAAACATCCCGCCCGGGTGTCAGCCTCGTGAAGGACAGGCCGGGGAACCACCAGGCGCGCTCGCCGAGCACCTCCATCGCGGCGGGCACCAGGACCAGCCGCACGATCGTGGCGTCGACCAGCACTCCGGCGGCCAGCCCGACCCCCATGACGCGCAATGCCCGGTCGTCGAACGCGCCGAAGGCGGCGAACACGCAGAACATGATCGCCGCCGCCGCGGTGATCACCCGTGCGGTCCTGGCGAGCCCGGCGGCGACCGCGGCGCGGCTGTCCCGGCCGTCGCGGTACTCCTCGCGGATGCGGGACATGAGGAACACCTCGTAGTCCATGGACAGCCCGAACGTGATCACGAACAGCATCATCGGCACCCAGGCGTCGATCGGCCCTCCGGTGCCGAGCCCGAGCACGTCCCACTGGAAGACCGCGACGACCACCCCGTACCCGGCGCCGATCGACAGCAGGTTGACCACGACCGCCTTGACCGGCACCGCCACGCTCCGGAACACGGCCATGAGCAGCGCCAGCGAGAACGCCAGCACCGCGCCCGCCATCCACGGCAGCCGGTCGGCGGCATGCCGGGCGAAGTCGACGGCGGCGGCCGTGGCCCCCGCCACCAGCACGGGCTCGGGCAGTTCGGCGCGGAGCCGGCGCACCAGCGCGGCGGTGGCCTCGTCCTGCTGGTCCGTGGTCGGCACGACCAGCGCGGCCCGCTCCCCCAGCGGCGTCACCTCCGCCACGCCCGGGGTGGCCTCGGCCTGCCGGACGGCGGCGGCTATGGGCCGGTCGGAGACGAGCACGAGCGGCGCCCCCGCTCCCGGCCCGAACGCGCCCGCCAGCAGGTCGTGGGCGCGCCTCGTGGTGTCGGTGACCGGCCGGTTGGACGCGTCCGACCAGCCGGTGCGCAGGTCGAGCGCGGGCAGCGCGAGCCCCGCCAGCAGCGCCGCGGCGAGCAGCCCGGCCGTCCAGGGCCGCCGCCGCACGACCCTGGCCCACCGCGCCGACAGCGGCTCCTTCCCGGTACGTTCCGGCAGCGCGAACCGGTCGACCCGGTGCCCGATCATGGCGAGCAGCGCGGGCAGGAGGGTGAGGGCGGCGAGCATGACCATGAGCACGCCGGACCCCGCCGCGATGGCGATCCCGCCGCCGAGCTCCGGGCCGAGGAACACGATGCCACCGCCGGTGGCGATGACGATGACGCCTGCGAACAGCACCGATCTGCCCGCGGTGCGCATGGCGGTGACGACGGCGTCCTCGGTCCCGAGCCCTTCGCGCAGCCCGGTGCGGAAGCGGGTCACGATGAGCAGCGCGTAGTCGATACCGACGCCGAGACCGAGCATGATCGTGAGGTAGACGCCGAAGTCCGGAGCCGGGACCAGGTGGCCGAGCAGGGTGAGCAGGCTGGTACCGGAGACGACGCCGACGATCCCGATGGCGATCGGGAGGGCCGCGGCCAGCAGCGACCGGAACGCGTACAGCAGGATCACCGCCGCGGCCAGCAGGCCGACGCCCTCGGTCAGGCCGCCGGGGGTGAAGTCGGCGAAATCGTCGCCCGCCAGCTCGGCGGTGACGGCCTCGGCGCGGAAGGCGTCGCGGATCTCGACGAGTTCGAGGGCGGCGGCCTGGTCCGGGTAGTCGACGGGGAGCGCGCCGACGGTGCCGTCGGCGGAGACCCGCTCGTACGAGGTGGCCGCGCGCACCCCCGGGACGGCGTTCATCCTGGTGACGAGCTCGTTCACGGCCTGGCGGGAGGCTGGGGACTCGACGCCGGCGGGGGCGGACACGACGAGCGTGCCGGGATGCTCGGCGGGGGCCGGGCCGAACAGGGCGGCGGCCCGCTCGCTCTCGCTGCCCGGGAGCGGGAAGTCGCCGGCGGCGGGTGCGGGGTACGCGACGGCCGCGACCACGAGCGCGGCGACCAGCGCCGGCCAGGCCGCCACGACCAGCCGCCGGTGACGGACGAAGGATCGGATCATGGCGCCGACGCTAGGAACGGCGCCCGGCTCCGGTCGTCCCCCGCACGCGGTCCCCCGCGTACCGCAGCCGCGGCACGCGGGGACGCTCGACGCGGAAGCGGCGGGCGGGCAGGCGGAGAACCGCGGACGATCCAGAACCGTGCGGGGTGAACCGCGCGGGCGCCGGTCAGGGGTGGCCGGTCAGGGGTGGCCGGGGCGGGTGAGGCCGGTTTCGTAGGCGACGACCACGAGCTGGGCCCGGTCGTGCGCGCCGAGTTTGGCCATCGTCCGGTTGACGTGGGTCTTGACGGTGGCGGGGCTCATGAACAGCTCCCCGGCGATCTGATCGTTGGTGAGCCCGCGGGCGACACGGGCGAGGACCTCGCGTTCACGGCCGGTGAGCGGGGCGAGCCTGCGGTCGTCGAGGCCGGGGCGGGCGGCGAACTCCTCGATCAGCCTGCGGGTCACGCCCGGCGACAGCAGCGCGTCGCCCCGGGCGGCCACGCGCACCGCGTGCCGGATCTCGGCCGGTTCCGCGTCCTTGACCAGGAACCCGCTGGCGCCGGACCGCAGCGCCTCGTACACGTACTCGTCCAGGTCGAACGTGGTCACCACGACGACGCGGGTGCGCCCGGAGGCGATGCGGCGGGTGGCTTCCAGCCCGTCGACACCAGGCATGCGGATGTCCATGAGCACCACGTCCGGCGTCAGCCGGGCCGCCTCGCGCACCGCCTGCGCCCCGTCTGCGGCCTCCCCGACGACGGTGAGGTCGTCCTCCGGGTCGAGCAGGGCGCGCAGGCCCGCACGGACCAGGGGCTGGTCGTCGGCGAGCAGGACGGTGATCACGCCGGCAGCCACGCGGTCACCCGGAACCCGCCGTCCGGACCGGCCCCGGCGCTGAGCCGCCCGCCGGCGGCCTCCACCCGCTCGGCCATCCCGGCCAGCCCGTGCCCACCGGCCGGCCCATGCCCACCGGCCGGCCCATGCCCGTTGGTCAGCCCGTGCTCGCCGGCAGGTCCTCCGGGGCCGGGAGGGCCGGCGCCGTCGTCGTCGATCCGGACGCGCACGCCCGCCTCCTCGTACGCCAGCGTCACGGCGGCGCGGGCGGCGCCGGCGTGACGGATGGTGTTGGTCAGTGCCTCCTGGACGACACGGTAGACGGCCAGCTCCACGGCAGGCGGCAGCGGCCTGGGCTCACCCGAGGTCTCCAGGGTGACCGGCAGTCCGGCGGTCCTGGCCAGGGCGGGGAGCTGGGCGACGCCGGGCGGGGGGTGCCGCGGGTCGGGGCGTAACACGCCGAGCACGCTCTTCATCTCGGTCAGCGCCTGACGGCTGCTGTCGCGGATCACGGCGAGGGCGTCGCGGGCCTCGGGCGGGCCCCCCGCGCGGGCGACGGCCTCGGCGGCGACGGCGGCGTGCAGGGCGATCACCGACACGGTGTGCGAGGTGATGTCGTGCAGTTCCCTGGCCACCCGCAGCCGCTCCTCCTGGGCGCGGCGCAGCGCCTCCTCCTCGCGGGTGCGCTCGGCCTCGGCGGCGCGGCGTTCCACCTCGCGCGTGTGGGCGCGGCGGGCCCGCGACACCTCGGCGGGCTGCGCGGCGACGAGCACGAGCAGCGCCCAGATGACCACGGCCACCGCGTTGTCCACCGCCGGGTGCATGACCGCCGCGACGGCGGGCACCGCGACCAGGAAGGCCGCGCCCGCCCAGCCCGCCGCCCGGCGGCCGGTCGCGATCGTGGCGAACAGCGCGATCAGCACCGGGGCCGGCCAGAAGGCGTAGGCGTAGCCGAAGGCGAACAGGGCGGCGGTGGACGCCGCGGTGACCGCCAGCGCGGCCTCCGGCCTGCGGGGCAGCCAGGCCAGCGCGAGCACGGCCGCGCAGAGCAGGGCGTAACCGGGCGGGTCGAGGGGCGTGGCCCCGGGCTGGTTGTCGTAGGCCATGACGGTCGAGTACAGGACGACCAGCGCCATGCCGCAGACCAGGGCGAGCGTCCTCACACCCGTACGGTAGTGCGCTCCACGGCGGCCGGGCGATACCGCGCCCGCGGTATCGCGTGTACGGCGAGCGCGGCGGCGACGCAGGCCGGCGGGATCGCGGGCAGCACGTAGCGGTGGTCGAAGTCGAGCGCGGCGACCGGCGCGACCAGGAGGAAGACGGCGAACGCCCACGGCAGCGCGGCCGGCCGCCGGCGCCCGGCGGAGCCGGCGGCCCCGGCCAGCAGCAGCACGCCGAAGAGCGTCCCGTGCAGGAACCACGGGTACGGGTAGGCGGCCAGCACCGAGCCCCACGGCTCGACCGAGCGCATGCCGCGGATGTCGGGGTCGTACGTGGCGCGCACCCGCCGTACGAGCTCGTTGTCGGGCACGCTCCACACCCCGTGGGGGAACCTGGAGGTGGGCCTGATCCGGTCGGGGTGCGGCACCGGCTCCCAGGTGAAGGCGAGGGCGGTGTTCGCGGCCACCTCCCGCAGGTAGTCCAGCGGCTGGGCGGCGATGGCGCGCAGGGCGAAGGACCTGGCCAGGTCGTTGTGCGCGAACCGGCCGCCGGGCAGCAGGTTGAGCGAGGCGCCGGGGGCCCACACGTACTCGGAGGCGGCGTCCACGACGGTGCCGTTCGGGCAGAGCTTCGCCTCCTCGGGCGGCGGCCGGATGATCGAGCAGTCGGCGAACGTCATCGTGCGCGCCCACAGCGCCACCCCGTCGGAGCCGCTGAGGGCGAACCGGCCGTGGTGGCGTTCGTACCAGCCGGCGTAGGCGAGCAGAGGCAGCGCGCCGGCGACCGCCAGGGCCGCCACCCGCCGCCACCCGCCCCGCCGGAGCAGGAGCCAGAGCGCGGCGAGGCCGACCAGCGGCACCGCGGCCGTGCGGGTGAGCCCGGCCAGGGCGAGCAGCAGGCCGGCCGCCGCGGCCGCCCGCGTGCTGACCTCGTCGCGGCGGGCGAGCACGAGCAGCGCGGCCATCACCAGGAAGATCACCTGGAGGTCGGACAGGATCGCGTGCTCCAGCCGGACGAACGACGGGTCGAAGAGCACCGGCAGGGTGGCGAGCGTGGCGCCCCAGCCGGGGAGCCCGCGCGAGCGCAGCAGCGCGTACATCAGGACGGCCACGCCCAGCCCCATCGCGTGCTGCACGCCCGCCACCAGCTCCACGCTGTGGAAGGGCCGCAGCAGCCACAGGAAGGCGGAGTAGCCGGCGGGGTGGAAGGCCCCGTTCGGCCGCGGGTTCACGGCGGTGTCGAGGTAGGTGAACGAGTCGTACCAGTACACCATCGCGGTGTCGTACCCGAGCATGACCAGCACGCGCAGCGCGGCGGCGAGCACGAGCACGGCCGCGAACAGGCGGTGGCCGGACCGTGGCCGCGAGGCGAGGACGGACGCCATGGCGTGGCCCCTCGGACGGGCCGGGCGGGTCCCGGCCGTAGGAGGCGAAGTTCAGCGACCGGGGGATAACCAGGGCGTCACTTGATCCGGTTATGCCAGCGTTATGCCTCTACAGTCACACTGTGCGGCATTTCGACTTTTGGGGGCAAGGGTGCGGGTGTTGATCGCCGAGGACGAGCGCATGCTCGCCGACTCGATCGCCGAGGGCCTGCGGGACGAGGCTCTCGCCGTGGACGTGGCCTACGACGGGGACGGGGCGCTGGAACGGCTGGGCGTGCACGACTACGACGTGCTCATCCTCGACAGGGACCTGCCGGGCACGCACGGCGACCAGGTGTGCGCGACCGTGGTCGAGCGCGGCGCGCTGGTGCGCGTGCTCATGCTGACCGCGGCGGGCGACGTGCGGGCCAGGGTCGCGGGGCTGTCACTCGGCGCGGACGACTACCTGCCGAAGCCGTTCGCGTTCGAGGAGCTGGTGGCGCGGGTGCACGCGCTGGGCCGGCGGGCCAGGAAGGCCGACCCGCCGATGCTGGAGCGGGCCGGGGTGCGGCTCGACTGGGCGCATCGGCAGGTGTTCAGGGACGGGCGGTACGTGCCGCTGGCCCGCAAGGAGTTCGGGGTGCTGGCGGAGTTGCTGCGCGCGCAGGGCGCGGTCGTGTCGGCGGAGGATCTGCTGGAGAAGGTGTGGGACGAGCACATCGACCCGTTCACGAACACGGTGCGGACCACGATGACGAAGCTGCGCAAGAAGCTCGGCGCGCCGCAGCTGATCGAGACCGTGCCGGGTGCGGGATACCGCATCCCATGAGCATCCGCTTACGGTTCGCGCTGGCCTGCGCGCTGGTGTTCGCCCTGGTCGGGGCGCTGCTGCTGGCGGGGCTGCTGCTGGTCGTGCGGCAGAGCCTGGAGCCGCGCGCCGGGCTGCTGACGCCCGCGTACATGGATCTGCCGTCGGGCTACTATCCGCGGCGCACCCTCGGCTACGCCGTCGCCCAGGACCGGGTGGCCCAGGTGCGCCGGATCTACCAGCGTGACACGCTCGCCAACGTGCGCGACATCGGCGCGCTCGCGGTCCTGGCCGGCGCCGGGCTGGCGTTCGTGGCGGGCTGGCGGACGGCCGGCTGGACGCTGAGGCCGTTGGCCGACGTGACCGCGACCGCGCGCCGGGTGGCGCAGAGCCACGACCTCACCGAGCGGATCGGCTACCAGGGCCCGCGCGACGAGCTGAAGGAGCTGACCGAGACCTTCGACACCATGCTCGGCCGGCTCGCCCGTTCCTTCGACGGTCAGCGCCGCTTCGTCGCCAACGCCTCGCACGAGCTGCGCACGCCGCTGACCATCAACCGGACGCTGGTGGACGTGGCGGTGCGGCGGCCGGACGCGACCGACGACGTCAAGCGGCTCGGCGAGTCGCTGTTGCTGGTCAACTCCCGGCACGAGCGGCTCATCGACGGGCTGCTGGCGCTGACCGAGGGCGAGCAGGCCGTGCTGGACCGCCGCCCGTTCGACCTGTCGGACGTGGCCGAGCACGTGCTGGACCAGGCGGCGCAGGAGGCGGCAGAACGCGAGGTGACCCTGCACCGGCTGCTGGACACCGCGCCGACGGCCGGCGAGGCGGTGCTGGTGGAGCGGCTGGTGCAGAACCTGGTGGAGAACGCCGTCCGGCACAACCACGCCAAGGGCGAGGTCTGGGTGACGACCCGGCAGCGGGCCGACCGGGTGGAGCTGGTGGTGGCCAACACCGGGCTGCAGGTTCCTCCGTACGAGATCGAGACGATCTTCGAGCCGTTCCGGCGGCTGCACGGCGACCGGCTGCGCTCCGAGCGCGGCAGCGGGCTGGGCCTGTCGATCGTCCGGGTCATCGCCGAGGCGCACGGCGGCGTGGTGACCGCCCGGCCGCGCGAGGAGGGCGGCCTCACCATCACGGTCGAGCTGCCGGTCGACGACGCCGGCTAAGGGCTCTGGATCTTGCGGAGCACGTCCTCGGGGATGCCCGCCTGGACGAGGCTCTCCCAGCTCTCGAACCGTTCGGCGATCATGGATTCGACGAGCGCCCGCAGCAGCGCGTGGTCGGCGCCGGCGTGCAGGAGCTCGCTGACGATGCGGCCGCGGCCGGCGAAGGGCAGCGCGGCGCCGTCGGCCGTGACCGCGTGCGCGATGAGCGCCAGCAGACGGGTGTCGCGCGGCGCGCCGGGGGCGGTGACGGCGCTGATCGCGTCGAGGTAGCGGGCGATCCGCTCATCGGGATCCGGCGGCTCACCGGCGACCAGCTCGGCCAGCAACCGGGGCAGGCTCGCCACCCGGCCCGGCCGCAGCACGAGCGCCACGTCGGCGCTCTCGCCGAGCACGTCGGCGAGCAGGTCGGTGTCAGGGCTGAGCAGGTACGGCCGCTCGGCGAAGGCCCGGACCCGGTGGCGCAGCACGGTGGCGCGCTGCCCGGGCCGCTGCCCGTGCCACTGGTCGAGCCCCTGGGAGTGCCCCTGGTCGGGCCGGTGGTCCAGCCGGTGGTCCAGCCGGTGGCCGAACCAGTGGCCGGTCCGGTGGCCGAACCACCAGCCGAGCCCGTCGCCGCCGGGCGGTTCGGCGGGCCCGCCGAGCAGGATGTCGCGCTCGCCGTTCTCCGTCACCCGCCGGGCGGGCAGGGCGGCCAGCAGCCCGGTCCAGCCGCCGTCGCCGAGCTGGCTGCGCCACAGGTGCGCGTGGGAGGTCCACCGCGCCAGCGGGTCGGGGTCGCCGAACAGCTCCGACACCCGCACGGGCGCGCCGGAGGCGGCCACCGCCAGCAGGGTGAGGTTGGCGGAGTAGGCGGCCAGCCGCCTCGTCACCGGCCGCCGCACCGGCTCGAACCCGGTGAAGGAGCGCCGCCGCCGTTCGTACAGTGACTCGCGCAGCAGCGCGCCGAGCAGTTCGGCGGCCCTTTCGCGCTCCTGGGCGGGCAGTTCGGCGAGCAGCTCGACGGCGAAGCCGACGATCGGCCCGCGCTCGGCCAGGCAGGAGAACGAGGAGACCGCGTACAGCAGGTCGTCGTCCAGGTCCTGGGCGGGCGCGGCGGCCAGCTCGCCCCCGGTCAGGTCATGGCGCCTGACCAGCTCGCGGACCGCGAACACGGCCAGCCAGGCGACGAGGAACTCGCCGAAGGTGGCGTGCGCGAACGCGTAGCCGCGCACGCGCTCGCCGCCGCCCGCTGAAGAGCCGCCCCCCGGAGAGCCGCTCGCTGGGGAGCCGCTCGCTGGGGAGGCCTCCGCTGGGGAGGCCTCCGCTGGGGAGCCGTCCGCGATCGTACGGCGGACGAAGAACAGCCTTCTGGTGACCCGGTCCGCCCGGCTGCCCGGCCCGCACAGCGCCGCGAGGTCGGCGTCGAGCGCGGCCGGCGCGGCGGCGGGACGGCCGCGGGCGAACATCGACAGCGCGACCGCCCCCAGCCGCACCAGCTCCCGGTCCACCAGGGTGCGCAGCCGGGGCGGCGGCAGCCCGACGGCGGAGGCGTCCCTGGCGATCTCACGGCGGGCGACGTCGCGGACGAGCGCCTCGTACAGCTGGGCGCGGCCGGCGCCCCGCACCACGCCGCCGCCGGCGTGGTGCAGGGCGAGCAGCAGCAGGAGCAGCGGCTGGGTGGCGAGCTCGGGGTGGGCCAGCGCGTCGCCCGCGGACAGCGGGGCGCGGTCTCGGCGGGCGAGCACCGCCCGGTTCGTCTGGTCCCAGACGCCGAGCCAGCGCCGCACCTGGTCCTCCTCGAACGGGCACAGCTGCAGCACGACCACGCCCTCCGGGAAGCGCACCTGGTCGGCGACGACGGTGCGCCCGGTGACGACGACGGCGACGGGACGGCCGACGCGGTACTGCCTGGCCTGGAACTCCTGGATCTGCTCCAGGTAGTCGTGGCGGTCCGCGCCGGCGGCCTGGACCAGCTCGTCGAAGCCGTCGAACAGCACCACCGGCAGCGCCCCCTGCCCGGCCTCCACCAGGTCCTCGAAGCGCACGTCCGCGTCCAGGAGGGTGCGCAGCCCCTGGTCGATCTGGGACAGGACGGTGGACTCGGCCACGACGTCGCCCAGCTCCACCCGGACCGGCAGGAACTCCGAGCCGGCCAGCCGGGCGGCCAGGACCTCCACCAGCGTGGACTTGCCCGCCCCCGGCTCGCCCAGCACGACCAGCGGGGCCTGGGTGGCGCCGAGCGAGGTGAGATGGCCGACCAGGAACGCCTCGGTGTCGGGCAGCGTCCGCTGCCCGGCCCACCAGCTCTTGGCGGCGGGACGGGCCGGCTCGGCGGCGTCCTGGGCGGCGGGTCCGGATGTCGGCCCGGCTGCCGGCCCGGCTGCCGGCCCGGCTGTGGGCCTGGCGGTGGGCCTGGCGGTGGGCTCGGCTGTGGGCTCGGCTGTGGGCTCGGCTGTGGGCTCGGCGACCCGGCAGCGCGGGGTGATGTAGCCCTCGCCGAGCAGCGGCAGCGTCACGCCCTCCGGCGGCTCCTGTCCGGCCATGAGCGGCTGGCCGAGCGCGCCGGCGGCGAGCCGCACCAGGTGGGTGACGGGCCGGTCGCCGGTGCGCGGCGGGGCCAGCTCGGCCAGCAGCCGTGCCACCCGCGACAGCCCCGCGCCCGGCGGCTGCCGTTCGGCGCCCAGGCTCCACCTGCCGAACTCGGGGCAGTCCAGCGCGAGCAGCCGGTAGTCCTCGTCGTAGACGCGCAGCGCGTGCGCCTCGGGGCCGTCGGCGAGCAGCGCCGGCAGCCGGGCCCGGTCTCCCGCCGGCAGTTCGCCCCACACCGGCAGGCCGCGCGCGTAGGCGACGAGCGCCTCGGACATCCGCCGGTGGACCCGCCGCACCGCCTCCCGGGTCTCCTCGTACGGGCGATGCGGCTCGGGCGCCGGCAGCCGGGTGGCGAGCAGGACCCTGACCAGGGCGGCGTACCGCTCGGCGGCTTCGGGGTGCCGGGAGTGCTCCAGCCGTTCCAGGGTGACCGGCAGCCGGGCCGCCTCGCTCATGGCCTCGAAGTACGCCGAGACGACGATCACGGCGTGCGCGGCGGCCAGCCGGCGGGTCCGCAGGAAACGGGTGTCGCCGCCGCGCCGGGCGGCTCCCCCGCGCACCGCGTCCGCGGTGTAGCGGACGATCTCACTCCGCAGCTCGGCCAGGCCCACGGCGGGTACGACGCGGCCCCAGCCGGTCGGCGACACGGCCGCGGCCTGCTCGACGGCCTTGGCCAGCCCGATCTGTTCGCAGCCGAGGATGTCCAGCGCGCCCGCGTAGCTCAGGATGTCCGTCATCGGCGTCTCCGGAGAGCGTGAGGAGTCCCATCATGACGCCGTCCGGACGTCTTGGGAGCGTCCCCGGGGCGACGGCTCAGTCCTCGACCGCCTCGGCGATCTCCGTGAGCGCGGCGGGATCCTCGATCGTGGACGGCACGGCGTAGGCGGACCCCGCGGCGATGTCGCGCATGGTGCGGCGCAGGATCTTGCCGGACCGGGTCTTGGGCAGCCGGGTCACGACGACGGCCCTGCGGAACGCCGCGACGGGGCCGATCCGCTCGCGGACCAGGGCGACCAGCTCGCGCTCGATGTCGGCGGGGTCGCGCGGCGAGCCCGCCTTGAGCACCACGAACCCGACGGGGAGCTGCCCCTTGAGCTCGTCGGCCATGCCGATCACCGCGCACTCGGCCACGTCCGGGTGGGCCGAGACGACCTCCTCGATGGCGCCGGTCGACAGCCGGTGGCCGGCCACGTTGATCACGTCGTCGACGCGGCCCATGACGAACAGGTAGCCGTCGTCGTCCACGTACCCGCCGTCGCCGGTCAGGTAGTGGCCGGGGTAGCGCGACAGGTAGGACTCGGTGAAGCGGTCGTCGTCGCGGTAGAGCGTCGGCAGCGAGCCCGGGGGCAGCGGCAGCCGGACCGTGACGGCGCCCTCGACGCCGGGCGGGCACTCGTTCCCCTCTCCGTCGAGGATGCGCACGTCCCAGCCGGGGACGGGCTTGGTGGGCGAGCCCGGTTTGAGCGGCAGCCGCTCGATGCCGACGCAGTTCGCGGCGATCGGCCAGCCGGTCTCGGTCTGCCACCAGTGGTCGATGACCGGGATGCCGAGGAGGTCGGAGGCCCAATGGTAGGTGTCGGGGTCGAGGCGCTCGCCGGCGAGGAAGAGGTAGCGGAGTCCTGACAAATCCCAATTTTTCATGAAACTGCCGGATGGGTCCTCCTTCTTGATGGCACGGAATGCGGTGGGCGCCGTGAACAGCGTCCGCACCCCGTACGTCGACACCACCCGCCAGAACGCGCCCGGGTCCGGAGTGCCGACGGGCTTGCCCTCGTACAGGACGGTCGTGCAGCCGGCGAGCAGCGGGCCGTAGACGATGTAGGAGTGGCCGACGACCCAGCCGACGTCGGAGGCGGCCCAGAAGACCTCGCCGGGCGCGGCCCCGTACACATGGGCCATGCTCCAGTGCAGGGCGACCGCGTGGCCGCCGTTGTCGCGCACCACGCCCTTGGGGGTGCCGGTGGTGCCGGAGGTGTAGAGGACGTAGAGCGGGTCGGTGGCCGCCACGCTCACGCACCCGGCGGGCTCGGCGTCGCGCACGGCGTCCGCCCAGTCGAGGTCGCGGCCCTCGGTGAGGTCGGCGCGGCACTGCTCACGCTGCAGGATCACGCAGTGCGCGGGCCGGTGCGAGGCCTGCTCCAGCGCCGCGTCGAGCAGCGGCTTGTACGCGATGAGCCGGGCCGGCTCGATCCCGCAGGACGCCGACAGCACCACCTTGGGCCGGGCGTGGTCGATGCGGACGGCCAGCTCGCCGGCCGCGAACCCGCCGAAGACCACCGAGTGCACGGCCCCGAGCCGGGCGCAGGCGAGCATCGCGATCACGGCCTCGGGCACCATCGGCATGTAGATCACCACGGTGTCGCCGGCCCCGACGCCGAGCCCGCGCAGCATCCCCGCGGTGCGCGCGACCAGGTCGAGCAGCTCCCGGTAGGTGTAGCGGCGCGCGGACCCGGTGACGGGACTGTCGTAGATCAGCGCGTCCTGGTCGCCCCGGCCCGCCGCGACGTGCCGGTCGACGGCGTTGTGGCAGGTGTTGAGCCGCCCTCCGGGGAACCACCGCCCGTCGTCGCGGATCCGTTCGGGCGCGACGTCCCAGTCGACGCCCCGCGCCGCCTCGCGCCAGAACTCCTCCGGGGCCTCGATGCTCTGCCGGTACACAGCCTCATAACCACGCACTTATCGATCAGATCAGCCCCGCCCCTCCCGTGCAAGCCCCGTGCGGGGTGTCGGTGCGGAGATCCCGGACGGCACCCCGCCGCCCCGCGTGACCTCGTCGCGTGGGTCCGCCCGGGGTGGCGGCCGTCGCGTTCGCCTCACGTGGTCACGGGGTTCGCCGACAGCACGAGCCTGACCGCGAACAGCTCGTAGCCGGCCCGCTCCAACGCCCGCGCCATCGGCGCGTTGCCCGTGTCGGTGTCGGCGACGATCCGGTCCGCGCCGCGCCCGGCGTGACTGCGGGTGATCTCGGCGAGCAGGTCGTCGACGTAGCCGCGGCCGCGGTGCTCGGGCAGCACGCCCAGGTAGCCGACCACCGGGCCGGACTGGTTGGCGGACGGCAGCGCGAACCCGGCCGGTTCGCCGGAGCGGGTGCGGGCCAGCCGCCACCACGACCGGTCCCCCGGCATCGCCAGGTAGTCGGCCAGGTCCTCCCTGGCCTGGGTCTCGGCGTCCTTGACGAGCAGCGCCTGCCGGGTGTGGTGGTCGAGGCTGCCGGCGGACACGGCCGCGAAGGCGGCGACGAACGCCTCGTCGTCGGGCTCCTCGTGGAAGGTCAGCCTGCCGGACGCCTCCGGCACCGGCCGGTCCTGGGTCCAGGCGTACCGGAGCCGTTCCAGCTCCTCGGTCAGGCCCGCGCGGCGGCCCGCCTCCCACCGCCAGGCGACGGCGGCGGTGACGGCGGGGTCGGCGCGCCAGCCGACCGGCACGAACACGTGGTAGGCGGGCCGGTCGCCGAACGCGTCGTGGGCGCGGCGGAGCAGTTCGGCCGCGAGCGCGACGCGGTCGGGGACCGACGGGTGCGTGTACAGGCAGTCGAGCGCGAGCGGCCCGGCGCCGGGGAAGCCCCACCAGACGGCGCGAGCCAGGATCTCGCCGTCCTGCGCGGCCACCCAGATCCGGTCGTGGCGGTAGTGGCCGTCGGCGAGGAAGGAGCGCAGCCGTTCGGGGTGGGCCCAGCTGACGGGCTCGTCGACGGCGCAGTCGAGCAGGCGGCCGAGATCAGACGCGGCCGCGGGTCGGAAAAGCACGGTTCCTCCGAAGATCGGGAGCGGACGCGGTGAGCGTCCGGGAAGAGCGGGACATCTCAGCGCCTCCTTTCGTCCGGTCTATCGGGGTACGGGGGACACTATCGCACTTGCCAGGAAGGTCCGACAGGATAGGGGGATGCCCGCCTACGAAGACGTGTTCCCGCTCCAGCAACCTGTCCGCCTGCCGCCGCGGGAGGAGCTGGTCGCCGCCGTGCGGTCGGCGCCGCTGGCGGCGGAGTTCCTCGACGGCCAGGAGGACGAGTTGGAGGCGTGGGGGGAGGTGTGCCGCGACCGGCTCGACGAGGCCCTGCTCCTGGAGGTGGTGCGCCTGTTCGTGGCGCGCGAGCCCGCCGCCGGCGACCCTCCCGCCGAGCTGGTGGCCTTCGGCCTGGTACGGGGCGCGAACCCGTACGAGGCGACCCCGGTCGGGCTGTGGATGGGCCGGCGCCTCATCGAGGAGCTCACCGGCCAGGAGGTGCCGATCATGGGCTCGCTGGCCGAACGGGACGCCGCCGGGCTGCTGCGCGGCCTGCGCTCGTACCCGGAGGCGGAGCGCGACGAGGAGCTGGCCGGGTGGCTGGCCCGCCGCGACCCGGCCGGGGCCGCCAAGGAGATGGCCGCCGCGCTCCCGGAGGTGAGCCCGCTGAGCCGGGCGGTCGGCATCGAGCTGCTCGGCTTCAACCTGGGCGACGAGGGCCGCCGCGCGCTGGACGACCTGGTGATCGAGCCCAAGGTCGGCGCGGTGATCGCCGCCAGGCTGAGCCGCGACGACCGGCAGCCGGCCACCGAGGAGATCGGCTGGGTGCTGGTGGACATGGCGGCGGCGCTGCTGGAGTTCGGCGGCGAGACGTCGGAGGTGGTCGAGTCGGTGGCCGCCGGGATGGCGCCGGACGAGCAGGCGAGCACGATCACGCTGCTGGCGCTCTGCGACCATCCGGCCACCGAGCCGGTGCTGCGGGTGTTCATCGATCACCACCCGGACCCGGGTGTGGCCGCCGCCGCCCGCAAGGCGCTGCGCCGCCTGCACGGGCTCGCCTCGGCTCGCGGGTGACGGCCCGGCGGTAGAGTCGGCGACGATGACGAAGCACACGATCACCCGTCAGAGCGGGACGATCCTCGGCGAGACCTACGGCTGCGACTGCGGCGCCCACCTGGCCGGCCGGATGGCGGCCGAGGTGCACGCGGCCGAGCACCACCAGTGCTCGGTCTGCCTGGGCTCGGCCGAGGAGGAGCCGGCGCCCGGCCTGACGCGTCCCTGCGCCTCGTGCGCCGGCACCGGACGGCGGCGCGAGCAGATCACCTGGCAGCTCGCGCACGCCGAGGCCGAGCGGCTGATCACCCTCGCGGTGGTGCGCGGGGTGGTGGACGCCTTCGCCGGGCCGTTCCGCCTGTCGGAGGTCGCCGACGCGGTCCGCGACGGGTTCGGTCTGCCTCCGGGCCGGCTGCCGGTGGGGCCTCGGGTGCGCGACCTGCTGCTGGAGCTGCAGTCGGCGGGCGAGATCACCATGGTGTCGGCGCCGGACGAGCTGATCGACGGCACCGACGTGGTGCTCTTCCGCGATCCGCAGTGGCAGCGGGCGCGCACGCTCGGACTCTGATCTCCCGGGGGTCGTGCGGCCGTCAGGGACGGCAGAGGATCTCGCCGTGCAGGATGGACAGCCAGCCGTCGTCGGCCGCCGCCCACTCCCGCCAGCCCTCGGAGATCCGCCGCAGGTCCTCCTCAGTGGCGGCGCCGGTGGACAGGGCCTGCCCGGCCATGGCGGAGTCCAGGATCCGGTCCGCCCACATGCCGCCCCACCAGGCGCGGTCTTCCGGGGTGGCGAAGCACCAGGTGGACGAGGTGGCGGTGACGTCGGTGAAACCGGCGGCGCGGGCCCATGACAGCAGCCGCCGGCCGGCGTCCGGCTCGCCGCCGTTGCCGCGGGCGATCTTCTGGTAGAGCGCCATCCAGGTGTCGAGCGCGGGGACGCGGGGGTACCAGGCGAAGGCCGCGTAGTCGCTGTCGCGGGCGGCCACGACGCCGCCGGACCGGGCCACCCGCCGCATCTCCCGCAGCGCCCGCACGGGGTCGGCGACGTGCTGGAGCACCTGGTGGGCGTGGACGACGTCGAACGACCCGTCAGGGAAGGGCAGCGCGTGCACGTCGGCGACGGCGAAGTCGACGTTGGCCGTCCCCCTGGCCGCCGCCTCCGCCCTGGCCAGTTCCAGCGCCTCCTCGGTCACCTCGGTCGCCGTCACCCTGGCCACCCGCCCGGCCAGGTCGGCGGTGATGGTGCCGGGGCCGCTGCCGACGTCGAGCAGGGTCGTCCCGGGGCCGAGGGCGGGCAGCAGGTAGGCGGCCGAGTTGGCGGCGGTGCGCCACCGGTGGGAGCGCAGCACGGACTCATGGTGACCATGGGTGTAGACGGCGTGCATCGCGGCTCCCTCTTCTCTGCGGATATCCGTCACGCTACCACCCATCTCACTATTCAAGAGGATATGTCTCGCCATCCGGACATATCAGGATTTCCCCTACACTGGCCCCGACGACGGGGAAGGGCGGTGGCACGTGGGCGAGATCCGGCCGATCGTGCGGGTCGGTGATCCGGTGCTGCACACGCCGTGCGAGCCGGTCACCCGGTTCGACGACGAGCTGCGGGCGCTGGTCGACGACATGTTCGCGAGCATGTACGCGGCCGACGGCGTCGGGCTCGCCGCCAACCAGATCGGCGTGTCCCTGCGGGTGTTCGTCTACGACTGCCCCGACGCCGACGACGTCCGTCACCGTGGCGTCGTCGTCAACCCCACCCTGGAGCTGCCCGGACTCGGCGCGCGGCGCCTCGACCCCGGCGAGGAGGGCTGCCTGTCGGTCCCCGGCCAGTACGCGCCCCTCCCCCGCTCCGACCGCGCGGCGGCGCACGGCTTCGACGCCGAGGGGCGGCCGGTCTCGGTCGAGGGCACCGGCATGCTCGCGCGCTGCCTCCAGCACGAGGTCGACCACCTCGACGGCCACCTCTACATCGACCGCCTCCCGGCCAAGCGGCGCAAGCAGGTGCTGGCCGCGTACGAGCAGTCGTATAAAGCAGGCTAAATCCTGACAAACACCCCAGCGGACCGGTGCGCAGGGGGAATACCGGGTAGGTGCCGTTCCTCCCGCCAGGGAACCATCGAGGAGGCGACCACCATGGTCAGAACCGTGGCAGACGTCATGACCAGGAGCCCCGCCAGCATCGACGCCGGCCAGCCCGTGAGCGTCGCCGCCGCGCTCATGCGCGACCGCGACACCGGCGCGATCATCGTCAACGACGACGGCCGGATGACCGGCATCGTGACCGACCGCGACATCACCATCCGGCTCGTCGCCGACGACAAGGGCCCCGACACGCCCGTGCGCGAGGCGTGCACGCCCAGCGTCGAGGTCATCTGCCCCGACACCAGCCTCGACCAGGCGGTCAAGCTCATGCGCCAGCACGCCGTACGCCGCCTGCCGGTCGTGGAGGACGGCCGCGCCGTCGGCATCCTGAGCATCGGCGACCTCGCGATGGAGCGCGACCCTGACTCGGCGCTCGCCGACATCTCCTCGGCGGAAGGCAACCGGTAGCGTTGACCGGGTGGTCACGGTCGAGGACGTACGACGGCTCGCGACGACCCTCCCCCGGTCGTCGGAGCACCTGATCAGGGATCGGGTCAAGTTCCGCGTGGGCTCCATCGTCTACCTCGCGTTCTCGCGCGACGAGACGCTGATGGGGTTCGCCTTCCCCAAGGAGGAGCGGGCCGCGCTGGTCGCCGCGGAGCCCGCGAAGTTCCTCCTGCCCCGCGAGTCCGATCTGCGGTTCAACTGGGTGGTGACCCGCATGGCCGCCCTCGAACCCGGCGAGACGCGCGAGCTGGTGATCGAGGCGTGGCGGATGGCGGTGCCCAAGAAGGTGTACGCCGCCTACATCGGCTGACGGTCCCCGGGCGCGCGATCGCGGCCCGCCGTCCTCCGACGCGTCCGGTCGACCGCCGCGGCGACGACGCCTTCTCGCGGTACGCCCCAAGGACGCGGCATCGACCCGACCGTCCGTGAACCGTTCACGAGACGTGGCGATACAGGTCCCTGGTGATCCGCGTGACGCGCTGCACCGAACTCCGCCACGTCGTCCCCGCCGGGTGCGCGGTCAGCACCGCCATCACGTACCTCTCGTCCTTGCCCACGAGCCCGGTCGTGTAGAGCACCGGCCGGCCGTAGTCGGGCACCCGCGAGTCGGCGGCGCGGGCGGCGACCAGGGAGATGGCCGCGCTCTGGGTCCTGGCGCCGCACCGGACCGGCGGCGTCAGCCCGAAACCCGACCAGCCCTGCTTGACCGCCTTGCGCCCCGGCACCCCGTCCGGGATGCCGAAGGTCTGGTCGAATCCGTCGCTGCCGCACGGCGTGGCCGCGCGCAGGTGGCCCAGGATCGTCTCGCGCACCCGCGGCGCGGCCGTGTCGAGCAGGTAGCGGTAGGTGCGCACGACGTCGTGCCCGCTCAGCGTGGCGTAGCCCCAGAACCCGGGCTTGGACGCGGGAGGCGGCGCGGTGTCCGCCAGCCGGAGCTTGCGGGCCGCGCGGGTGACGATGGCGCCCTTGCCTCCGCGGTTCCAGAACGCCGTGGCCGCGTCGTCGTCGCTCTCCCTCAGCATGATCTTCAACAGCCTGGCGTCGGAGGCGGACACCGTCCTGCGCGACTCCAGGAAGTCGATCGCGATCAGGATTTTGATCACCGAGGCCGAGCGGTACGCCCGGTGCGCGTGCCGGGTCGCCACGAACCTGCCCTTCACCCGGTCGTACACCAGCCATGACGCGGTCGTGCCCGGCGGCACTTCCGGCGGCGCGGCCGACTGCGCCGCCGAAGGCGCCGCCGTGACCTGGCTCGACGGGCTCTGGGCGGACGAGCTCTGCGGGGCGCCGCTCGACGCGCGGGCGGGGGCCGCCGAGGGGCCCGCGACGCATCCCGCCGCGAGGGGTACGGCCGCGGCGACGGCGGCCCAGGGCTTCATGCGCATCGGTCATACCTATCAGAGTCTTGACCAACCACAGAAACGGCGATAAACACAGGGGAAACCAACTCGAAACGGCGGTGAATCAACATCATGTACGCCGAGGAGCGGCAGCAGGAGATCCTGCGCAGGGCGCGCGCGGCGGGCCGCGTCGACGTGGTCTCGCTGGCGGCCGAGCTCGACGTCACCACCGAGACCATCCGCCGCGACCTGACCGCGCTGGAGCGGGCCGGCGTGCTGCGCCGCGTGCACGGCGGCGCGATCCCCGTGGAGCGGCTCGGCTTCGAGCCCGCGCTCGCCACCCGCGACGAGGTGATGACCGCGGAGAAGGAGCGCATCGCCAAGGCCGCCCTGGCCGAACTGCCCGAGGACGGATCGGTCATCATCGACGCCGGCACCACCACGGGCCGCCTGGTGGGCGTGCTGCCCGCCGACCGCGAGCTCACCGTGGTGGTCAACTCGCCGCCGCTGGCCACCGTCCTCGCCGCCCGCAGCAACCTCAACGTGATCATGCTGGGCGGCCGGGTACGCGGCCGCACCCTGGCCACAGTGGACGACTGGGCGCTGCAGCCGCTGGCCCACCTGCACGTGGACGTGGCGTTCATGGCCACCAACGGCTGCTCCGCCGACAAGGGCCTGACCACGCCCGATCCGGCCGAGGCGGCGATCAAGCGGGCGATGGTGCGGGCCGCCGAGCGCAGCGTGCTGCTGGCGGACCACACCAAGTTCACCGCCACCTACCTCGCGCGGTTCGCCGCGCTGAGCGAGATCGACGTCGTGATCACCGACACCGGCGTGGACGACGCGCTCGCCGCCGAGCTGGCGGCCGCCGGACCCCAGGTGGTGCGCGCGTGATCGTCACCCTGACGCTCAACCCGAGCCTGGACCGCACGATCGAGATCGCCGCCCTCGACCGGGGCGCGGTCATCCGCGCCGCCGCCGCCCGGCTCGACCCCGGCGGCAAGGGCGTGAACGTCTCGCGCGCCCTGCTGGCCAACGCCGTGGCCTCGCGCGCCGTGGTGCCGTTCGGCGGCGACGAGGGCCGGCAGCTCGTGCGCCTCCTGCGGCAGGAGGGCCTCGACATGGTGACCGTGCCGGTGGCCGGCCGGACCCGGTCGAACGTGACGCTGGCCGAGCCCGACGGGACCGTCACGAAGATCAACGAGCCCGGCACGGCGCTGTCCCCGGACGAGCTGGACACGATCGCCGACTCGGTGCTGGCCGAGGCCCGCGAGGCCGACTGGGTGGTCGCCTCGGGAAGCCTGCCGCCCGAGGTGCCCGAGGACGTCTACGCCCGGCTGTGCCGCCGCTTCGCCGGGGCGGGCATCCACGTGGCCGTCGACACCAGCGGTCCCGCGCTCTCCTGCGCGCTCGGCTCCGGGCCCGCGCTGGTCAAGCCCAACCTGGAGGAGCTGGCCGGCGCCACCGGCATGGCCATCGCCTGTGTCGGCGACGTGGTGGCGGCCGCGGCCAAGCTGCGGGCCGCGGGCGCGCGTACCGTGCTGGCCAGTCTCGGCGCCGACGGCGCCGTCCTGGTCGAGGACGGCGGCGCCTGGTACGGGGAGGCGCCCGTCGCCGAGCCCCGCAGCGCGGTCGGCGCGGGCGACGCCATGCTCGCCGGGTTCCTGGCGGGCGGCGCCCGTGGCGAGAGGGCGCTGGTGGAGGCGCTGGCCTGGGGCGCCGCAGCGGTCGGCCTGCCGGGCAGCCGCATGCCGGGGCCCCCGGACATCCGCCGCGGCGAGGTGCGCGTCTCCCGTCCCGACCCGGCCCGCCTCCTCACCTCGGCGTTCGCCGCCGGCGACGGCCGCCGCGCGGACGGCGGGCCGGTCCCGGCCGGGGCGGAGCGGCATCCGCCGCCGTCCTCCCGCTGACCTCCGGCTCATCACGCACGAGACTGCTCACCCCCCTAAGGAGCGAAGTCCAATGGCCGACACCTACACACCCCCGGTCTACGGGACCGGCGTCAAGGCCACGATCCAGCGGATCGGCGGTCACCTGGCGGGCATGATCATGCCGAACATCGGCGCGTTCATCGCCTGGGGACTCATCACCGCCCTGTTCATCCCCACCGGCTGGCTGCCCAACGCGACGCTCGCCGCGATGGTCGACCCGATCATCAAGGTCCTGCTGCCGGTCCTCATCGCCTATACGGGCGGCCGGATGGTGCACGGCCAGCGCGGGGCCGTGGTGGGCGCCGTGGCCGCGATGGGCGTCGTGGTGGGAGCGGACGCCCCGATGTTCCTCGGCGCGATGATCATCGGCCCGCTCACCGCCTGGATCCTGAAGAAGGTGGACGCGTTCACCGAGGCGCGGACCCGGTCCGGGTTCGAGATGCTGGTGGACAACTTCTCCGCGGGCATCATCGGCGGCGCGATGGCGGTGGCCGGCGTGCTGGGCATCGGCCCGATCGTGCAGGTGATCACCGGCGCCGCGGAGAACGCGGTGAACTGGCTGGTCACCACCGGCCTGCTGCCGCTCTCCTCCGTGCTGATCGAGCCGGCCAAGGTGCTGTTCCTCAACAACGCCGTCAACCACGGCGTCCTCGGCCCGCTCGGCGTGACCCAGGCGGCGGAGACCGGCAAGTCGATCCTGTTCATGCTGGAGTCGAACCCCGGCCCCGGCCTCGGCCTGCTCCTCGCCTTCATGTTCTTCGGCCCGCGCGCGATGCGTCCCAGCGCCCCGCCCGCCATGATCATCCACTTCTTCGGCGGCATCCACGAGATCTACTTCCCGTACGTGCTGATGAAGCCCCGCCTCATCCTGGCCCTCATCGGCGGCGGCATGGCCGGCGTGTTCACCTTCATGATCACCGGTGCCGGGCTGGTGGCCACGCCGTCGCCGGGCAGCATCTTCGCCTACCTGGCGGTCACGCCGCGCGGCGGCCTGTTCGCCTCGATCGCCGGCATCGTGGTCGCCACGGCCGTGTCGTTCGTCCTGGCCTCGCTGCTGCTGGGCTTCGGCCGCGGCGAGAAGGAGGAGGAGCCCGCCGTCGACCCGTCGGCCGAGACCGCCCCGGCACCGTCCGCCGCAGAGGAAACCACCAGGGACGCCACAAGGGACACCGCCGGGGAGCGCGCGAACGGCGAGCGTCGCGAGCCCGCCGCGCCCGCCGCGCCGGCCACGCCCGCTGAAGAGACCACGACCCGTACCGCCGGCAAGGAGGCGTGAACCGTGCCCAGCATCGACAGCAAGGACATCCGCAAGATCATCGTGGCCTGCGACGCGGGGATGGGCAGCAGCGTGATGCTCGCCGGCCAGCTCCGCAAGCAGCTCAAGGACTCCGGCGTCACCGTCGAGCACACGCCGGTGAACGACATCCCCGCCGACGCCGACGTGGTGCTCTGCCACGCCGGGCTGGCCGCCAGGGCCAGGGCGGCGGCGCCGGACAAGGTGCTGGTGCCGTTCCAGATCTTCCTGGGCGACCCGGCCGTGACCAAGCTCGTCGCCGCCATCAAGAGCGGCGGCACCGTCGATGCGTGACGACCTGCTCGATCCGCGCGCGGTGCTGCTGCACGAGAGCGCGGCCGGCCGCGACGAGGCCATCCGGCGCTGCGGGCGGGTCCTGGTCGACATCGGCGCGGTCGCCGAGCCGTACGTCGAGGCGATGCTCGAACGCGAGCGGTCGATCTCCACGTACGTCGGCGAGGGCGTGGCCATCCCGCACGGCACCGCGGCCGCCAAGGAGGACATCGCGCGCGACGCGATCTGCGTGGTGCGCTTCCCCGGCGGCGTCGACTGGGGCGGCGAGCTCGTCACGCTGTGCGTCGGGATCGCGGCCAGGAACGACGGCCACGTGCCGCTGCTGGCGGCGCTGGCCGAGATCCTCCTCGACCCGGAGCGGGCGCGCACGCTGCGGGAGGCGACGGAGGTCCATCAGGTGATGAAGGAGCTGACAACGTGAGGGTCGCCAGATTCCACGCGCCGGGCGACATCCGGATCGAGGACGCGCCGGAGCCGGTCGCCGGCCCCGGCGAGCTGAAGATCCGGGTGCGCAACTGCTCGACGTGCGGCACCGACGCGAAGATCTACAAGTTCGGCCACCACCACATCCGGCCGCCCCGGGTGATGGGGCACGAGATCGCCGGCGAGGTGGTCGGCACCGGCGAGCGGGTGCAGGTGATCGCCGCCATCCCGTGCGGCGTCTGTCCCGACTGCCTTGCCGGGCGGCTGACCGTCTGCCCGAACCAGGAGTCCATGGGCTACCACTACGACGGCGGGTTCGCCGAGTACATGGTCGTCCCGGCCAAGGTGCTGGCCGTGAACGGGGTGAACGCCGTCCCGGACGGCATCGGGTTCGCCGAGGCGTCGGTGGCCGAGCCGCTGGCGTGCGTCCTCAACGGGCAGACCCTGGCCCGGGTGGGTACGGGTGACGACGTGGTGGTGATGGGGGCCGGGCCGATCGGGTGCCTGCACGTGCGGCTGGCGCGGGCGCGCGGCGCGGCGCGGGTGTTCCTCGTGGACGTGAACACCGAACGTCTCGCGATGGCGGCCGAGCTGGTACGTCCCGACGCCGCGATCGACGGCGACCCGGTGGAGCAGGTGCTCAAGCTGACCGGCGGCCGGGGCGCCGACGTGGTCGTCACCGCCGCCGCGGCCGGCGCCGCGCAGGAGCAGGCGGTGCTGATGACCGCCAGGCAGGGGCGCATCAGCTTCTTCGGCGGCCTGCCGAAGGACGACCCGTTCATCCGGCTGGACTCGAACCTGGTCCACTACCGTGAGCTGACGATCGTCGGCGCGAACGGCTCCAGCCCCGCCCACAACGCCGAGGCCCTCAGCCTGATCGCCGAGGGCGCCGTCCCGGTCGCCGACCTGATCACCCACCGGCTCCCGCTGTCGCGGGTGCTGGACGGGATCGACCTGGTCAGCCGGGGCGAGGCCATCAAGGTCACCATCGAACCGTGAGGAGGTTGCCATGCCCGAGAGGACCGTGGCCGTCGCGTCGGCCAGCGGGCTGCACGCCCGGCCCGCCAAACTGTTCGTGCAGGAGGCGGCGCGGCTGGGCGTGCCCGTGCGGATCCGGGTGGGAGAGAAGGCGGTCCCGGCCCACAGCATGCTGGGCGTGCTCTCGCTCGGCGCCGTCCACGGCACCGAGGTGACGCTGGAGTCGGACGCCCCCGGCGCCGAGGAGGCCCTCGACGCCCTGGCGGCGCTCCTGTCCCGCGATCTGGACGCGGAAGAGGCGCTGGATGCCTGATCTGTCACCTTCCGGCCCGGCCTCGCTGGCCGGGCTGGGCGTCAGCCCCGGGCGGACGGCGGGGCCGTGCCTGCGCATGGCCGGGCCGCCGGCGCTGCCCGGCCCGCGTCCCGTGGCCGACCTGGAGGCCGAG
>NZ_JAPNNL010000062.1 GCF_027620315.1 Nonomuraea corallina | reverse complement strand
CGCTCGGCCTCGCGTTCGGCGCGGCGGCGCGCCCGCTCCTTACTCAAGGGTGCCGAGCCAGTTGCTCAGCAGCGCGGCGCCGGCGTCGGCGGACTTCTCCGGATGGAACTGGGTGGCCATGAGCGGGCCGTTCTCGACCGCGGCCACGAACGGCACGCCGTGCTCGGCCCAGGTGACCACCGGCTCGGCGAAGCCGTCGCCGGTGCGCAGCTCCCACTCGCGCACCCCGTAGGAGTGGACGAAGTAGAAGCGGGTGGCGGCGTCCATCCCGGCGAACAGGACGCTGTCCGCCGAGGTCTTGACGGTGTTCCAGCCCATGTGCGGCAGCACCGGCGCGTCGAGCCGCTCGACCGTGCCGGGCCACTCGCCGCAGCCGGCGGTCTCCACGCCGTGCTCGACGCCGCGGGCGAACAGGATCTGCATGCCGACGCAGATGCCCAGCACCGGCCGGCCGCCGGCCAGCCGCCTGCCGACGATCTGGTCGCCGCGCACGCCCTTCAGCCCGGCCATGCACGCGGCGAACGCGCCGACGCCCGGCACCACCAGGCCGTCGCACTCCAGCGCGGCCTCGAAGTCGGAGGTGACGGTCACGTCGGCGCCCACCCGCGCCAGCGCCCGCTCGGCGGAGCGCAGGTTGCCCGACCCGTAGTCGAGCACCACGACGTTCCGGCTCACCACCACATCACCCCCGCGAACAGCGCCATCGCCGCTCCCAGGCCGCAGAAGGCGGCGCCGATCCTCATGCCCTGCTTGATCAGCGAGACCACGCCGCCGATGAGGAACAGGCCGAGGAAGACCATGACGACGGCGATCACGTTCTCGGTCATAGCACGCCCTTGGTGCTCGGCACCCCGCTCGCCCGCGGGTCGAGCTCCGACGCCGCGCGCAGCGCCCTGGCCAGGGCCTTGAACTGCGCCTCCACGATGTGGTGGGCGTTGCGGCCGTACGGGACGCGGACGTGCAGGCAGATGGCCGCCTGGGCGACGATCGACTCCAGGATGTGGCGCGTCATCGTGGTGTCGTAGTCGGGGCCGATCATGGGGGCCATACCCTCCGGCTCCGAGTGGACCAGGTAAGGCCGGCCGGACAGGTCGACGGTGACCTCGGCGAGCGCCTCGTCCAGCGGGCACGACGCGCTGCCGAACCGCCGGATGCCCGACTTGTCGCCCAGCGCCTCGCGGAACGCGGCGCCCAGCGCGAGCGCGGTGTCCTCGATCGTGTGGTGGGAGTCGATGTGCAGGTCGCCCTCGGTCTTGACGGTCAGGTCGAACAGCCCGTGCTTGCCGAGCTGCGCCAGCATGTGGTCGAAGAAGCCGACCCCGGTGGAGACGTCCAGCGCGCCCGTGCCGTCGAGGTCGACCTCGACCAGGACGGACGTCTCCTTCGTGGTGCGCTCGACGCGGCCTACGCGACTCACAGAACTCCCTCCAGCGCGGCGCGGAACGCCGCCATCTCCTCGCCGGTGCCGATCGACACCCGCAACCACTCCGGCGGGCCCACCTCACGGATGAGCACGCCCCTCGCCAGCAGCCCCTCCCACACCGCGCGCCGGTCGGGGAAACGCCCGAACAGCACGAAGTTGGCGTCGGAGTCGGCAACCGCCAGGCCCTTGGACCGCAGCCAGCCGACCGTGGCGTCACGCTCGCGCCGGAGCTCGTCGACGGTGCCCAGCAGCTCGGCGCGGTGCCGCAGCGCCACCAGCGCCGCCGTCTGGGTCAGCGTCGACAGATGGTACGGCAGCCGCACCAGCAGCAGCGCCTCCACCACGGCCGGATGCGCGGCCAGGTAGCCCAGCCGGGTGCCGGCCATGGCGAACGCCTTCGACATGGTGCGGGTCACGATCAGCCGCGGGTGGCGCGGCAGGAGGGTGAGCGCCGACGGCGTGCCCTCGCGGGCGAACTCGGCGTAGGCCTCGTCGACCACCACCATGCCGGGCGCCGCGGCCAGGATCTCCTCGATCGTCCCCAGCGGCTGGGCGGTGCCGGTCGGGTTGTTGGGCGAGGCCACGAACACCAGGTCAGGCCGGTGCTCCTCGATCGCCGCCACGACCTTGCCGGGATCGAGCGAGAAGTCCTCCTCGCGGGCGGCGTGGATCCACTCGGTGCTGGTGCCGGTCGTGATGATCGGATGCATCGAGTACGAGGGCTCGAACCCGAGCGCGCTGCGGCCGTGGCCGCCGAACGCCTGGAGGATCTGCTGGATGATCTCGTTGGAGCCGTTGGCCGCCCACACCCGCTCGGTCGTCAGGCCGTGGCCCAGGTAGGCGGCCAGCGCGGCGCGCAGCTCGACGGCGTCCCTGTCGGGGTAGCGGTTGAGCTCGCCGGCGACCCTGCCGACCGCCTCGGCCAGGTCGGCGACCAGCGCCGGGGACGGCGGGTGCGGGTTCTCGTTGGTGTTGAGCCGGACCGGGACGTCGATCTGCGGGGCCCCGTAAGGGCTCTTGCCGCGCAGGTCGTCGCGGATGGGCAGGTCGTCGAGCGTGACCTCGCCGGGGTTCATGACGGCACCTGCCAGTCGAATCGGGCGCGGACCGCGGCGCCGTGGGCGGGCAGGTCCTCGGCGTCGGCCAGCACCGTCACGTGCGCGGCCGCCTCGGCCAGGGCCTCACGGCTGTAGTCGACGACGTGGACGCCGCGCAGGAATGTCTGCACCGACAGCCCGCCGGAGTGGCAGGCGCAGCCGCCGGTGGGCAGCACGTGGTTGGAGCCGGCGAGGTAGTCGCCGAGCGAGACCGGCGCGTACGGGCCGACGAAGACCGCGCCGGCGTTGCGCACCCGGGCGGCCACCGCGGCGGCGTCGGCGGTCTGGATCTCCAGGTGCTCGGCGGCGTAGGCGTCGACCACCTTCAGCCCGGCCTCCAGGTCGTCGACCAGCACGATCGCGGACTGGCGGCCGGCCAGCGCCTCGGCGATGCGCTCGCTGTGGCGGGTGGCGGCCACCTGGGCGGGCAGCTCCTTCTCGACGCCCTCGGCCAGCTCCTCGCTGTCGGTGACCAGGACGGCGGCGGCGATGACGTCGTGCTCGGCCTGGCTGATCAGGTCGGCGGCGACGTGCACCGGGTCGGCGGTGGCGTCGGCCAGGATCGCGATCTCGGTCGGGCCGGCCTCGCTGTCGATGCCGATGCGGCCCTTGAGCAGCCGTTTGGCCGCGGCCACCCAGATGTTGCCGGGGCCGGTGACCATGGTGGCGGGCGGGCACTCCTCGGTGCCGTAGGCGAACATGGCCACGGCCTGGGCGCCGCCCACGGAGTAGACCTCCTCGACGCCGAGCAGCGCGCACGCGGCCAGGATCGACGGGTGCGGCAGGCCGCCGAACTCCCGCTGGGCGGGGCTGGTGACCGCCAGCGACGGCACCCCCGCCTCCTGGGCGGGGACGACGTTCATCACGACCGACGACGGGTAGACGGCCCGGCCGCCGGGGACGTAGAGGCCCACGCGGTCGACCGGCACCCACCGCTCGGTGACGGTGCCGCCGGGCACGACCTGGGTGGTGACGTCGGCGCGGCGCTGGTCGCGGTGGACCAGCCTGGCGCGGCGGATGGACTCCTCCAGCGCGGCCCTGACCTTCGGGTCCAGCTCGTCGAGGGCCGTGACGATCGCCTCGGCGGGCACCCTCGTGGTGGAGATCTCGACACCGTCGAACCTGGCGGTCAGCTCCCGTACGGCTGCCGCCCCGCGATGGCGCACGTCCTCGCAGATGGGCCGCACCTTCTCCAGGGCGGCCTCGACGTCGAGCTCGGCGCGGGGCAGCACGTCGCGCAGGTCCGGCGGAAGGGACCCGCGCATGTCGATACGGGAAATCACCCTCCTAGTCTACGGAGTCCGACCCCTGTATCCGCTTCCGTCCACCATGCGGACACCTTCGGGCGTGGCCCCTGGCGCGGGGAGGAGCCCGAGGCAGGGCCGTGAGGCTGTCAAGGGGAACAGCCTCACGGCCGCTCGCCCTGGCCCGGGCCGAGCGCCAGGGCGAGGCGCCGTGGCGGGGAAGGCCACGGCTCAGGGGAGCTCCGGCGCTGATGCTTCCCCGGACGCGGAGGAACTAACGCCGCCTCTTGGGCCGGGCTTTCCCTCGCCGCTCCGGGCTTTATACGTACTTTGTCATTACGTGTCCTTTACCTAGCTTTTTGTACGATCGCGGCATGGCGATCTGGCGTGCACCCGACGGCATCGTGGTGGAGGCCATCGTGCTGGACGACCGGCCGCTCCTGCGCATCTCCCAGGACATCGGCGGCCGTCTCTACCTCCAGGGCTACTGCGCCGGCGTGAGCGAGCTGGCCGCCCACGGCGTCGACCTGGCCCAGCTCGTCGAGGACGACCGCCGGACGGCCTGACCCGGAAGCCGGCCACGCCGCCCGGGTTACCTCAACGACCCGGCCGGGGTATGCCATCCGTCATGGCGCCGCTGCCCACCTACGCGCCGATGCTGGCCCAGCCCGGCTCCCTGCCCACCACTCACCAGGACGAATGGGCCGTGGAGATGAAATGGGACGGCGTCCGCGCGATCGCCTACATCGCCGACGGGACCGTGCGGCTGCTGTCGCGCAACGTCAGGGACATCACCGCCGCCTATCCCGAGCTTCGGCTCATGGCCGGCGCCGCCGGGCGCCGCCAGGCCGTCGTCGACGGCGAGATCATCGCCTTCGACGAGGCCGGCCGGCCCAGCTTCGGCGCGCTCCAGCCGC
Organism: Nonomuraea corallina; assembly: GCF_027620315.1. Taxonomy (GTDB): domain Bacteria; phylum Actinomycetota; class Actinomycetes; order Streptosporangiales; family Streptosporangiaceae; genus Nonomuraea; species Nonomuraea corallina. Next base: position 32,360 of record NZ_JAPNNL010000062.1, on the reverse strand, counting down.
GCATGCACCAGCGCAACCCGGTCAGCGTCGCCGAGCTCGCCCGCGCCGTGCCCGTGACCTTCATGGCCTTCGACCTGCTCCACCTCGGCGACGACCCGCTCGTCCAGCTGCCCTACACCGCACGGCGTGAGCTGCTGGAGGACGTCTTCACCCCCGGCTACCGCTGGCAGGTGCCCGTCCGCTTCCACGACCACGCCGAGGACGCCTTCGCCTCCTCCCGCCGGCTCGGCCTCGAAGGCGTCGTCTGCAAACGACTCACCTCCCCGTACCGCCCCGGCAGGCGCAGCGGCGAGTGGACCAAGGTCAAGAACGTCAGCGCCGTCGAGGTCGTCATCGGCGGCTGGAAACCCGGCGCGGGACGACGCTCCGGCGGCATCGGCTCCCTGTTGCTCGGCTCGTACGACGACGCGGGCCGGCTGCTGTTCGTCGGGCACGTCGGCACCGGCTTCACCGAGGCCATGCTGCGCGACCTGCACCAGCGCCTGGCCCCGCTGGAGCGGCCCGACCCGCCCTTCGCCGAGCCGGTGCCCCGCGAGCACGCCCGGGGCGCCCACTGGGTGCGGCCGCTCCTGGTCGGCGAGGTCCAGTACGCCGAGCTGACCGGCGACCACCGGCTGCGCCATCCGTCCTGGCGCGGCCTGCGCCCCGACCGCGACCCGGGTGAGGTCCGCCTCGGCGGGCCGGGCTCCCCGGGCGCCTCGGCCGCCGGTTGACCCCCGCCCGCGCCTTTACATTGTAGATTCGCTACACTCGACAGGTGGGCAAGTCGAAGACCAGGGGCGGCACCCCCGCCACCGTCGCGCTGGAGAAGGCCGGAGCGCGGTTCACGCTCCACCCCTACGACCACGACCCCGCTGCCCAGGCCTACGGCGAGGAGGCCGCCGACGCGCTCGGCGTCCCGTACGAGCGGATCTTCAAGACGCTCGTGGCCGAGACCGAGGGCGGCCTGGCCGTCGCGGTCGTGCCGGTGGCGGGCAGGCTCGACCTGAAGGCGCTCGCCTCCGCGCTCGGCGGGAAGCGGGCGGCGATGGCCGACGCCGCCAAGGTCGAGCGGGTGACGGGTTACGTGGTGGGCGGCATCAGCCCGCTCGGGCAGCGCAAGCGGCTGCCGACCGTCGTCGACGCCTCGGCGCTGGAGTTCGAGACGGTCTACTTCTCGGCCGGCCGGCGCGGGCTGCAGATCGAGACCGCCCCGTCCGCCCTGATCGAGCTCACCGGGGCCGTGACCGCGCCCATCGGCAGACCGGCCTGACGCCTCACCAGCCGCGCGGCGGCCGCCGGCGCTCGCCGAGCAGCCACTGCATGAGCTGGCGGTGGCGCCTGGAGATCGGGTGGTGCCTGCCGGGGCGGTCGTGCCGCCCGCGGGCCCGCGTCCCGTTCTCCTCCTCGTCCCGCTCCTCCTCCAGGCCCGGGGTGTGGCCGCCGCCGAAACGGTCCATGTCCGGGCGGTGGAAGCGGCGGGGCTCCTCGTCCCGCAGCGCCTGCCGTATCGACTCCACCCAGATCGGCCCCGGCAGCGAGGCGCCCTGCACGGAGCCGTAGTACTGGTCGCCGATCCGCACGTCCCTGAGCGGGTAGCGGTACGAGCCGCGGATGTCGCCGACGCTGACCGCGGCCGCGAGCTGCGGCGTGTAGCCGGCGAACCAGGCCGAGGTGTAGCCGTTGTTGGTGCCGGTCTTGCCGGCGGCGGGCCGGCCGGGGTCCTGGCCGCGCATCGTCCCCTTGTCGAACACCCCGGTCAGCACGTGGCTGACCGCGTCGGCGACCTCCGGCGCGATCGCCCGGCGGCAGTTCGGCCGCATCCCGGTGCGGCGGTCGTTCCTGTCGACGATCTCCACGATGGCCAGCGGGCGGCAGTAACGGCCGCGGGCCGCGAGCGCGGCGAACGAGGCGGCGACCGTGAGCGGGTCCATCTCGTTGACGCCCAGCGTGAACGTCGGCACCTCGCGCAGCGGCCGGCCGTCGGCCCTGGTGATGCCGAGCCTCCTTGCGGTCTTGACCACGTCGCAGAGGCCGACCTTGCGCTCCAGCATCATGTAGAAGATGTTGACCGACTTCCAGGTGCCGGTCTCCAGGCTGTGCGGGCCGCCGTCGCTGCCCTCGCCGCTGGCGTTGTACACCTCCGTCGACGGGTCGTTGACCGGCCGTCCCGCGCAGTCCCGGTAGCCCGACGACGGCACCAGACTTCCTGGCGTGTCGAACCCGTCGCCGAACCGCCAGCCCTCCCTGAGCGCGGTGGCCAGGGTGAACACCTTGAACGTGGAACCGGCCTGCAGCCCCTGCCCGCCGCCGTGACGGGCGTCGGCGACCAGGTTGTAGGTGGTGCGCGGGCCGCCCTTCTTGCCCGGGCCGACCTTCTTGCTGGCGGCCATGGCCCTGATCCAGCCGCTGCCCGGCTCCACCATCGCCTCGGCTGCCACCTCGGTGTCGGCCGGGTCGACGCGTTCGCGGATGGCCCGTTCGGCGGCTTTCTGCGCCCTCGGGCTGAGGCTGGTCCTGATCACCAGGCCGCCGCGCTCCATGCGGGCCCGGCGCACCGCCGCCGTGCTGCCGAAGGCCTCGTTCGTCAGCAGCTCGCGCTGCACGTACAGGCAGAAGTACGGATGCTCGCTCTGCGAGCAGCCGCCGGGCTCGGGCCGCAGCCGCAGCCCGAGCGGGCCGGCCTTGGCGGCCGCCGCCCGCTCCTTGGGGATCAGCTTCAGTCCCGCCATCCGGTCGAGCACCAGGTCGCGGCGCTCCTTGAGCCGCGCGCGGTGCGAGCGGCCGATCGACGGGTCGGTCGAGTACGGGGTGCGCACGGCGCCGGCCAGCGTGGCCGCCTCGCTCAGGGTCAGCTCGGCGGCCGTGGTGGAGAAGAACCGCCTGGCCGCCGCCTCGACGCCGTGGGCGCCGGCTCCGAAGTAGGCGATGTTCAGGTACTTCTCCAGGATCTCGTCCTTGCGGTACTTGCGTTCCAGCGCCAGCGCCAGCCGCAGTTCGTGCACCTTGCGGGAGATGCTGGGGGCGCGGGCCCGGTCCCGTTCCTGGTCGGTCTGGGCGTTCTCCACCAGGATGTTCTTCACCAGCTGCTGGGTGAGCGAGGAGCCGCCCTGCCGGATCGCGCCGGCACGGGTGTTGGCGATGAGCGCGCGCAGCGTGCCGATGACGTCCATGCCGCCGTGCTCGTAGAAGCGGGAGTCCTCGATGGCCACGATCGCGCGCCGCATCACCGGCGCCACCTGCGACAGCCGCACCGCGGTCCGGTTGGCCTGGTAGAACTGGGCGAAGGTGCGCCCGCTCGTGTCGACCAGCCGCGTCACCTCGCTCAGCGGCTCCTCACGCGGGGGCGGCGGCAGGTGGGTGAAGGTGTCGGCGGCGCCCTTGGCGGCCAGGCCCGCCCCGGCGACCACGGGCGCGGCCAGCGCCGCCACCAGCACCCCGCCGAGAGCGCCCACCAGACCCAGCGTGGCGATCGATGTGCGGTCAGTCACGTCGTTGATGTACGACCGTCCGATCCCCGGCAAACGCCCGGTTCCTGACTCTTTACGATCCTCTGCTGATGTTCAGACCGAGGGACTGGAACTGCTCGAACGGCCGGTGGTAGCCGCGCTCGATGTGGTGCACGCCGCGCAGCGTCGAGCGCCCTTCGGCGACGGCGGCGGCCAGCACCGCGGAGAACCCGGCCCGGATGTCGGGCAGCGTCACCTCGGCGCCCCTGAGCCGGGACACCCCGCGCACCACGGCCGAGTGGCGGGCATTGGTGTCGTGGTAGCGGCAGGCCGGCCCGCCGAGGCACTGGTCGAACACCTCGATCTCGCAACCCATGCTCGTCAGCGCCGGCACGTACACCAGGCGGTTCTCGAAGACCGTCTCGTGCAGCACCGACATGCCCTGGCTCTGCGTGAACAGCACCATGAGCGGCGTCTGCCAGTCCGTCATGAACCCGGGGTGGGTGTCGGTCTGCACGGCCGCCGCCCGCAGCCCCTCCGGCGGCGCGGTGGCGCACAGGTACTCGTCGTTGATGTCGAACCGGGCGCCCATCCTGGCCAGCGTGGTGATCGCGGTGACCAGGCGGTCCTGCGGGCAGCCGTGCACGCGCACCTCCCCGCCGGTGATCAGGCCCGCCGCGAGGTACGAGAACGCCTCGATGCGGTCGCCGGCCAGCCAGGTCGAGGCGCCGCGCAGCCGCTCCACGCCCTCGATGACGATCCTGCGGTCCGGCGACAGCTCGATCCTGGCGCCCATCCGCTGCAGGAACAGCGCCAGCTCCACCACCTCGGGCTCGGTGGCCGCGTTCTTCAGCACGGTCTTGCCCTCGGCCAGGACCGCGGACATGAGGATCGTCTCGGTGGCGCCGACGCTCGGGTACGGCAGCTCCAGGCGGGTGCCGTGCAGCCGTTCGGCCTTGGCGTGGACGCCGCCTTCGCCGACCTCCACCTCGGCGCCCATCGCGCGCAGCGCCTCCACGTGGAAGTTGATCGGCCGCCGCCCGATCGGGTCGCCGCCCACCAGCGGGACGAACGCCTCCCCCGCCAGGTGCAGCAGCGGGCCCAGCATGAGGATCGGGATCCGGTTCAGGCCGGTGAACGCGTCGGGCACCCGCGGCCTGATCTCCGGGCCCCGCTCGATGCGGATCTCCTTCCCGCCGACCTCGACGCGGATCCCGAGCGCCTCCAGCATGGCCGCGGTGATGCCGACCTCGCCCACCTCGGGGGCGTTCTGGATGCTGCTCTCGCCGCTGCCGAGCATGGCGGCGACCATGTGCTTGGAGACCCCGTTCTTGGAACCCCGGACCACCACATCGCCGCGAAGTGGGCCAGAGGGTTCTATCGACCAGACCTTCTCTTCATTCACGAAGTGAGCCTAACCGGGATATACCATCGATCTGGTCCTGCCGGCGATTGAAGGGGCGTGGCGTGACGAGGGAAGTACGCGCGTTCGCGATCACTGTCCTCGCACTCGCGGTCCTCGGACTTCCCGCCGGTCTCCTGTGGTCCGCCCTGTCGCCCCGGCCGCCGTACCAGGTCATCGAGCGGACGCCGACGCTGGCCGACCCGTCGACGCAGGCGCTCATCGCGGCGGACGGCTGGTTCGCCACGGTCACCGGCGCGCTGGGGCTCGCCTGCGGGACGCTGGCCTGGTTCCTCAGCCGCCGCGTCCAGCTCCCCGTCCTGCTCGGCCTCGCCCTGGGCGGCGCGGCGGGCGCCTTCGCCGCCTTCTGGGCCGGGACGACCTTCACCGTGGGCGTGGTCGCCGTCGAGGCCGCGGCCGCCCCGGGCGTCGCCTTCCTGCCCGGGCCGCTGACCCTGACGGCCAAGGGCGTCCTGGTGTCGTGGCCGCTGCTCGCCACCGGGGTGTTCGGTTTCCTGGAGGGCATGCACGGCTACCGCGAGTCCCCGCTGCGCAGACCCCACCCGCCCGCCGGGACCACCGCTCCCCCGCCCGGCCCGACCCCTCCCGGCTGAGGCGCCCCGATCACCCGTCAGAGCGGGGGACGTCGGGAGGCGTGCCCGGTGGCCTGCTCGAACGCGCGGGCCACCCGCAGGACACGGGCGTCGGCGAAGGGCCTGCCGACGATCTGCACCCCCACCGGCAGCCCGGACGGCGTGAACCCGGCCGGCACGGACGCGGCCGGAGCGTGCAGGACGCTGATCCAGTACGCCGACCGCATCCACGCCAGGTAGTCGGGCAGCTCGACCCCGTCGACGACCCGCACGTACGGCTCGTGCGCCGGGAACGGCGGCACCTGGCTGACCGGCGCGATGAGCACGTCGTAGGTGTCGAAGAAGGCGGCCATCCGCTGGTAGAGCCCGCTGCGGGCGCGTTCGGCGCGGGCCAGGTCGGCGCCGGTGACCCGGCGTCCCTGCTCGACGTTCCAGGCCGTGTTGGCCCCGAGCCCCTGCAGGTCTCCGTAGGCCAGCGCGTAGTACCACGCCCGGTAGGTGCGAAAGGCCGGCTCGGCGTCCGAAAGGTCCAGCTCCACCTGCTCCACCCGGGCGCCGAGCCGCTCGAACACCGCGGGCGCGGTCGCGGTGACCGCCGCCGTCTGCGCGTCGACCGGCAGGCCGCCGAGGTCGGGGCTCCACGCCACGCGCAGCCCCGCCACCCCCTCCTCCGGTTCCGGCGCGTACTCCTCCCTGATCGCGTACGGCGAGCGCGGGTCGAACCCGGAGATGACCGACAGCATCAGGCTCAGGTCGTCCACGGTCCTGGCCATCGGGCCCTGCACGGACAGCGTGTACCAGGCCGCGGTCTCCGAGACGGCCGGCACCCGGCCCGGCGTCGGCCGCAGCCCCACCACGTTGCAGAACGACGCCGGGTTGCGCAGCGACCCGCCCATGTCGGAGCCGTCGGCCAGCGGCACCATCCCGGTGGCCAGCGCGGCCGCCGCGCCGCCGCTGCTGCCCCCGGCGGACCTGGTCAGGTCGTAAGGGTTGCGGGTGACGCCGAAGACCTCGTTGACGGTGTGGGAGCCGGTGCCGAACTCGGGCGTGTTCGTCTTGCCCACGGTGATCGCGCCCGCCGCCCTCAGCCGCCGCACGACCAGGTCGTCCCGGTCCGGCACGTGGTCGGCGAAGAGCGGCGAACCGTACGTGGTGCGGATCCCGGCGGTGTCGGTGAGGTCCTTGTGCGCGACGGGCACGCCGTGCAGCGGACCGACCGGCTCGACGGCGTCGGCGGCCTTGGCGGCGTCCATGGCCTGCTCGGCGACGATGGTGACGACGGCGTTGACCTTGGGGTTGACCTGCTCGATGCGGTCGAGGTGGGCTTGGAGCACCTCGACCGCGCTCACCTGGCGGGTGCGGATCAGCCGGCTGAGCTCGGTGGCGCTCAGGTAGTGCAGCTCGTTCACCCCGTGATCCTCCCCCACCCGGGGGCGTCCCACGATGGCGAGGTCTGCCCAGGCCGGGGTCCCGGCCTGGTGGAACTCCACCACCCGAACGGCCGGACGGGCGCCGGTCGGGCGGGAACGGTCAGGCGCCCAGGCAGGCCGGGCCGAGCAGCTGCTTCAGGTCGCCCATGAGCGCCGGCGACGGGGACACCCGCAGCCGGTCGTCGACCCGCAGGACGGTCGTCTTGGGGCCGTTGTGGACCTGGAGGTGGACCTCGGAGGTGCCGGGATGGGTGGTCAGGATCTCCTTGAGCCGGCTCACCACGGGGGCGGTGCAGCGGTTGAGCGGCAGGCTCACCAGCAGCGGCCCGCCCGCCTCCTGGGTCAGGTCGGGCGCCGTCACCTCCATCGCGATGATCTTGCCGACGTCCTCCCGCTTGTCGATGCGGCCCTTGACGAACACGATCGCGTCCTCGGCCAGGATGGTCGAGCAGAGCTGGTAGGCCGACGGGAAGATCATCACCTCGATGGCGCCCTCCAGGTCCTCCAGCTGGGTGAGCACCCAGGTGTCGCCCTTCTTGGTGACCTTGCGCTGCACCCCCGACAGGATGCCGCCGACGGTGACCACCTGCCCGTCGGGACGGCTGTCGTCCTGCAGCGCCGCGATCGAGCAGTCGGCCCCGGCGGCGAGGATGTGCTCGACGCCGAACAGCGGATGGTCGGACACGTACAGGCCGAGCATCTCCCGCTCGAACTGCAGCAGGGTGGTCTTGTCCCACTCGCCCACCGGGATCTGCACGTCGAAGGTCTGGTCCTCGCCGCCCTCGATCGCGCCGAACAGCGAGTCCTGGCCGATGGCCTCGTTCTTCTTGATGTCGATGATCGCGTCGACGGCCTGCTCGTGCACCATGACCAGGCCCTTGCGGACGTGGCCGAGCGAGTCGAACGCGCCCGCCTTGATCAGCGACTCGATGACGCGCTTGTTGCAGACGAGCGCGGGCACCTTGCGCAGGAAGTCCTTGAAGTCGGCGAAGCGGCCCTTCTCCTTGCGCGCGTTGATGATGCCGTCGACGACGTTGGCGCCCACGTTGCGGATGGCCGACAGGCCGAAGCGGATGTCGGTGCCGCGCGGGGTGAAGTCGAAGTCGGAGTCGTTGACGTCCGGAGGGAACACCTTGATGCCCATCCGGCGGCACTCGTTGAGGTAGAGGGCCGACTTGTCCTTGTCGTCCTTGACCGAGGACAGCAGCGCGGCCATGTAGGCGGCCGGATAGTTGGCCTTGAGGTAGGCCGTCCAGTAGGACACCAGGCCGTAGCCGGCCGTGTGGGCCTTGTTGAAGGCATAGTCGGAGAACGGCAGCAGGATGTCCCACAGCGCCTTGATGGCCGCGGCGGAGAACCCGTTGTCCTTCATGCCCTGCTCGAAGGTCACGAACTGCTTGTCGAGCTCGGACTTCTTCTTCTTGCCCATCGCCCGCCGCAGCAGGTCGGCGCCGCCCAGCGAGTAGTTGGCGACCTTCTGGGCGATGGCCATGACCTGCTCCTGATAGACGATCAGGCCGTGGGTCGTGGACAGGATCTCCTTGAGCGGCTCCTCCAGCTCCGGGTGGATCGGGGTGATCTCCTGCTGGCCGTTCTTGCGCAGGGCGTAGTTGGTGTGGGAGTTGGCGCCCATCGGGCCGGGGCGGTAGAGGGCGAGGGCGGCGGAGATGTCCTCGAAGTTGTCGGGGCGCATGAGCCGCAGCAGCGAGCGCATGCCGCCGCCGTCGAGCTGGAAGATGCCCAGCGTGTCGCCGCGGGCCAGCAGCTCGTAGGCCCTGCGGTTGTCGAGCGGCAGCTCCAGCAGGTCGATCTGCTCGCCGGTGGTCGCCTCGATCATCTTCAGGCAGTCGTCGATGATCGTGAGGTTGCGCAGGCCCAGGAAGTCCATCTTCAGCAGGCCGAGCGTCTCGCAGGTCGGGTAGTCGAACTGCGTGATGATCGCGCCGTCGGAGTCGCGGCGCATGATCGGGATGTGGTCGGTCAGCACCTCGGCGGACATGATCACCCCGGCGGCGTGCACGCCGGTCTGCCGGATCAGGCCCTCCAGTCCCTTGCCGAGGTCGATCGTCGCCTTGACGTCGACGTCCTCCTCGTAGAGCCGGCGCAGCTCGCCCGCCTCGGCGTAGCGGGGGTGGTCGGGGTCGAAGATGCCCGCCAGCGGGATGTCCTTGCCCATCACGGCGGGCGGGAACGCCTTGGAGACCTTGTCGCCGAGCGCGTACGGGTAGCCCAGGACGCGGCCGGCGTCCTTGATGGCGGCCTTGGCCTTGATGGTGCCGAACGTGGCGATCATCGCGACCTTGTCGGCGCCCCACTTCTCGGTGACGTAGCGGATCACGTCGCCGCGCCTGCGCTCGTCGAAGTCGATGTCGACGTCGGGCATGGACACGCGCTCGGGGTTGAGGAAGCGCTCGAAGATCAGGCCGTGCGGGATCGGGTCGAGGTCGGTGATGCCCAGCGCGTACGCCACCAGCGAGCCGGCCGCCGAGCCCCGGCCGGGGCCGACGCGGATGCCGTTGTTCTTCGCCCACATGATGAAGTCGGCGACCACGAGGAAGTAGCTCGGGAAGCCCATCTGGATGATGACCCGCAGCTCGTTCTCCGCCCAGGCGCGGTGCTCCTCGTCGACGCCCTCGGGGAAGCGGCGCTCAAGCCCTTTCCAGACCTCCTGGCGGAAGAACTCCTCCTCGGTCAGGCCGTCGGGCACGGGGAAGGTCGGCATGAGGTTCCGGTGCTCGAAGAACCCGGTCGGGTCGACCTTCTCGGCCACCAGCAGCGTGTTGCGGCAGCCCTCGGCCCACAGGTCGGAGGAGTCGACGGCGCGCATCTCGTCGGCGGTCTTGATGTAGTAGCCGCTGCCGTCGAACCGGAACCGGTCGGGGTCGGACAGCTGCTTGCCGGTCTGGATGCACAGCAGGGCGTCGTGGGAGGCGGCGTCGGACTCGTAGGTGTAGTGGGAGTCGTTGGTGACCAGCGGCGGGATGCCCAGCTCCTTGCTGATGCGGGTCAGCCCGTCGCGGACGCGGCGCTCGATGTCGAGGCCGTGGTCCATGATCTCCAGGAAGAAGTTGTCCTTGCCGAAGATCTCCTGGTAGCGGGCCGCGGCCTTGAGCGCCTCGTCGTACTGGCCGAGCCTGAGCCTGGTCTGCACCTCGCCGGAGGGGCAGCCGGTGGTGGCCATCAGCCCGTCGGCGTGCTCGGCGAGGATGTCGGCGTCCATCCGCGCCCACTTGCGCACGAAGCCCTCGGTGTAGGCGCGCGAGGACAGCCGCATCAGGTTGTGCAGGCCGGTCCTGTCGCGCGCCCAGATCGTCATGTGGGTGTAGTAGCCGCCCGCGGAGACGTCGTCCTTCTTCTGGTGCGGCTCGCCCCACAGCACGGGCTTCTTGTTGAAGCGGGAGGCGGGCGCGACGTACGCCTCGATGCCGATGATCGGCTTGACGCCCGCTCCGGTCGCCTGCCGGTAGAAGTCGTAGGCGCCGTGCATGTTGCCGTGGTCGGTGATCGCGATCGCCGGCATGCCCAGCTCGCCGACCTGTTTGAACATCTGCTTCAGCCGCGCGGCGCCGTCGAGCATGGAGTATTCGGTGTGCACGTGCAGATGGACGAACGAGTCGCTGGACGACATGGAGCGGCGCCTCCCGGTCTGAACGTGTGGTGTGCGGTTCGACTCTAGTGGTCCGCGCCGACACTCCGGGCGTCGTACGGCAGCGGCGTGCCGGAGTCCCTTCCGCGTCCGGCGCGGTTATCTTCTCAGTGACGGAACGTCACTAAGGAGACACGTCGTGCACATGGAGTCGGACGAGGGGTACCGGCCCGCGCTGGGGAACCGCCAGGTGCAGATGATCGCCATCGGCGGCGCGATCGGCGTGGGCCTGTTCCTCGGCGCCGGTGGGCGGCTGGCCGCCGCGGGTCCCGCGCTGGTGCTGTCGTTCGCGGCGGCGGGCGTGGCGGCGTTCTTCGTCATGCGGGCGCTGGGCGAGCTGGCGCTCTACCGGCCGGCGTCGGGCTCCTTCGTGGTGTACGCGGGCGAGTTCATCGGGCCGTGGGCCGCCTTCGCCAGCGGCTGGATGTACTGGCTCAACTGGGCGTTCACCGGCATCGCCGAACTGACGGCGATCGCCGCCTACGTCCACTACTGGGCCCCGGGGTTCCCGCAGTGGCTGACGGCGCTGCTCGCGCTGGGCTTCGTGCTGGTGGTGAACATGCTCTCGGTGAAGCTCTTCGGCGAGCTGGAGTTCTGGTTCGCGCTGCTGAAGGTGCTGGCCATCGTCACGTTCCTGGTGGTCGGGCTGGGGCTGGTGGTGTTCTCCGTCGGGCAGGCCGCGCCGGCGAACCTCGTCTCCCACGGCGGGTTCTTCCCTGCCGGGTTCCCGATGGTGCTGATGAGCCTGCAGTCGGTGGTGTTCGCGTACGCCTCCATCGAGCTGGTGGGCATCGCCGCGGGCGAGACGGCCCGGCCGGACAAGGTGATGCCGAAGGCGGTCAACGGCGTGGTGTGGCGGATCGCGCTGTTCTACGTGGGCTCGGTGCTGCTGCTGGCGATGGTCCTGCCGTGGACCTCGTACGAGGCCGGCACCTCCCCGTTCGTCACCGTGTTCGCCGGTCTGGGCGTGCCGTGGGCGGCCGACGCCATGAACCTCATCGTGATCACCGCGGCGCTCTCGTCGTGCAACTCCGGCCTGTACGCCACCGGCCGCATCGTCCGGTCGATGGGACTCAAGGGCGAGGCCCCCGGCTTCACCGCCGCGCTCAGCCGCCGCCGCATCCCGATCGGCGGCGTGCTGTTCACGGCGTCGATGTTCCTGGCCGGCGTCGCCCTGTTCTACTTCCTGCCCGAACGCGCGTTCAACATCGCCACCGCGTGCGCCTCCCTGGGCGTGGTCACCACCTGGGGCACCCTGGTCTACTGCCAGCTCCGCCTGCGCCGCACCGGGCACCGCTCCGCCTTCCCGATGCCCGGCACGCCCTACACCAACTGGCTCACCCTGGCCTTCCTCGCCCTGGTGGTGGGCCTGATGCCGTTCGCCGACGAGGACCAGCGGGTCGCCTTCTACCTGCTGCCGATCGTCGCCGCCGCCATCGCCGCGGGCTGGTTCCTGCTCGGCGTGCGCAGGAAGCGCCTGGCGGCCCTGGCCGACCAGGCGGGCTCCCCGGCGGTCAATCCCGCGGAGTGAGGCTGAGCCGGGCCAGGTCCTCGTCGGAGAGCCTCAGCCGCCCCGCGGCCACGTTCTCGGCCAGGTGGTCCGGGTCGCCGGTGCCGGGGATGGCCAGCACGTGCGGCCCCTGCCGGAGCGTCCAGGCCAGCCGGACCTGCGCGGGCGTCGCGCCGTGGGCGCGCGCCACGGCCAGCACGGACTCCTGCTCGGCGGCGACCGCGCCGCGCTCGCGCCCGGCGCCGGCGATCGCGAAGAACGGCACGTACGCGATGCCCTGCTCGCCGCAGGCCCGCAGGAACTCCTGCTCGCCGGAGGACGCCCCGACGGCGTAGGCGTTCTGCACGCAGACCACCGGCGCGATGGCCTGCGCCTCGGCCAGGTGCGCCGGCGTGGCGTTGGACAGCCCCAGATGGCGGACCAGCCCGGCCTCGCGCAGGTCGGCCAGCGCGCCGAAATGCTCGGCGATGGAAGCCGTCCTGGCGCTCCGGGGGATGCGGAGGTTCACCACGTCCAGGTGGTCGCGGCCCAGCTGGCGCAGGTTCTCCTCGACCTGGCCGCGCAGCTGCGGGGGCGTGGCCCACACCCACTCGCCCGAGGGGTCCCTGCCCGCCCAGACCTTGGTGGCGATGACCAGGTCGTCCGGGTAGGGGGCCAGGGCGCGGTTGATCAGCTCGTTGGCGGACAGGGTCGGCGAGAAGTAGAACGCGGCGGTGTCGATGTGGTTGACGCCGAGGTCGGCCGCGCGGCGCAGCACGGCGATCGACCGGTCCCGGTCGGCGGGCGTGCCGAGGCCGAAGGGGGCGCTGCCGGTCAGGCGCATCGCGCCGAGTCCGATGCGGTTGACGGTCAGGTCGCCGAGCTGCCAGGTGCCGGCGTGCGTCTGCGTGGTCATGGCGGTCCTCACGTCCTCGAAGGTTTCCCGGGCATGAGAAAAGCCTCCCCGGCGGACGTGACTCCGCGCCGGGAAGGCCAGGCGTTCCCCGGCATTCTATCCACCGCGGCGATCGTCAACGCGACGACCGGCCGCGCCTGAAACGCGGCGCTCCGCACGGGCTCAGCCCGGCGTGTTCTCCTCGGCCAGGCGCAGGCCCGCCTCGATGACCGCGTTCATCACCGGCGCCAGTCCGGCCTCGCCCAGGGCGGGGGCGCGTTCGGCCATGCGGGCCACCAGGGCGCGCTCGCGGGCCGGGTCACGGCCCGCGAAGCCGCCGACCGGCTTGAGCCGCTGGACCCGGCCCGCCAGGGCCACGCGGCGCTCCAGGAGGGTGGCCAGGGCGGCGTCCACCCGGTCGATCGCCTCGCGGCACTCGGCCAGCGTGGCCGGGGCCTCGGGGCGCAGCAGCGCGCCGACGAGGGTGACGGCCTCCTCCGCCTGGTCGCGACCGGCCGGGGCCACGATCAGGCCGTCCGCGCCGGCGGCGACGGCGGCCGCGGACAGGCCGGGGTCCGCGCTCACGTCGGCCAGCGCCGGACGGCCGGACACCGCCCGCGCCTCCCGCAGCAGCCCCAGGTCGGCGTGCTCACAGAGGATCACCGGGGCGCCCGACTCGGCCGCGCAGTAGTCGGCCACGCCCAGCCACTCCTCCAGGGTGGCGGAGCGGCGGCGTTCCACCACCACCGGCAGTCCCAGCCCCGCCACCGCGCGCACCAGCGGGATGTCCCTGGTCCACGCGCCGCCGACGATCACCCCCCGGGCACGGGCGGCGATGGCGGGCAGGTCGTCGGCGCTCGCGGGCTCGGCGAGCGTGACGGCGGCGGGCAGGACCGCGCCGGGCTCGCGCAGGCTGACCCGGTCGCTGATCACCACGGCGGGCCCTTCGCCCAGGCGGTGACCGCCCAGCGGGACCACCTGGCGTTCCAAGGTCGATGACATCTCGGCTCCCCACTCGGCCGGCTCGCCGGGAGCCGGCAGGAAAAACACGAAAGGCAGAGACGAGGCGTCTCTGCCTTGGTGGCCGGCTCCAGGTGGTCGCTAGCTGACGACCGGCTCGCCCGGAGCCGGCTGGATAAACGCGTAGCGACAAGTCATGCTCACACTTTACCGCGTTTCACTCCAACCAGTGGGACGGGCTTCTCGAATAGCGGACTGTCCTTGCGGCGAGTCGCCGTTGATCCGTCGCTATGGGAGTATTTCTTGGCCTAGAGGGAGGGTTTGAGGCCGTTGATGTCGGATCGCAAGCGGGACGGACGCCGCATCGCCGGTCGGTACCAGCTGCAGGAACCCATCGGCAAGGGTGGCATGGGCATCGTCTGGCGAGCCCATGACGAACTCCTCGACCGCACCGTCGCGGTCAAGGAGGTCAGATACGCGGCCGCTCTGGGCGACGAGGTGCAGTTGCTGAACCGGCGGACGATGCGTGAGGCGAGGGCTGCGGCCAGGTTCGAGCATCCGAACGTGATCGTCGTGCACGACGTGATCGAAGAGGACGGCCGGCCCTGGATCGTCATGCAACTCGTCCCCTCACGCTCCCTGGGTGCAGTGATCAAGAATGACGGGCCGCTGCCGCCGAAGCGGGTGGCGGAGATCGGCCTGGCGGTGCTCGACGCGCTGTACCGCGCCCACGAGTCGGGCGTGCTGCACCGCGACGTCAAACCGGAGAACGTGCTGCTGGCCGACGACGGCCGCGTGGTGCTGACCGACTTCGGCATCGCCACACTGGAGACCGAGACGCAGCTGACGGTGACCGGCCTGGCCGGCACGCCCGCGTTCATCGCGCCCGAGCGGCTCAAGGGGCTGCCGGCGCGGCGCGAGTCCGACCTGTGGTCGCTCGGCGCGACCCTCTACACGGCCGTGGAGGGCCGCTCGCCGCACGACCGCGGCAACGCGCTGGCCACCATGCACGCCGTACTCACCGACGAGCCTGACCCCGCCGCGCACGCCGGGCCGCTGGCGCCGGTGATCGACGGGCTGCTGGCGAAGGAGCCGGTGCAGCGGCTGACGTACGAGGAGGCGGAGCGGCAGCTGCGGCAGGTGATCGCCGAGGCGAGCGAGACGCCGGCCGTGCGCACCGCGAAGATGCCCCGGGTCGCGCCGGTCGAGGACGACATGCCCACCGACCCCGACCTGAGGCAGGCGCCCCCGCCGCGTCCGGCCCCGCGGCCCGCGCCGGAGCCCGCGCCGCGTCCCGAGACGTCGCCCGCCCCGTCCGAGGCGTCCGGTCCGTCCGGTCCGTCCGGGGCGTCCAGTCCGTCCGGGCGGTCCACGCCGCCGGAGACGGGCGCGCTGTTCAACCCCGCGACCGACCGGTCCCCTGCGGAACCGTCCGACGACGGGTCCACGAGGGACGCGAGCTCCGACGACAAGCGCCAGGCCCTGCCGGTGATCGCGGCCGTCACGGCCGTGCTCCTGGTCGCCGGGGTGGGCGGCTACCTCGGGCTGCGCTCCCTGCCCGACGGCACGCCGACGGACGACCGCACCACGGCCAGCACCGCCACGAGCGAGCCGACCACCCAGCCGAGCGCCGGGCAGAGCACGGAGCCGAGCACGGAGCCGACGGCCGAGCCGACCTCGGGCGGCGCCGAGACGTCGCCCAGCCCGTCGCCCTCGGACAGCGAGTCACCGTCCGAATCGCCCTCCCCCACGCCCACCAAGGAGTCCGACGCCCTGCCCAAGGGCTGGAAGCTGTACAAGGACAAGGAGCTCGACTTCACCATGGGGCTCCCCAAGGGGTGGGACGTCTACAAGCGCGAGGGCTCACAGGTCTTCTTCCGCGGCCCCGGCGCCGGCTCCAACGCGTTCGTCTCGGTCGACCGGGCCAGGAAGCCGGGCGACGACCCGGTCAAGGACTGGGAGGAGCAGGAGAAGTCGGCCAGGTACAACTTCGGCGGCTACCAGCTGATCGACATCAAGGCGGTCGACTACCAGAAGTCCGCCGCCGACTGGGACTTCACCTGGAACACCAACACCGGCAAGACGAGGGTGCGCAACCGGGGATTCATCACCGAGAACGGCCGCGGCTACGCCATCTACTGGCACAACCTGGCGAGCCGCTGGAAGAAGGACTACCACTTCTTCGAGACGTTCTGCGCGACCTTCAAACCCGACCAGTAGGCGGCGCCGCGTGGACAGGCAGGTCGGCGACCGCTACCGCCTCGTCGAACCGCTCGGTGAGGGCGGCATGGGCGTGGTGTGGCGCGCCTACGACGAGCTGCTCGACCGTACGGTGGCGATCAAGGAGGTCCGCTACAGCGGGGTCGGCGAGCGGCAGCGGGCCGAGCTGAACCGCCGGACCATCCGCGAGGCCAGGGCCGCCGGCCGCCTGGACCACCCGTCGGTGGTGGTCATCCACGACGTGGTCGAGGAGGACGGGCGGCCGTGGATCGTCATGCAGCTCGTCCGCTCGCGTTCGCTGGCCGAGGTGATCCGCGCGGACGGGCCGCTTCCGGTGCGGCGGGCGGCGGCGATCGGCGCGCGGGTGCTCGACGCGCTCCGCGCCGCGCACGCCACCGGGGTGCTGCACCGGGACGTCAAACCGGAGAACGTGCTGCTGGCCGACGACGGGCGGGTGGTGCTGACCGACTTCGGCATCGCGACGATGGAGTCCGAGGCGGGGTTGACCGCGACGGGCAACCTCGTCGGCACGCCCGCGTACATGCCGCCCGAACGGCTGAACGGCGAGCCGGCCAGGCCCGAGTCCGACCTGTGGTCGCTGGGTGCGACCCTGTACGCGGCGGTGGAGGGCGCTCCGCCGTTCCGGCGCGACTCCTGGGCGGCGACCGTGGCGGCGGTGCTCCGCGACGCGGTCGAGCCGCCTGGGCGGGCCGGCGCGCTGACGCCGGTCATCAAGGGCTGGCTCCAGCGCGACCCCGGGAACCGTCTGCCCGCCGACCAGGCCGCCCACCTCCTCGACAACGCCGCCTCCGGCCCCCGCAACAGCCCGCCCCCGTATGGCCCAGGCCCCCGGGAGATCCCACCGTACGACCCCACCGGCCCAGCACCCCACGCAGCAGCTCCGACCGGCCCGTACCCAAGCTCGGCACCCCGCGCAGCAGTTCCGTCCGACCCGTACCCAAGCTCGGCACCCCGCGCAGCAGTTCCGTCCGACCCGTACCCAAGCCCGGCACCCCACGGAGCCGCACCGTCCGGCTCGCACGCGGGCCCGGGACCCCACGCGCCCGCGGGGTCCGGGCCGGGTGGGAGTTCTCCTCCGTACGGCCCCTCAGGGACGGCCGGGACGGTGCCCGCTGGGCGGTCGGCGGGGAAGCGGTGGGCCGTGGTGGCGGCCGTGGCCGTGGTGGCGCTGCTCGGGGCCGGGGGCGCGCTGATCGTCCCCCGGCTGGGTGACGGGCCGGGACCCCGGAAGAGCACCTCCGGAGACGGCACCCCGGGGCCGGAGAGTTCCGGGGACGGCACCCCAGGGCAGGGGGACCGGGCCGGGACGCCTGCCGGCTGGCGGGTTCACCGGAACGCGGCCGGCCGGTTCACCGTCGCCATGCCGCGCGGCTGGCGCGCCGTGAAGAGCCCGCAGCGCGACAGCGTCACCTTCAGCGGCCCGGGCACCCCCGGCGTCATGATCGTCGAATGGACCGTCCCCGAGGGCGACCACCCGACCCCGGCCGCCCACTGGCGCGCGCTGGAGCGGGAGATCCTGGCCAGGGGCGAGTTCCCCGGTTACGAGCGGATCGCCATCCGCTCGCTGGTCTACCAGGGCCGCCCGGCCGCCGACTGGGAGTTCACCCGCACCCGCGCCGGCGGGCGGATCCATGTGATCAACCGCGGGTTCACCGCCGCCGGGGGCCGGCCGTTCGCGCTGTACTGGGAGACGAAGGGCGCCCGCTGGGAGCGCGACAGGCGCTTCTTCGAGACGTTCGCGCGGACGTTCCGGGTGACGCGGTGAGCGGTCAGCCGCAGGAGCGGGCCCGCTTCTGGCGTCATCCGGCCGTGCCGGAGGTCGATCTGCTCAAGGCCCGCTACGTCACCCACCGCTTCTCCCGCCACGTGCACGAGGGGTACGCGATCGGCGTCGTCCTCGACGGCGTGGAGGAGTTCGAGTATCGCGGCGAGCTGCGCCGGGCGGGCGCGGGCGAGGTGGTGCTGGTCAACCCGGACTCGGTGCACACGGGCCAGGCCGGTCGGGCGGACGGGTGGGCGTACCGGATGCTGTACCCGTCGGTGGCGGCGGTCGGGGAGGTGGCGGCCGAGCTGGGCCTGGCGTACGGCACTCCGCACTTCCCGGAGCCGGTGGTGCGGGAGCCGGAGGTGGAGGCGCTGGTGGTGCGCGCGCACCGGGCGACGGAGCGCGGCGACGACCTGGCGGCCTCGACGCTGACGCGCACGCTGTTCGCGCGGCTGCTGACCCGGTACGCGGCGCCGCGTCCGGCGGCGGTGCTGTCGCCGGAGGGGCGGCGGGCGGCGCGGCGGGCGATGGAGGTGCTGCACGAGCGGCTGGCGGACCCGCCGTCGCTGGACGAGCTGGCGCGGCTGGTGGACGCCCGGCCGTTCCCGCTGCTGCGGGCGTTCAAGGCGGCGACGGGGCTGCCGCCGCACGCCTACCTGATCTCGGTGCGGGTGCGGCAGGCGCGGCGGCTGCTGCGCGCGGGCGTGCGGCCCGCGGACGTGGCCGCCGAGGTGGGGTTCACCGATCAGGCTCATCTGAACCGGCATTTCAAAAGAGTGGTCGGGGTTCCACCCGCCGCCTACCAACGTGCCGCAGGAACGTACAAGAAACTTCCCTGACCTGCACATATCCTCATTTCTCATGGAACACACGACACACCGTTCCGCCGCGATTCGGGACGGTCTGGGTGTGGGTCTGGCCGTCGGGCTGTCCGGGGTCGCCTTCGGCGCCGCGGCGGTCACGGCCGGGCTCACCGTGCCGCAGGCGTGCGTGCTGAGCCTGCTGGCGTTCACGGGCGCCTCGCAGTTCGCGTTCGCGGGCACGGTCGGCGCGGGCGGCGACCTGCTCGCGGCCGCCTCGGGCGCGCTGCTGCTCGGCGCCAGGAACACGCTGTACGGGCTGCGCATGGCCGACGTGCTCCAGGTGCGCGGCGCGCGCAAGCTGGCCACGGCCCAGGGGGTGATCGACGAGACGACCGCCGTCGCCCTGGCCCAGCCGAACCCCGCCGCGGCCAGGGCGGGCTTCTACACCACGTTCGCCGCGGTCTACGTGGGCTGGAACCTGACCACGCTGCTGGGGGCGGTCGGCACGAGCGCGCTGGGCGACCCGGGGATGCTGGGCCTGGACGTGGTGGGACCGGCCACATTCCTGGCGATCCTGTGGCCGCGGCTGAAGAGCAGCGCCGAGCTGCGCCTGCTGGCGGCGGGCGGCATGGCGATCGCGCTGGCGGCCACCCCGTTCTTCCCGCCGGGCGTGCCGGTGCTGCTGGCGGCCGTGGCGGTGCTGGTGGTGATGCTGCGGTGACCGGGCTGTGGTGGGCGATCGCCGCGGTGTGCCTGGGCTGCTACGCGCTCAAGCTGTCCGGGCTGGCCGCTCCGCGCCGGGTGCTCGACCACCCGGTGGTGAGCCGTTTCGCCGAGCTCGTGCCGGTGGCTCTGCTGGCCGCGCTCATCGGGGTGCAGATGTTCACGCACGACGGCGCGCTCGCGTTCGACCTGGCCCGCACCGCCGGTCTTGGCGCAGCCGTCGTCGCGTTGCTGCTGCGTGCCCCGTTTCTGGTCGTCCTGGCGGCAGCCGCCGCCGTTACGGCGGTTGCTCGCGCTTTTCTGGGGTAGGCGGCCCCACATGTCCGATTCTGCGGGGATTGTTGGGGGCCGTTACCGGCTGGTGCGGACGATCGGCCGTGGCGGCATGGGCACCGTCTGGCAGGCGCATGATGAGGTCCTGGGCAGGGACGTGGCCGTCAAGGAGGTCCTGCCGCCCTCGGATCTCTCCGGACCGGAACGCGACGTGTTCACCGTGCGGACCTTCCGCGAGGCGCGGACGGCCGGCCGGGTCGCCCACCCGGGCGTGGCCACCGTGTACGACGTGGTGGAGGAGCACGGGCACCCGTGGATCGTGATGCAGCTCGTCCGGTCACGGACGCTGGGCGAGCTGGTCCGCGACGACGGGCCGATGCGGCCGGTCGAGGCCGCGAGGATCGGCCTGCAGCTGCTGGAGGCGCTGCGCGCGGCGCACGCGGCGGGGGTGCTGCACCGGGACGTCAAGCCGGACAACGTACTGCTCACAGAGGACGGCAGGGCGGTGCTGACCGACTTCGGGATCGCCACCACCGAGGACGAGGCGCCGGTCACCAGGACCGGGATACTGATCGGCACCCCGGCCTTCATGGCGCCGGAACGGGCGGCGGGCGGCGCCGCCGAGGCCGCCTCGGACCTGTGGTCGCTGGGGGTGACCCTGTACGTGGCGGTCGAGGGGCATTCGCCCTTCCACCGGGCGAACGCGCTGGCCACCCTGGGCGCGGTCATGCACGCCGAGCCCGCCCCGCTCAGCCGGGCGGGGGTGCTGGCGCCGGTGCTGCTGGGGCTGCTGCGCAAGAATCCGGCCGAGCGGATGACGGCCCAGGAGGCCGGTCAGCGCCTGGCCGCGATCATCAGGGGCCTCGGGCCTGAGCCGACCGGCCCGGTGCCGCTGCCGGAGGTGACCGGCTCCGGCGGGACGGAGGCGGAGATCGCCCCGGCGGCGGTGCGGGCCGCCTCCGCCAGGCGCAGGCAGCCGCTGCTCGCCCTGGGCGTCGGCGCGCTGGTCACGGCCTTGGTGACGGGTGGCGCGTCCTGGTGGTCGCACCGGCCCGTCGAGTCGACGAGCCCGCCGGCCCGCCCTCCGGCCGTGGTGCACACCCCGGAGAAGACCGCGAAGGTGTCGGACCCGCCTGCCAAGAAGGGGTCCGAGCGCGGTGGCGATCCCGCCGATCCGCCCGCCCGGTCCGGCCTCCGCCGCGACAGCACGCCGCCCGCCACGTACCAGGCCGTCCAGCGGGGCCGGGAGACGCCGCCGGGCCGCCGTCCCGCCGAACGAGACGACCGCGGCAAGCCCACGAAGAAGAAGGACAGCCCCTCGGCCGAACCCAAGCGCCCGGCCGACCGGAAGCCGACCGGGCGGCCGGACGGGGACGCGCCCGGCCAGGTGGAGCCGTCGAACAACGGCGGCGGAGCCCAGGCCCACCACCACCGGCCCGGCCGGAAGTGACGGATCCGCCCCGGCCCTCATGAGGACCGCCCCCGGGGAGCGCGGCCGGTCAGGACTCGGCGCGTACGAGGTCGAGCGCTTTCCGCAGGTCCTCGGGATAGTCGGTGCTGAACGACACCCACTCCCCCGTCGCCGGGTGCTCGAAGCCGAGCGAGACGGCGTGCAGCCACTGCCGGGTGACGCCCAGCCGGGCGGCCAGCGTCGGGTCGGCGCCGTACAGCAGGTCTCCCACGCACGGATGACGCAGCGCGGACATGTGGACCCGGATCTGATGGGTGCGGCCGGTCTCCAGCTTGATGTCGAGCAGCGACGCCGCCCGGAACGCCTCGATGGTGTCGTAGTGGGTGACGGACGGCTTGCCGCCCGCGACCACCGCGAACTTGCCGTCGCCCGCGGGGTGGCGGTCGATGGGGGCGTCGACCGTACCCCTGAACGGGTCGGGATGGCCCTGCACGAGCGCGTGGTAGCGCTTGTCGACGGTGCGTTCCTTGAAGGCGCGCTTGAGGTGGGAGTAGGCGTGCTCGCTCTTGGCGACGACCATCGCGCCCGTGGTGTTGGCGTCGAGCCGGTGCACGATGCCCTGGCGTTCGGCGGCGCCGCTGGTGGCGACCGTGTGGCCGGCGCCGAGCAGCCCGCCGATCACGGTGGGGCCGGTCCAGCCGACGGTCGGGTGGGCGGCCACCCCGATCGGCTTGTCGACCACGAGGATGTCGTCGTCCTCGTGGATCACCCGCATGCCGGGCACCGGCTCGGCGACCGGCATCGGCGTGGTGACCGGCGGCGGGAGCGTCACGTCCAGCCACGCCCCGGCGCGCACCCGGTCGGACTTGGCCGGCAGGCCGCCGTCCAGCAGCACCTCGCCGGCGGCGATCAGCTCGGCCGCACGCGTGCGCGAGAATCCGAACAGCCGGGAGAGCGCGGCGTCGAGCCGCTCGCCCTCCAGCCCGTCGGGCACGGGCAGGCTACGCTGCTCGGCCACTCTTGCCCTCCCTCGTTCCGTCGATCTGGTAGCCGCGCCAGGCCAGGATCACCGCCAGCACCCCGCCGCACACGATGGCCGAGTCGGCCACGTTGAACACCGGGAAGTAGTCGATGACCGGGAAGTTGCCCGGCAGCACCTCGACGAAGTCGACCACGTGCCCCTGCAGCTGGGTCGGCCGGCCGAAGCCGGACGGGTAGCGCAGCAGCCGGTCGGTGAGGTTGCCCAGCGCGCCGCCCAGCAGCAGCCCCAGCGTGATCGCCCAGGGCATGCTGGCCAGGTTGCGGGCCGTCCTGATGATGGCGGCAACCACGCCCGCGGCGATCAGGGTGAAGATGAACGTCATCCCGGTGCCGATGCTGAAGGCGGCGCCGGAATTGAAGATCAACCTGAACTGGAGGACGCCGGGGATCACCACCAGCGGCGGCTCCCCCTCCAGCGCCTCCAGCGCCACGGTCTTGGTGACGAGGTCGGCCACGTAGATGAAGGCCGCGAGGGAGGCGAGGACGGCGAGGATGCGGCCCCGCCGCCCTCCCGCCGCTACCGGCGCTCCTCCCTCTGCTTGCACGTCACGCACAGCGTCGCCCGAGGGAACGCCTGAAGGCGTTCCTTGCCGATCGGCTTGTGGCACGATTCGCACACTCCATAGGTCCCTGCGTCGATCCTGGCGATCGCTCGTTCGTTCTGCGCGACCAGGTCGCGTGCATTCAGGGTAAGGGCGATCTCGCGTTCCCGCTCATACGTCTTGGCTCCCGCGTCCGCGGTATCGTCGCCGGCGCCCTGGGTGACGTCACCCGAGGCGATCTCGCTCTCGTGGCGCAGGATGTCGGCGTTGAGCTCGTCGATCTCGGTCTGCAGATTGCCGCGTACCTCGGCCAGCTCTTCTTCCGACCACATCGACGGGGTCGCGGTCTGCGTGACTGCCGCCATGGCTGCCTCCATGCTCCTTGGGCAAGGCCGATCTCGGGCTGATCAGGGCCGTGGGATGGTGCGGGCAGCTTAGGTTCCGGATGACGGAACGGCGAACGACCCGCCGGATGGATTACCCCTCCCGTACTATCCCGCCACGCGCTTCCAACTCCTGCGCAGGCGACTCCATTCCCACAAATTTGACGCTTGCAGAGCTTCTCCCCCTTGCCGGGGCGGGCGCCCTGAAACATGGAAGCTTCAGTGCGCGGTCTGCGTTATGGTGTGAACCTGCAAGGCGTCGATGGGGCCCTCCTGGTGAGGGGCATCACCCCGGAGCCGCCGGAAGAACGGCTCGACCGAGCTCACTAGACCCGGCAGCAGATCGAAACGAAGAGGGTCTCGCCAGCCGCGAGGCCAAGAAGGGTGGTACCGCGGGGCCGGTCTCGGCTTCGTCCCTTCACGCAACCTGTCTGTCTCAATGGACGCGTGGAGGTCCCGCCCGACATGTCTTCGCCATCGTTCCGCTCCCTTCCCGCGCAGGTCGACCTGCCCGCGCTTGAGCGTGAGGTCCTGGACCGCTGGCGCGACGGGAAGATCTTCGAGCGTTCCGTCCAGCAGAACGAGGGCAACCCGCCGTGGGTGTTCTACGAGGGTCCGCCCACCGCCAACGGCCTGCCCGGGGTCCATCACGTCGAGGCCCGCGTCTTCAAGGACATCTTCCCCCGCTACAAGTCGATGCGCGGCTACAGCGTGCCGCGCAAGGCCGGCTGGGACTGCCACGGCCTGCCCGTCGAGGTCGGCGTGGAGAAGGAGCTGGGTCTTTCCGGCAAGCGCGACATCGAGTCCTACGGCATCGCCGAGTTCAACGCCCGCTGCCGTGAGTCCGTGCTGCGGCACGTCGACGCGTTCGAGCAGCTCACCGAGCGGATGGGCTACTGGATCGACCTGTCGACCGCCTACCGGACGATGGACCCCGCCTACATCGAGGCCGTCTGGTGGTCGCTGAAGGTCATCTTCGACAAGGGGCTGCTGTTCCGCGACTTCCGGATCACCCCCTACTGCCCGCGCTGCGGCACCGGCCTGTCAGACCACGAGCTGGGCCAGCCGGGCGGCTACGAGACCGTGTCCAGCCCGTCGGTGTTCGTCCGCATGCCGGTGACCTCGGGGCCGCTGGCCGAGCTCGGCGCCAAGCTCCTCATCTGGACGACCACGCCGTGGACGCTGGTGTCCAACACCGCCGTGGCGGTCCACCCGGACGTGACGTACGTCGCCGCGCGCACCGCGGGCGGCGAGGTGCTGGTGGTGGCCGAGCCGCTGCTGACCGCCGTGCTGGGCGACGACGTCACCGAGGTCGCCCGCCTGACCGGCCGCGAGCTGGAGCACACCGCCTACGAGCGCCCGTTCGAGCTGGTCGACATCCCCGGCGCCCACTACGTGGTGCTCGGCGACTACGTGACCGTCGAGGACGGCACCGGCCTGGTCCACCAGGCGCCCGCGTTCGGCGCCGACGACATGGCCGTGATCAAGAAGTACGCGATGCCGGTGGTCAACCCGATCGGCCCCGACGGGCGCTTCCTGGACGACGTGCCGATGGTGGGCGGGGTGTTCTTCAAGGACGCCGACGAGCCGCTCACCGACGACCTGCGCGAGCGCGGGCTGCTGTTCCGCGGCGGCCACTTCGACCACAGCTACCCCCACTGCTGGCGCTGCCACACGCCGCTGCTCTACTACGCGCTGCCCTCGTGGTACATCCGCACCACCGCCGTCAAGGACCAGATGCTGGAGGAGAACTCCAGGACCAACTGGTTCCCCGACACGATCAAGTGGGGCCGCTACGGCGAGTGGCTGCGCAACAACGTCGACTGGTCGCTGTCGCGCTCCCGCTACTGGGGCACGCCGCTGCCGCTCTGGGTCTGCTCGGCCGACGAGTCCCACGTGACCTGCGTGGGCTCGCTGGCGGAGCTGGGCCGACTGGCCGGTCAGGAGCTGTCCTCGCTCGACCCGCACCGGCCGTTCGTGGACGACGTGGCCTTCCCGTGCCCGACCTGCTCGGCCGAGGCGCGCCGGGTGCCCGACGTGATCGACGCCTGGTACGACTCGGGCTCGATGCCGTTCGCCCAGTGGGGCGAGGCGGGCAGGCCCGAGGGTGTCTACCCGGCGCAGTTCATCTGTGAGGCGACCGACCAGACGCGCGGCTGGTTCTACTCGCTGATGGCCGTGGGCACGCTCGTGTTCGGGCAGTCCTCGTACGAGAACGTGCTCTGCCTCGGGCTGATCCTGGCCGAGGACGGCCGCAAGATGAGCAAGCACCTGGGCAACGTGCTGGAGCCGATGCCGCTGATGGACCAGCACGGCGCCGACGCGCTGCGCTGGTTCATGGCCTGCGCGGGCTCGCCCTGGTCGGCCCGCCGGGTGGGCCACGGCGCGCTGGAGGAGATCGTCCGCAAGGTCCTGCTGACCTACTGGAACACCGCCTCCTTCTTCACCCTGTACGCCAACGCCGAGGGATGGTCGCCGGCCGATCTCGCGTCGGCGCCGCCCGCGGCCGAGCGGCCGCTGCTGGACCGGTGGGCGCTGGCCGAGCTGCACCGCACGGTCGCCGAGGTGACGGCCGCGCTGGACGTCTACGACACGCAGCGGGCCGGGCGCAGGCTGGCCGACTTCCTCGACGACCTGTCCAACTGGTACGTGCGCCGCTCGCGCCGCCGGTTCTGGCAGGGGTCTCGGGAGGCGTTCGCCACCCTGTACGAGTGCCTGGAGACGGTGACCCGGCTGATGTCGCCGATCACCCCGTTCGTCACCGACTACCTGTGGGACGTCCTGCGCGCCGACGGGCAGCCCTCCTCGGTCCACCTGACCGCCTGGCCGCAGGTGCGCGAGGACCTGCTCGACCCGGCGCTGTCGGAGCGGATGGCGCTGGTGCGGCGGCTGGTGGAGCTGGGCCGCTCGGCCCGCGCCTCCTCCGGGGTGAAGACCCGTCAGCCGCTGCGCCGCGCGCTGGTGGGGGCGCACGGGTGGCCGGCGCTGCCGGGCGAGCTGCGTGACCTGATCGCGGACGAGCTGAACGTCCAGACCTTGGAGGACATGTCGGGCTTCAGCGCCGATCTCGTCTCGTACACGGTCAAGCCGAACTTCCGGGCGCTGGGCAAGCGGTTCGGGTCGCGGACGAAGCTCGTGGCGGCGGCGGTCGGCGCGGCCGACCCCGCCTCGGTGGCGCGCACGCTCCGGTCCGGCGCGGCCGTGACCCTGCCCGCGGGCGAGCTGGGCGAGGTGTCGCTCGGCCCCGACGAGGTCATCGTCACCGAGCAGCCGCGCTCCGGCTGGGCGGTGGAGACCGGCGCGTTCGACACCGGCACCGGTGAGACGGTGGCGCTCGACCTGGAGCTCGACGACGAGCTGCGCCGCGCTGGGCTGCTGCGCGAGGTGATCCGCCTGGTGCAGGAGGCCCGCAAGGCCACCGGCCTGTCGATCACCGACCGGATCGGCCTGTGGTGGCGCTCGTCCAACGCCGACCTGGCCGAGGCGCTGCGCGCGGGCGGCCGGACGGTCGCCGACGAGGTGCTGGCGACGTCGGTGACGGAAGGCGAGGAGCCCGGCCTGCCCGAGCACGCCGACGCCGACCTCGGCCTCACCTTCCAGCTCCGCCGCGCCTGACCCCAGGTCCGGTCGGGCCTGGCGGTATGAGCGTTCTGCTGGGACTTACCCGGGCGGGCGGCCTTGACGGCTTGCCCGCCCGGGACGGTCACACCTCGGCCGAGCCGCCCACCGGCAGGCGCCGGAACTCGGCGCCGAGCCGCTCCCCCTCGCTGTCCAGCACGCCGTCGAGGACCTTGAGCCCCCACTGGTTGAGCAGCCCGTCATGGATGGCGTACGCGCGGCGTGGCCGCACCGCCCGCAGGTAGCGGATCAGGTCGGGCACCGTCATCCACGGCGCCTGCCCCGGCGCCAGCAGGGTCGGCGCCTCCACCACCGTCAGCGCGTCGCCCGGATGGAACACCTCACCGTCGACCAGGAACCCCACGTTGTCGACCGGCGGCACGTCAGGATGACTGACGTGGTGCTTCTCCCCCACGACCCTCACCCGGAACCCGGCCACGTCCAGCACGTCGCCGTTCTCGACCACCCGCACCCGCTCCCCCAGGTCCGCCAACTGCCGCGCCACTCCCGGGCAGGTGTAGACAGGCAGGTCCGGATGCTCGCGCAGCCGGTCGGCGTCGAAGTGGTCGAAGTGCTCATGCGTGATCAGCACGGCCTCGGCCCTCTCCAGCGCCTCGGGCTCGGGCGTCATCAGCCCGGGGTCGATGACCAGTGCCCGGGAGCCCTTCTCCAGCCGTACGCAGGCGTGACCGTACTTGGTGATCCTCATCGCCCCATCCTGCCGCCTCCACGCCCCCGGCCCGCAGGCCGATCGCGCAGGGCGAAGCACTCACGTCCGGAGACGGCTCAGTCCTTCCCTCAGGAACGCCGCCGACGTGCCCCTGGGTGCTGCGCGCCCGCGCGTCCCACGAGGCTCGTCGCCGCGGCCCTGGACCTGACCGGACGACGTCACCTCCGCTCCAGAGGACCGGCAGGGCGAGCGGCCATCAGGCACGGGCGATCAGCTGACGGTCTCGCGGTCGTGCTGGCAGACGGAGCAGGCGGTCAGGCCCGCGGCCTCCGCCTGGGTGCGGGTCATGGTCTCCACACCCGCGTCTCCAGCGCCCTTGATCAGGGGGCAGGTGGTGCTGTGGTAGCGGCGGGTGCCGACGATGACCTTGACCGTGGCCGACCGCCGAGCCTCCGTGGTGCCGCTGTTCGTCCGGGCAGGTGTCTCGCCGGACTCGCGGTCCGCGTCGGCGTCCGAGCCGTCACCCGCCTCGCTCGTACGACCGGCCTTGCCGCTCTCGGAAGGGCCTCTCTCGGAAGGGCCTCTCTCGGAAGGACGGGGGTCTCGCGGAGCGGCGCCCTGCGGCAGCGGCCCTCGCGCCTTGGCGGACTCGGCCGACGACGGCGGCCGCCGCGCCCCGGCGGGTGAGGCGGGCTCGAAGAGCGAACGCGTCCTGACGGTCGTCTCCCCCTCAGGCTCCTCCGAAGAGGCACCCGCCATTGGCGAAGACCCTGCGCCGGCCTGGGCGTCACCCTTGCGGGAAGCCGACGAGGAACCGCCGCCCTTGCCGGAAGCCGACGCAGAGGCCGGATCATCCCCCGCCTTGACGTCACCTTGACCAGAGGTCGACGTGGACGAGGAACCGCCGCCCGACTTGGCGGCACGCGCCGGGCCGCCCGTGCCGGAAGCCGACGCGGGTGCGCCTCCGGGCTTGCCTTCGCGCGACGCGCTCCGGTCTTCCCCGGTGTCCGCCGCGGGGGACGGACCGCCGGCCTTCACGGGGGCAGCACCGCCGGTCTCGCGGTCACCGGCTGACACGTGGTCTCCGCTCGAAGAGCCCGCCGCAGAGGGCGCTCCTGGCGCGGGATCGTCTGCACGGGGCGTGGTCCGGCCGCCCTTCGCGGGTGAGGCGCCGCCCGCGCCGGAGGGCGCCGTACTGGGACGTTCTCCCTCGGCGGCTCGCCCGCCGGCGGCGGAGCCCGCCCGGGGAGCAGGGCGATCGCTCGCCCCGGGCTCGCCGGAGTCGCGCTCCGGCGCGGCAGGGCGCTGCGGCACCGGGGTGCCGTCGGCGGTCACGCGCGGCTGCGGGCGGGTGTCAGGGCCGGAGTCGAGGTCCGGCTCGTCCGTCGACGAGGCGTACGGGCGCTTGCCCTGGGACGCGGGCTGCGGGGCGCCTTCGCCCCGGCCCGGCGCGGGCTCGGCGGTGCGGCCGAACCAGCCTGCTTCGGCAGGCGAGGCGGTGGTCGAGGCGGCAGGCGAGGCGGTGGGCTCCGAAACGGGGGTGGAAGCTCTGGGTGCGGGCTTCGGCTGGACGACCGGCGGCCGGAGGTCACGGGTCGGCTCGGAGGGCTCGGCCGGGTTCCCGGCGGGCTCTGCGTCGTCGACGGGAGGCAGTTGCCGCCCGCCGAGCGCGGCGTCGGGCAGGCAGGCGGTGCAGGCCGTGAAGCCTTCCTCTCGTGCCTCTTCGTGGGTGAGTTCCTCGTGATCCCGCCCGGCCAGCTGGCGGCAGCCCTGGACGTGGTACCGCTTGCGCCCGGGGATCACCAGCACGATCGCGTCCGGGGAGACACCTCCGGCGGCGGGCCGGTGCGGCGGGGGGACGCCGGGCGCGGGCGACGGCATGGTCGCCGTCCGCTGGTAGGGATGCGGACGGGGCGACGGCTGCGCCCCCATGGGGCCGGTCTGGGGGTACGGCGGCACGCCGGGAGGCACGAGCCCTGCCGGAGGAGGGGGCGCCGGCACGGCGGCCTGCCCGCCGCCGGGGAACAGCTCGTGACGCCGCAGCAGCGCTCCGATCACGAGGAACAGCGCGGACAGCACGCTGACCACGATGGACCACATGATCAGGAACGGCTTCGCCAGTACGAAGCCCGCGATCAGCAGAATCACTGCCGCGAGCACCAAACCAGCACTGATAAGGATCACTAGGGGCTCTTTCGAGTGACGGGTCCTTGGCCCGTTACCTTACCGGCGCTCGTTGTGGGGTCCGTCACCACCGGGGAAGACACCCTGGGGAGCCTCGCCGCCGAACGGGTTGGGACCGCCGGGCAGAGGCTGCTGACCACCCTGGGGGACGCCGTGCATGGCCGGCGCGCCACCGGGGCCGCCCGACATGACCGGGAACCCGCCGCTGCCCTCAGCCGAGACGTTGAGCTCGGCGAGCTGGTTCTCCAGGTAGAGCTTGAGCCGGCTGCGGTACTCGCGCTCGAAGCTGCGCAGCTCCTCGACCTTGCGCTCCAGCTCGTCACGGGTCTGGACGAGGGAGCCCATCGCCTGGCGGTGGCGCTCCTGGGCGTCGCGCTCAAGCGTCTCGGCGCGGGCGCGGGCGTCGCCGATGACCTGCTCGGCCTGGCGGCGGGCCTTGGTCAGGATCTCGTCGGCCTCGCGGCGGGCCCGGGTCACGGTCTCGTCCGCCTCCCTGCGGGCGTCCGCGATGGCCTGGTCGGCCGTCTGCTGGGCCAGGGCGAGCACGCGGGCCGCGGTGTCCATGTTGTCCTCGGCGTGCGGCATGTTCATGCCCACGGGGACCGGCTGCGGCTGCTGCGGCGGCTCGGGCGCCCGCATGGGCTCCGGCTGCGGCGCCATCATCTCGGGCTTCGGCTGCTCCTGCACGGGCGCGGAGGCCATGGGCATGTTCATGCCACCGGGCACCTTGCCACGCATGCACTCGGAAAGCTTGGCACGCAGCTCTTCGTTCTCTTGGATCAAGCGGTCAAGCTCAGCCTCGACCTCGTCGAGGAAGGCGTCGACCTCTTCCTCGTCGTAGCCCGGCCGGAGCCGGGTGGTACTGAACTGCTTGTTCCGCACATCAGCGGGCGTAAGCGGCATTTTGGTCTCCTTGGCGCGCTTGGCGTCTGGCCGGAGGGACAGTGACCCGAATCACTTCAGCGCGGACACGAGTTGGATCATGACCGGTGCCCCGCAGACCTCGTCACGGACCCAGCGATCTCGCGATGTTGAGCAAGATCACCACGATGATGAAGAGGACTGTGAAGCTCAGGTCAAAGGCCACCGTACCCAACCGGAGCGGGGGAATGAAACGGCGGAGGAACTTCAAAGGCGGGTCCGTGGCGGTGTACGTGGCCTCCGCCAGCACGAGCACGACCCCCGCGGGCCGCCACGAGCGGGCGAACGCCTGAACCATCTCGAAGATCATCCTGAGGATGAGGAGCAACATGTAGAGAGACAGGACTACGACCAAGATCTGGCTGACTATCCCCACGGTCCGGCCGCGCCTCCACTCCTGCTGTGCTCCCCGGGTCTCGGTGAGACCTGGTTGAGTCCGATTGACATACAGAGACTCTAACTCTGGTTGAAGAACCCGCGTTCCGCGATTCGAGCCTTGTCCTCGGCGGTCACCTCGACATTGGCAGGGGACAACAGGAACACCTTGTTGGTAACACGTTCAATGCTGCCATGTAGGCCAAAGACCAGACCTGCCGCGAAATCGACGAGCCGTTTTGCGTCGCTGTCGACCATCTCGGTCAGATTCATGATGACGGGGGTGCCGTCACGGAAGTGCTCGCCGATGGTTCGGGCCTCATTGTACGTGCGGGGGTGCAGAGTCGTGATCCGGGCCAGGTCGGTGGTGCGACGCTCCAGGACGGTGGTGGCGGGCCGCGGCGCGGGGACGGACGGATCGGCGTCCTCGTCCCGGTCCTGGACCGATACGGGCCGGTCGTCGCCGGGGCGCTGCACCTCGTCCTCGTACGGGTAGTCGTCAGGGTAGGTCTCGTACCTCTCGTAGCGGTCGTCCTCCACGAGACCGAGGTAGACCGCCATCTTGCGCATCGCGCCGGCCATCGCTACGTCGTCCTCCCGCTCATGGTCGCACTCGCTCGGGCCTGTCGCCGGGTCCGAGGCGGTAGCCGTACCCCCTTGGAGCTCACCGCTGATCGACCTCTACCAGTCATGGTCCTGAAGACCCACTTGAGGGGACATTACCTGACGAAGAGCTTCCGACGACCGAGCAACGCCGTACCGACCCGCACGTGTGTCGCGCCGTGCGCGATGGCCTCGGCCAGATCGTCGCTCATGCCCGCCGAAATCATCGTGGCACGCGGGTGCCTCTCCTGTACGGCCACCGCGACATCCCGCAGCCTGGCGAACGCCTTGGCCGGGTCCTCGCCGAGCGGCGCCACCGCCATGACCCCGCCGAGCCGCAGGCCGGGGGCCCCGGCGATCAGGTCGGCCAGCGCCGGCACGTCGGCCACGACGGCGCCGCCCCGCCCCGGGTCGTCGTCCAGCGCCACCTGAACCAGGCAGACGATCTCCCTGCCCTGCCTGACGGCCTCCTTGCTGACGGCCTCGGCCAGCCTGGACCGGTCCACCGAGTGGATCACGTCGGCGTACCGCGTCACCGAGCGGACCTTGTTGGTCTGCAACTGGCCGACGAAGTGCCAGGTCAGTGGCAGATCGGCGCACTCGCGGGCCTTCGGCGCGGCCTCCTGGTCGCGGTTCTCCCCCACGTCGCGCACGCCCAGGCCGGCCAGGATCCGCACGTCGTCGGCCGGGTACGTCTTGGTCACCGCGATCAGGCTGACCTCGTCCCGGCCGCGCCCCGCCGCCCGGCACGCCTCGGCGATCCGCGCGTCGACCTCGGCCAGACGCGAGGCGATCTCGTCCTTCCGCACGCCTCTCCCTCCCGTCAACTCATTCCGCTCACCCGCGCCCGGCGCCGGAGCGGGCCGTGGACGCGTCCTTTCCTTCATCGTGGGACACGCCCTTCCACCACGACGCGTGTGAGGCCCGGCCGCCTCCCGCCCGCGTGCCGGGGCGGAACGGCCGG
>NZ_JAPNNL010000061.1 GCF_027620315.1 Nonomuraea corallina | reverse complement strand
ACCCACCGGGCGAACCAGCCGAGGTTGGGAGATCGGGATATCTGCTCGAACAAGCCCACGAAATGACCGTCGACCTGAAATGTCTGATCGAGCCTCTCCGCGAAGTCGCGCGTAGGCGCCCGCCGCCCCCTTTCGATGTGGCTGATGAGGGATGTATGGCAGCACATTCGAACGCTCAGGGCTATCTGTGACAGACCGGCTGCTTCGCGATGCCTCTCCAACTCCCGGGCGAAACGGGCCCGAGGAGACATGGGGCCACTGATGTCGCCGTCCACTTCACTCCCTCCCGACCAGCAAGTATCACCCTGCGTGACGGTATAGCTACAAGCCGACGACTCGCAATATCTTTTCGCGTGTCTTTTTCTGTCGCCCATGTTTCACCAGGTGAAGGCCCTATAAGCCCTGTCGAATCCCCCATGCTTGGACTCTACGCAGGCGCACAAGACGCGCTGTCTGTCATGGGAGGTGGGCATGAGCGTCGCTTCGCCGGCGACCTGGCGCAACTACACCGAACTGCCGGTCCACCCGCTCTCGGTCTCCCTCGCACGGAAGCACGTGGCGCACGTGCTGAGGAAGTGGGGCCGCGAACCCCTCATCGACGACGCCGAGCTTGTGATCAGCGAGCTGGTGACGAACGGCATCGAGGCATCCGATCCCAGCGAGGAGGAGGTCGCGGTGTACGGGCCGCTCGCCGGGGCCTACCGGCGCGTGCGAGTCGGACTCCACCAGACTGACGCCGGCATCGTCCTTGAGGTGTGGGACTGCAGCCGCCGTCCCCCGAAGCTCCGCTGCCCTGAGGCGGAGGCTCTCAGTGGTCGGGGCCTCTACATGGTGAATGCCGTGGCCACCAGTTGGGGGTACCGGTGGCCGAGGACGGGCGGGAAGGTCGTCTGGGTTCTGCTGGAGGAGTCGTCATGATGGGCCCGGACGACTGGGACTGCCCACAGCTCGCTCCGCATCCGCCGGGACGCGTCGGCCCGCCGGACATGCCGCTCGACTGGACGGCTGAGCGGCCGTTCCGGTCGAGGGTGCTGGGCTACACGTGTTCGTGCCGCACGATCGTGTACGAGCTGCTCGCGTCCGGTGGCACGTACGTGATCCGCCGTATGTACCAGGGCACTCCCTCACGAGTCGCGTACGCGGGGCCGTGGTCTCGACCCGAGGCGGAGCGGATGTGGGACTCCATCCTTACGGGGGAAGCGAGCTTACGGGCTGGGATCTCATAGCAAGGCAAGCAACTCATCGATGAGACCGCCGCCCGCGTCGCAGGCAGCGAGACGATCGCGACAGACTGAGGATTACGCCCTGGCATCGGCGGCTGCCAAGTAGCGATACAGCTCCCCGGCGATGGCTTGGGCAAGGCCCACGGGGACAGCGTTGCCGATCTGGCGCGCTATCTGGATCTTGCTGCCGACCCACTTGTACTCGAGGGGAAAACCCTGAAGAAGCGCGGCCTCCAAGTGAGTGATCGGGCGGTCAGCCTTCGGGTGAAGGTATCGACCCTTCTCCGGCTTATAGAACTCGGTGCGGATGGTCACCGAGGGGCGATCCCACCAGAGACGCCCCATCACGTCTCCGGAGCCCTTCCGATGATTGATCCAGTTCAGAGTAGACAGGTGAGGCGGTAGATCGTGACGATTGCCTCCCACGGGAATCGCCTTGTATCGCTCGCGTGAAAGGTCTGTCGGGTTGCGACCGATATGAAGGTCAGTCGTTCGGAAGGTGCCCGGGAGGGTCCTGCCAAGGAGGTCACAGGTCTGTTCCGGCAGCTCAGTGGTCGCGGTCTCCGGAGGAGTCGAGCTGAAGACGACGCTTGAGGGGACCCATCCTTCCAGTGCTTCGAACAGTGTTCCGTTGCTCTTCTGGTCGAGCTTCCGGTGGGTGGGCTTGGGGTGCTGGAGAGGCTTCTTCGACGGGTGCGACTTGATGAGATCTCGGTGAGTGGCCAGAACGATCACACGCCGGCGAGTCTGAGGCACACCATAGTCCGCCGCGTTCAGCAGCTTCGTCTCCAGAACGTACTCTCGCAACTCACCGCGCTCACCGGTTGATGCCTGGAGCAACTGGTACTCGTGCGATTTCTGGAAGCGGTCCACGTTCTCAATGACGAAGATCTTAGGTCGGAGCTTCAGGACGATCCGGACGTACTCCTTCCAGAGCTTGTTCCGGGGGTCGAGCGGATCCTCCTTGCCCAAGCCGGAAAAGCCCTGGCAGGGCGGGCCGCCAAGGATCACGTCCACGCTGGACGCGACATCCTTGGGATCCCACCCGGCTATGTCACCTGCATAAATATGGCCGGTCCCACCGGCTTCCTCAGCGAAATTCGCCGCGTACGTAGAGGCTGCGGCGATGTCCCATTCCACCGCTCCGACCGTGCGGAAGGCGCCCGGATCGAAAGTATGGAATCCCTGGGTCAGCCCTCCACATCCGGCGAAGAGGTCGACGATGTTGATGGGGCTGAGGGGGCGGGCGGTCATGAGCCTCACCTTACCGAGATCAATGAGCTAGTACTGCTGCAATCTGTCTGCCCACGGCCTCGGCGAGCGGCGGTGGAACGGCCTGCGCCACCTGCTTGTAGCGTGCGGTCTTACCACCCATGACGATCCAGTCGTCCGGCAGGCTCTGGAGCTTCATCACCTGTTCGACCGTCAGCTTGGGAACTCCGTCCCTCCCGCGGCTCGGGTCCAGCACGAAGCCCTCATCGGGGACATCGTTTCCGAGGCTGTGGGCATTCACGGCCACTTCCATCCACTGGCGCTTGGACCGGCTGGGGCCCAGATCAGCACCTCCATGGTTCTTCGAGCCGCCGATGACGGTGGGGGCGACACGATCGGCCAACGCCGCCCAGCTGTCCGCGTCGCGCCAGCCTTTGCTCGCCATCGACTCCCTCAGCACCTCGCCGACCGTCGGAACGGTGTGGTGCGTCGGTTGGGGCCACTCGAACCGCATGAAGTCGTTCGGCCGCATGGCGAGCAGCAGGTAGCTGCGCCGCACTTGAGGTACGCCGAAGTCCTGCGCTTCCAGAACCTTCCACTCCCACCAGTAGCCCAGGTGCCTGAGTTCGGCTTCGACTTCTTCCCGGACACCTGCGAACTTGGGCATCTTCAACGACGGCGTGGTCTCCAGGACGATCGCCCTGGGCTGTAGCTCGATCGCCAAACAGACCGCCACGGACAGCAGGTCCCGATCGTCCTTGGCGCCTCTCTGTTTGCCGGCGATCGAGTAGGGAGTGGACGGGACGCCGCCGGACAGCAGGTCGACTGTCCGGATCCGGTAGTCGGCTCCGATGAAGTCTTTGAGGTCCAGCTCGGTGACGTTCCAGTCTGGTCGGTTGGCGCGCAACGTCCGGCAGGCATGCACGTCGTTGTCGATCGCCATGACCGGGTGGAAACCCGCTCGCTCAAGCCCAAGCGCCTGGCCACCGACTCCGGATCCGATCTCCAGACTGGTGAACTGCCCACCCATGCACGCCCCTTGATCCAGATCGTTTGAGCAGATGTGATTGCCGCCCTTGATCGAATACGTAAGGGCTACAATGGCATTTCTCTCGCAGTCGGGCTTTCCGCCATGAGCCGCTTGAAGAGAGTGGCCAGGGTGTCCACCGAGGTGGAACGGACTCGCCCATCAGAAGGGCCGGTCGGTAGCGAATCATACGGCACGAGAACGCCCACCAACTCCTCGATCCAGTCGCGGTACGCGTCGACATCCCTTGAGTTGTCCGGCGCGTACGCTTCGTAGGACAGCGTGCTGCCTGCCGTGTTAACTGCCTGAGCGAGCGCGTTGACCTGTCGCCCCGTGCGAATGACGTCTGTGGTGAGCAATCGAATCATCGCTTGAGCGGTCGGGCGATGCAGAATCACGTCCAGCCTTAGTACAGTGTTCAAAACATCCTGATTACTGCAGGCCACCACAACCGGTTCATAGTCCGGTCCATCACGGAAGAGTTCGGCCGCCCACCATAATCTGGCCATGGCCTGAGAATGAAATGGCCCGGAAAAGCGCGTACGCGACACCGTTGGCGGATTGCCCCTGCTCAGGTGCCTCCAGTAGACGTAGTCAGAGGCGAGCCGCAGGGCCAGATAGTTCCATATCCGTGAGTCCGATGCCTCCCTCCGAGTCAACCGCAACGTCGCGTGCAGCACCGGAGCCAGCCAGGCGTCCGCGGAGGTTCGTTCGGCCGGTGTGAAGCGCTTCATCGCCTCATCGAAGAGTTGCCGAACCGGCTCGGCCCCCCATCGGGACGACTCCGACATCTGGTCGATCGCGGAGAACGGCAGTGCCTCACGGTTCTCCAGGACACCGGTCGTAAGGAATCGCGCTGCGGCTTCGTTGGGCAGCAGGCCCAGCGTCGTGTTCACTCGTCCTCCGGGCCGGTCTTCTGCAGGGATCGGATGAAGCCGCCAAGGCTACGCGGCAACCGGGCCTGTTTGGCCGCGGCATGCATCACCCGCATCTGTACGCCGCCCACGCCGGCGCTGACGATCTCGCGCAGCGCGTCGTCCGGCGAATGATCGGGGAATAAATCGGGAAGCATCCGACGGAGCACCAGCCCCCGCCAGCCGTCTGGCCACTCTCGGCCGTCGACATGGTGAGCCGCCTCGTTGAAGAGGGCGGTCCACAGGGCGGTTCCGATCTGAGCCGCCAGCCCTTCCCGAATCGGCCGCTCGGCTGCCTTCGTGCTTTCGAGGATCACCCGCAACCCGTCGAATCCACTGTTCAGGTTGAGCATGGCGATCTCATCGGTGGTGGTCACCGCCCAAGGATCGGTCTTGCACCAGGCCAGTTGCGGATCTTCGGCGAAGTCGACCCATCGCGTCTGGACCGCCTCCCGCTGTGCCGCCACCCGCGCCTGGAAATCAATGGTCCAGGGGCGGGCGACCGTTGCGATCACCCTCCCTGCTACGTCATCGACCGTTGCCACGAGCTGACCCGAGAGTTGCACCCGACCGAAATGATCATCTCGGTGGAGATCGATCTCTCCGCTCCACTCCCCCGGCTGGCCCATCATGAGCTTTACGGCCGAGTGGGTGTTGGTCCGCCGTTCCGACGCGGTCGCGAAGAAGGCCAGGCTGTACCAAGGCCCTGCGTCCAACTCATGTCGTGGTGCGCTGACGTGGATGCTCAGTCGTACGGTGCTCCAGTCCTCACGGTCTACAAGGTGCAGCCCGACGGTATGGTCCTGTTCGGAGATCATGCCGTATGGCAATGCCACGTCATCGAGTCGGGCTTCTCGTACCCTCATGGTCAGCTCCCCCGCGAGTACGGGGTAGGGCGTGATCTGCTTCACCGGCCGCCGTCCTTGGCCTGGACCAGGTCGACTTCGGCGATCGTCATCCGCCCGGCCACGGGATGACTGGAGACATCGCTGACGCCCGTGAAC
This sequence comes from Nonomuraea corallina, assembly GCF_027620315.1. Classification (GTDB taxonomy): domain Bacteria; phylum Actinomycetota; class Actinomycetes; order Streptosporangiales; family Streptosporangiaceae; genus Nonomuraea; species Nonomuraea corallina. The sequence continues at coordinate 31,723 of NZ_JAPNNL010000061.1, read as the reverse complement.
ACCGCGGAGCGTTCTCTCGCGACGCACACCAGCACGTCTCCGATCAGTTCGCAGTTCGATTCCGCGGAGAGCTCGGCCCAGCGAGCCTCCGGCTTCGGCCCTGAACGAGTCGCGAATCTGAGGAGCGGGCGGAGCATCCATGGATCTTCTCGCTCCGGCAACTTGATCTCGACCCTGATCCGCCACGCCCCGGTATCGTCCACTTCCCCCATAGCGCTCTTCACGGTCGGATAACCCTTCGTCCGCGGCAGCGGTGTCGGATCGAGGCTTACCAGATCGCGCAGGATGGCGGGAGGACCTTCCTGTGCGATGGGTTCTGATGGTTTCACGGCCCTGCGTACCTTGGCGAAAGCGGTCCTTCGAAACTCCTTCAGCCTGGTCGTGGCACCGCGCGCGTATGTCGCGGTCAGATCCTCAGTGGGCTTCCAGTCGTTGTGCTCCGGCGGCTCAGCCGCGCGGAGAAACGCTTCGGCGACCTCGTCGGCGGGCGCTCCAGCGCCTGTCGCGGTACCGGCCAGCAGAACGGCCTGGAACTGGGGCGCGCCGATGGGGACTCCTGTGACCGGCCGATTCAACACGGTCATTCGGGTACCGCGCATCCCGACCAGGCGATTGGGTTTCTCCTCACCCTCATGCGCCGGCGTCACTAACAGCACGGCCTCGTGCTCCACTGAGCCGGACTGTGGATCTGACTTGGACGGCGGGACGGTCAACGGCACGGCCAACTCCGCCACGTCCTCCGCCCCAACGAGATGCGACACCGTCGTCCTATCGAGGAATGCTCGGACCGCCCGAGCCCGTGAGGGTTCGTAACGGTACGGGTCGACACGTTCTTCCGCGACGACGGCCTGGCCGTCTCGCAAAGCCTCAACCGACGCCTCCAGCATGGGCGCCTGACCACGGCCTGCGACCATGGACGCCCAGAAGTGGGAGGCCAATCCACGCACCAGAACCGTATGCATCTCCTCCAGAGTCGTGGCTTCTCCGGAAGGGTCGTGCGCTCCGACGATCAGGAAGCTCGTACCCGGATCAGAGCTTCCTCGCGTCAGATACAGCTCTTCCACAGTACGTTCACCGGCCCACCACGATCGAGCGGCCGCCTCTCTCAGTGGATCCCGACCGCCGAGCCAGGCCGGGCCCGCGAACTGCACTCCGTTCAGCTCATGCCATGGAAGGTCTATTCGGCCGATGAGACGTCGTTCACGAAGATCCTCGTGAGGTTCGGAGAGCGTGCTGTTCATGACGACGAGACCGAAACGACTGGCACCCCAGATGGTCGCCTTGCCCAGACCGAAAGACCCGCCGGCGATCCCCTTTTTGTGACTGTCGAGCTGTCTCCGGACGACTGCGGCGAACCTTCCGTCCTCGTACTCGGGACCGGTCAGGCCGTTCGCGTTGTAGTCGTCGATGCGGAGGAGGAGAAGTGTGCCGGTCTCTCGTAGCTCACGAAGTCCGTCGGCCAGCATGCGGCCGACCTTCTGCTTCTGATCGCCTGCGGCCTCGATGTGGGGAGCAAGGTCGTCCCACCGTATGGCCTCCTGGAGCCGGCGGAGACGCTCGCCCGTGAGCTCGTGCAGAGTGAAGCGGACGCGAACCGGGCGCGCCTTGTCCCACCGCTCGTCCAGGCTGTTCTGGGTCGCCTCTCTAGCGGTTATCACCAAGGAGGAGTCAAAGGCGAAGGCCGCGGGATTTCCGAGTTCCCGACCGCCGTCGGAATGTGCCAGGCGATGGTGCCAGGCTACGTAGCCGCTCGATTCCGGAGTCTCGTCGCGTGTCGCCGAGGAGCCGGCGGCCAGGTCGAGAATCTCCTCGATCGCCTGGATGTTCTCGACCCGAGGCGTGGCGCGGCCGGTGATCCAGGCCGAGACCGCGGCGCGTGTCACGTTCAGGGCCGATGCCAGGTCCGACTGGCTCATGCCCTTGCGGCGCAGTTGCCTACCGAGCCAGGCCCCGAACGCCTCCGGATCGCGGGTGATGCTGCCATCGTCCTGCGTCATCGCGAAGTTTCTCCAGGTGAGAGGGGCTGATTTGACGTCTCAGGCTAACGTTTGACACCGCTTGACGCCACTGCTCGGGCCACTCCCTATGCCTTCAAGGTGGTCGAAGCGCGACAAAGGGAGCACATATCCCCTTATGTATCATTTTGTCCTTGGAGTCCAATAATTGCCGCTTGCGAGGCAAGCCACCCATATGACAATATGAACCGGACCGAGGGCCGATCCCCAAGGCACTTCGCAGGGCGAAGAAGTCAAGATTCGCCTGACCGTTCCGCTCGTTTCATCGGCATCGAACTGTATTCAGCGTGCCCGACAAGGGGTCGGCAAACGCCTCGCCGAACGTGTTTTTTGCGTGCTTGAATTCGTTTCATGCTTCTGCTCCACCCCCTCAATTGACATTCCATCGTTGGGAGACAATTGTTGTGAGCAATGATGGCCCTTCCGTGCTGGAGGTGGTCCTCCAGCAGACCGCGCGCGTACTCGATACTTACAGAATCGACCCCGGCCTGATCCAGGAGCACGTCAACGGCGAGCGCCGCATCAAGGAAGGCGGATACGGTGACCGCCAGATCTATGAACTGGTGCAGAACGGTGCCGACGAACTGAGGAACGACCCGGGCGGCGAGATCGCGGTGGTCCTCACGGATACCCACCTTTACTGCGCCAACCAGGGCACTGCCATGACCCCTGAGGGCGCGGACACCATTCTGCGCATGGGCGTTTCGCGTAAGCGGGGCGGCCAGATCGGCCGGTTCGGCGTCGGAGTGAAGTCCGTCCTGAGCGTCACCGACGTGCCCGAGTTCTTCAGCAATGAGGACGAGAAGAGCTTCGGCTTCGACAGGGAGTGGGCGGAGCTGGAGATCAGACGGGTCCAGCCTGCGGCCACGGAGACACCCGTGCTCCGCATGGCCCGCCCTCTCGACCGGGACCGCGCCACGGCCACGGATCCCATCCTCAAAGAGCTGCTCTCGTGGGCCACGACCGTCGTAAGGCTGCCTTTGAAACCAGCTGCCGTCCCGCGACTCGCCAAGGACATCGATGAGTTCCCTGCGGAGTTCTCGCTGTTCTCCCCCCACGTTGAGACCGTCACTCTGGAGAAGCGACTCTCCGGGCGGGCGTTCAAGCGACAGATCTTCCAGAAGGTCGACGGCGAGCACCGCGTCCTGCAAGAAATCTCCTCCCGCAGCGTAGGGGCGGAGGAGGAACAGACCGCCAACTGGCGGGTTTTCACTCGCGTCTACCAACCATCGTCCACGGCGTTGGCGGAGGCCGGTGAGCTTCACGACCGACCTGAGATCGACATTGCTTGGGCAGTTCCCGAACGCGGAACCCGGGCCCGCGACAGGGGACAGTTCTGGGCCTACTTCCCGACGAATTACACGATGACTCTTCGGGGAATCGTCAACGCTCCCTGGAAGACCAGCGAGGACCGACAGAACCTCTACGCCAACAACCGGTTCAACGAGGAGTTGATCGTCGAGGTCGCCGACCTGGTGGTCTCGTCCCTCCCGTCATTGGCGCGGCCGGACGACCCGGGAGCGTGCTTGGACTCCGTGCCCTCGCGAGGGAAGGAGGAGCCGCAGTGGGCAGCCGAGGACCTCGTGGCGAAGATCTGGCACCTCGCCGCCGACATGCCGGTCTTCCCTGATCAGAACGGTAGGTTCGACACCCCGGCCAGGATTCGGGTGCATCCCGCCGACCTGCGACCGGAATGGCTGCAGTGGTGGGGGGACCATCCCGGACGCCCGACGAACTGGATCCACCACTCAGTGGAGAGCCCCAAGCACCGCCGGGACAGCGTCAACCGCATCCTGGAACACACGACGCTACCGGTCGCCACGGTGAAGGAGTGGTTGGAGGCGCTCGTCGCCGACAAGACTCCCGAAGCCTCGGCGCGCGCGGTGCTCATCGTCGCCGATATGAAGCGGCACAATCACCCTCAGGTGGAAGACGCGCTTCGGGCCAAGATCGTCCTTACCGAAACGCTGGGACTTGTCACCCCGTCCACGCATGTCTTCCGACGATCCGCCGCCGACGGCCTGGCCGACAACACGATCTACGTGGACGAGCGCGTCTACGCCGGCCAGGACGTCATCGCCAGGGCTCTGGACCTGCTGGGTATCCACGAAGCGGATGCCGCCGGTCGATTCGCGTCGGTGGTGGAGCGTGGGTTCTTCGGATACTCCGACCGCGACTGGGCCGCCTTCTGGGAACTGGCGCGCCTGGCCGGAACCAACGGTGTGCACGCCGCGTTCAAGAACCGCGACATCGACACGGCGAAGGAACTCAAGGTAAAGGTCCTGGCCGGCGACTTTCGTCGGATCAGGGACTGTCTGCTCCCTGGCCGTGTCGTACCCGAGGACGGTTCCCGTGACAGGAACATCACGGTCGACATGCAGTTCCACCGATACGACCGGGTCTACCTCGCCGAGCTCGGACTGCTCGATGGACCCGTGGCCAATGTGGATCCGACCGGGGAGGAATGGTTCGAGGAGTACAGGGAGGCCTACTGGAAGCAGTACGTGGCCAAGCTTCCGGCCAGGGAATCGCGTCCTACCTTGGCACGCATGCAATTCGAGGGAAGCCGCCCCGCAGGCCCTCTGCATCTGTTCACCGCGCTATCGCCTGAGGGGCGCGCCGCTTTCCTGAGGGCGATTCCGTCTGGCAGCGCGGTCGCGACCTGGACCATGCAGGCCGGCAACAAAGGTGTGGCCAGTCGCAAGCCTGTCCCGTCTCCGATTCGATGGCTCACCCGTAAGTTCGGATACCTTCAGACTTCTCGCGGACTACGAGTGACCAAACGCTCTGTCGGTCCCGAACTGGCCGCCTACAAAGATGTTCTTCCCGTGGCGAATGTGTCACCCAGCGTCGCCGCGATGCTGGGGCTTCCGCAGGCACTGAGCGAGGTTCCCGAATCGCTGTGGCACGAACTCGTCGAGGAGGCGTCCGAGTCCACCGAGGACACTTTCCCTGGCCGGGTCTATGCCCTGATGTTCGAAGTCCTCGTGGACTTTCCCGAGGGCGCGATGACGCGCTGTCGAGTGGGCGACGAGTGGCATAGCGACATCGAGGACAAGGACATCGCAGTGACCTCGAGTCGCTCCGAATACGACACGCTCGTACGTGAGAGAGTGCCGGCTCTGCTCGTCCCGACCGAGGAACTGGCCGAGGCGATGCGGGAGAATTGGAACATGCTCGCGCCCTCCGACGCGATCAAGAAGGAGATCCGTTACGCGGCGCAGGCGGACGCGGTCCTGCTCCTGGAGGAGTTCCCCTACTTGAAGATGCTCCGGCGATCTCAGGTGGAGGGCTGGTCCACCGTCCGCTGTGACGAGCTCGAAGAGATCATTCGGACTCCAAACGGTATGCGGACTCAGTCGATCCCTGCGGCGGAGCTGCCCGAAGAGCGCAAGGTGCTCGTCCGTATGCCCGCGCACGACCTCCAGGTGCTCACCGCCGTGGATGGTGTCCTCCGACTCGGCCTTGGCGTGTCGGGCTGCAGAGGTGTCCTCGACCGCCGCGCGCAGGAGCGCAACAACGAACGCATCCAGCAGGTACGCCGGGCCGAGAGCCTGGCGGAGAAGCTGCTTCTGCTCATCGGGGTCGAGGCTTTGAAGAATGGGCTTCCCGAAGGTCTGCTCGAGAGCGACGAGGCCGGCCACGGAAGCGCCCAGGGCGATCGGCGGATGGCCGAGCTGGCCCACAACGCCTATGGGACGGAAGTACTGCGCATCTACCGGAAGGACATCGAGGCCAACTTCCCCCAGCTCTCGGCCGGGTTCCGGGGCGACGCCACGTCTGTGCGCATCGTCAACGATCTCGGTTTCCCCGGCGAATACGCAGGAACTCGAGGGGAGACTCTGCCGGCGCTGGAAAAGGTCTACGGTCCCACCCTCTTTCCCCGGCTCCATGACTACCAGGAGCGGCTCGCGCAGAAGGCGGTCGAGCTGTTGACCAAGTACGACGCTCCCCGCGCGATGTTGTGTCTGCCCACCGGTGCCGGCAAGACGCGCGTGGCCGCGGAGGCCGTGATCCGGGTGATCAAGGAGCGTGGGCTCGGTGGTCGGCCCGTGCTGTGGATCGCGCAGAGCGAAGAGCTCTGTGAGCAGGCCGTCCAGAGTTGGTCCTTCGTCTGGTCCAAGGTCGGCCCGGAAGAACAGCTGATCATCAATCGTCTCTGGTCCACTCGCGAAGCTGCTCCCAGCGGCGACACGGCCCAACTCGTCGTGGCAACGGACGCCAAGCTGGAAGTCTGCTTGGACACCGCCGAATACGCATGGCTCCGCGACCCGGCACTCGTGATCGTGGATGAGGCCCATACCTCGATCACGCCCCGCTACACCCGTCTTCTCGCGTCGCTGGGCCTGACCTTCCGAGAAACCACGCGTCCTTTGCTCGGACTGACCGCCACGCCGTTCCGCGGCTTCAACGAGACCGAGACCAATCGTCTGGTCGAGCGCTACGGGCGGAACCGTCTCGACGAGGGGATCTTCACGACCGGCGATCCTTACGCGGAGCTCCAGGATCTGGGCGTGCTGGCGCGGGTCGACCACAGAGCGCTCCAGGGATCCACCCTCGCTCTCTCCGAGGATGACCTTCGCCAGGCAACAGCGTTTGAAGGAGCGAGGCTGCCCGCCACCGTGGAGGAGAAGCTGGGGCGGGACATCGCACGTAACCAGACGCTCATCCGGGAGATCCAGGCGCTTCCGGAGGACAGTCCCGTGCTGCTCTTCGCCACGTCGGTCAACCACGCCAAGCTCATGGCCGCCCAGCTCAACGACCTTGGCATCAAGTCCGCCTCGATCGACTCCGGCACCCCGGACGCCGACCGGCGCACGCACATCGAGAGGTTCCGGCGGAAGCAGATCCGGGTGTTGGCCAACTATGGCGTGCTTGCCCAAGGCTTCGACGCGCCAGCCACCGAGGTGGTCATCGTAGCGCGGCCTACCTACAGCCCGAACGTCTACCAGCAGATGATCGGGCGTGGTCTCCGAGGCCCCAAGAACGGCGGTAAGGAGACCTGCCTGATCCTCGACGTGGCGGACAACATCGTCAACTACGACCGGCAACTGGCCTTCACCCAGTTCGAATATCTCTGGAGCAATAAGTGAGCGATGCCTACGTCGGCACCCCTGCGCTCACGGCCGAGCAGCGGGCTGTCGTCGAGCAGCCCGCTGACGCCCTGACCTTGGTAACCGCACAGGCCGGAGCGGGCAAGACCCACACGCTTGTGCGCCGGCTCGACCGGCTGGTCGCCGAGGAGGACCTGATCGCCGGGGAAATCCTGGTGCTCACCTTCTCCCGCGCCGCCGTACGCGAACTCAAGAGTCGCCTTGACAAGTACGGGGACGCCGCTCGGCATGTAAGGGCCCAGACCTTCGATTCCTGGGCGCTCGACCTGCTGATGCGGGTGGACGCCCAAGGTTCCTGGCTGGAGAAGTCCTTCGATGCCCGTATCGAGGGTGCGCAGGAGACGATCGACCACGGTCTGGCAGACGAGCTCTACGAGCACGACCTCCGCCATGTCGTCATCGACGAGGTCCAAGACCTCGTCGGCGCCAGGCGAGAACTGGTGGAGGCCCTGCTGGACCGATTCGACTGCGGGTTCACCGTGGTCGGTGACCCGGCCCAGTCGATCTATGGATTCACGGTCAAGAATTCGGCGGAGCGCAAGCAGGAGACCAACCGCTTCTTCGAGTGGCTCCGCAGCACCTTCGGCGAAGATCTGACGGAGCTGAGCCTCACCGACAGCTTCCGGGCGCGGACCGATGAGGCGAAGACCGCCCTCGACTTCGGACCTCGACTGCGCATGCTTTCGGAATCCGGGAACGTGGACGGGGAAGCGCACTACAACGAACTCCGGAAGACTCTCACCGGAGTCATGAACTTCGGCGGGTTCGACGAACTGGCTGCTGATGCGCTTACCAGTTTTTCCGGTACCTCTGCGATCCTCTGCCGGACCAACGGCCAGGCATTGATGATCTCGGAGAAACTTCACGCGGTCGACGTGCCGCATCGGCTCCAGCGCTCCGCACGTGATCGTGTCGCTCCGATGTGGTTGGGTCTCCTTTTGGCACGCTCCCATGGAGCATCGCTGAACCGGGAGAAATTCGATGAATGCGTCGGCGATCTGCCCCTGGTCGAGGGCTCGGACCCCGAGGTCCTCTGGCGATTGCTCCAGCGCACCGGCACCGGCCATGGCTCGGACCGCGTCTTGGACCTGGCCCGACTCCGCTCCGCGCTCGCCGCAGGCAGGTTGCCGGACGAACTGATCGCTCAGCCCCCTGCACGGCTCGTGGTCTCTTCCTTCCACCGTGCCAAGGGGTTGGAGTTCGACCGTGTCCTGGTCGTGGACCCTGGACCACTGCGGGAGAGGACTCCTGAGGACAGCTCCCAGAAAGGCGACAAGGATCCCGCAGAAGAAGCCAGGTTGCTCTATGTGGCGATGACACGAGCGAGGGACGAGCTCTACCTGGTGCCGCCTTTGGACATGCGCAACATCCGAATCCATGATGTCACTGACCGATGGGCCCGATATTTCTTCCAACGCTGGCGTCGAGACGGCCTGGAACTTCAGCGAGGTGACGTCACCACCGATTACCCGGCAGGTTCGGTCGACTTCGAGGCCGATGCCGCGGACGTACAGCACTACTTGGCGACCGCCGTACGCCCTGGAGATGCCGTCGAGTTGGAGCGGGTCTACCCGGAGCCGATCGGACTCCTTGAAAGTCCTCCCTACCTGGTGAAGCACGAGGGGCGGCCGATCGGCACGGCTTCCGAGAAGTTCCGACGCGACCTCTACAGATTCCTCAAGCTCGGCCCGAGCTTCGTTCCCTACTCATTCCCGTCTTTGATCTCCAGTGTCCGCATCGACACCGTGGAGACCGTCGCCGGCGTTGAAGCCGCCGGCATCCGCGCCGGACTCGACCAGCACGGTGTCTGGCTCGCGCCGCGTCTCGTCGGCCTGTCGACCTTTACCTGGGACAAGAAGGAACTCGATGTCGAAGCACAGTGAGCACTACGCCTTCCGGGCCGACCTCGTCGAGCGTCTTCGCCTCGACATGGTCGGCCCGGTCGGAGGGGCGGACGAAGTCCTCACGGACTCTCCAGTGACGACGTACGTCGCCGGCCTTCTCTACCCCCGGCGTCGTGACCCCGCCGAGGTGACGGAAGAAGCGCTCGAACGTGACGCGGACCTCTCCCCCGAAACCGGGGTCAAGGAGGACGTGGTCGACACGGGTGTCTCGCTGGCCAATGATCAGGCGCCGTCGTCCATGGGTCTCACCTTCGGGGTGGACCCGACGGTGTCTCCGACGATCACCGTCATTGTCACGGCCGCCGTCTATGACCCGATCGACAAGACCGGGCGTTCGGTCAAGGCGCAGCGGGCCGAACGGCGTACCGTCGAAGAGCAGGATCTCCGCTGGCGGCGGAGAGCCCTTGACCTTGAGCCCGTAGAGGTGGATGTCACGGCTCCCAGCCAGTACAGCGAACCGTTGGCGCCCGGAGCAGAGCTTCGCGTACGGGTCCGTCGTCCCAAAGACGGAGCGGTATCGGTTACGGTCGCGCTGGTCAACGTGAACGAGGTCGAGAGGTTCGGTATCCGTGATGCCTACTGCCTGTACCAGCCGAAGATCCTCGTTACAGGTAAGGAGGGGACAAAGCCCTTCGTGGAACGACCTGTCCCGGTCGGTGCGGACGAGGCGGAGATCAAGACGAACCGCCTGCTCTACCGCTACGCCCCCAACTTCGCCGCAGGTCATGGTTGCGCGGCGAACTGGGACTGGACGCCTCCCCCGCTTCGTGACGAAGCGCTGGTCAAGGGAGTGCCGGCTGCCGTGGCCGCCATCTGGAGCGAGTTCGTCCCGTCAAAGGAGGTTTTGCTGACCGACTCCAACCCCGAGATCGACGACTCGGCGCTCCGTATGATCGACCTCGCGCGTAAGCCGGAAGATGAGATTCTCAGCGGACTCCGGAATCTGGTGAACGGATACCGTGCCTGGATCGCGGAACGCGCCGAAGAATCAAGGCTGCTCGGCAACACCGACTTCGCCGAGTCCGCCAGGGAGCAGATCCGGCAGTGCGAGCTCGCCTGTGACCGTATGGATTCAGGTATCGAGACGCTTCGAAGCAATGCCATGGCCATGACCGCTTTTCGGTACGCGAACAAGGCCATGGCCGTCCAGCGGGCCAGGACGAGCTGGATCAAGGGACAGAAGCAGGGCGCGCCGGACGTCGAAAAGGGGAAGTGGCGCCCGTTCCAGATCGCCTTCTTGTTGCTCTGCCTGGACGGCATCGTCGACCAGGACCACGAGGACCGAAAGATCGCCGATCTTCTGTGGTTTCCCACAGGCGGCGGCAAGACCGAGGCGTACCTGGGCATCATCGCGCTCACCGTCTTCCTTCGCCGGCTCACGAAGGGCGAGTCGGGTGGCGGGGTCACGGCCATCATGCGGTACACCCTCCGCCTGCTGACCCTTCAGCAGTTCGAACGCGCCGCAGCTCTGATCTGTGCCATGGAGATCATCCGGCGTGATGCGCCCAAGGAACTGGGCGAAGAGACCATTTCCATCGGCATGTGGGTGGGCGCCGCAGCCACGCCCAACAAGCTCAAGGACGCAGCCGCCAGTCTCAGAAAGCTCCGAGACGGCGGGGAACTGCACAAGGACAATCCCGTCCAGCTCCGCTTCTGTCCGTGGTGCGGCACCGCCATGGGGCCCGATGAATACGAAGTGGACGTCGCGAGTTCCAAGATGCGCATCTTCTGCGCCGATTGGCAGTGCGACTTCAACCACGAGCTGCCTGTTCACGTGATCGATGAGAAGATCTATGAGGTTCGACCGACGCTGATCATCGCGACCGTCGACAAGTTCGCCCAGATCACGTGGCGTCCCAACGTGGCGGCTCTCTTCAACAGGGACCGCGAAGGCACGCTCCCCCCGGAACTCATCGTCCAAGACGAACTCCATCTCATCTCCGGCCCCCTCGGCAGCCTCACCGGCCTGTACGAGACGGCGATCGACCTCGCGGCGGACCAGCCCAAGGTGATCGCCTCGACCGCGACCATTCGTCGGGCCAAAGAGCAGGGCAATCGCCTGTTCATGCGGGATGTCGCCCAGTTCCCGCCCGCCGGTCTCGACGCACGGGACTCCTGGTTCGCCGTCGAAACACCGGCCGAGGACAAAGCGTCACGTCTCTACGTCGGCCTTCTCGCACCCAACACCAGTCAGGCGACCCTGCTGGTTCGTGCATACGCCGCGCTTCTGCACCACGCCGCGGAAATAGACGGCCCCGACTCCGTCAGGGACGCGTACTGGACACTGGTCGGCTATTTCAACAGCCTCCGCCTCCTGGCCGCTGCCGAACTTCAGGTGTTGGACGACGTCCAGGATCGACTCAAGCTTTTGGCGGAGCGACACGGTGCCGAACTGCGTCGTGCCGATCAGCTCACAGAGCTGACGAGTCGTGTGAAGTCCAGCGACATTCCCCGGCGGCTCAAGGATCTCGAGCGAATGTTCCCCGACGAGAGCACCTTCGATACGGTCCTCGCCACGAATATGATCTCGGTGGGCGTGGACGTGGATCGTCTCGGCCTTATGGCGATCATGGGTCAGCCGCAGACCACAGCGGAGTACATCCAGTCCAGCAGCCGCGTCGGCCGTCAGCACCCCGGCCTGGTAGTCATCCTCTACAACGCCAACCGATCCAGGGATCGGTCGCATTACGAGAGCTTCGTGCCGTACCACTCGGCGCTCTACCGGCAGGTCGAATCGACCAGCATCACCCCCTTCTCGCCGCGTGCCCGGGACCGTGCCCTCCACGCCGTCCTGGTCGGGATGGCCCGACTCCTCTACCCAGTACTCCGCCTGAACGGGGCGGCGGCAGCCGTGCACACGTATGAGAGCCGGATCGAGGAACTGAAAGACCTCATCGTGGCGAGAGCGAAGGCGGTCGACGAGGAGGAAGCGGCCGGCACCGAGAAGGACCTCAACGACATCATCGCTCGCTGGCGCGATCTTGCCGACGACAATCCAGATTTGGTCTACGAGGCCAAACCACGATTCAAACGGAGCGAGAAGCGCCACCCTAATGAGGCCCTCCTCTGTTCCCACACCGACACAGATCTCTACGATGCGTTCCCCACCTTGTGGAGCCTCCGCGACGTTGACGCCGAATCCGACCTTTACCTGGAGCGATGAAGAATGGCACTTCGTAGTGGGCGGACTCTTCGGACGGGCCGCAGCAAGGACACCGAAATCACGCGTACACCGCTGGGAGCGGTGCGACGGGCACAGACCATCACCACGTACGGTGTGGGCGCGATGATCGCCGTTGAGGACCAGTCCTACATCGTGTGCGGACTGGATAGTTGGCGCAACCTTCGGCAGGAGGATGTGGTCTACGAGCCGAGGCTCCAGCATTGGCTGCGAGTGGCGCGGTTCCAACTCCCTCCAGCGGACGAGCCGTCATCCGGGGACGGGATCAGAGTTCGTCTCTTCCCTGAGATGTACTCCTGCGGCACATGTAAGAAGCTTCAGGAGTTCAAGCGATTCGGCTCTCCAGCAGGTAAGAGCCTCTGTGGCGCCTGCGAAAAGCCGCTGACACCGTCACGATTCGTGATCGCCTGCGAGAACGGGCACCTGGACGACTTTCCCTACTTCGAATGGGTCCACAAGAAGAGTGAGAGCAACCGTGACCCCAACGAGAAGGTCAGACACGAACTCACCTTGGAGAGCAGCGGTCAGACGGCGTCGCTTCGATCGGTCGTGATCAAGTGTTCGTGCGGCGTGCGCTCGGTGTCCTTGGAGGGCGCGTTCGGCAGCGGCGCGATGTTCGCGCTGGGGATCAAGTGCAAGGGACGCCGGCCGTGGCTTGGCCGCGATGCCAACGAACCGGCGTGCACCGCGACACCGCGCACGTTGCAGCGAGGCGCGTCGGCCGCCTGGTTCTCCATCGCCCGGTCGGCTCTTTCGATTCCGCCCTGGTCGGAGTCCCTCCAGCAACGGCTCAATCATCAATACCACCAGCTCAGTGGCCTACTGGACGATGGCGTGTCCGATTCCGTGCTCTTGAACGCCATCAAGAGGAGCGACATCATGGATGACGGTCGGTTCACGGCGGACCAGGTCCTAGCCGCGATTCACCGTAGGCGTGAGCTTGAGGCGAGTGCTCTGCCGGACTCCGATGAGGCTGCGCCGATGCTCGAATCGGCCAACGAGTTGCGGCGCGAGGAGTACAACCAGCTTTACGACGGCACCCGGATCATCTCCCGTGACGAGAACTTCGAGTGCGTGCCGGCGGCAGGCGATGGAAGCGCACTGCCCTATGGCATCAAGCGCTCCATGCTGGTGAAGCGCTTGCGCGAGGTGCGAGCACTTGAATCCTTCACGCGGGTGACCATGCCCGATCCGGCCGGCGGTGACACGCGTCGTGCCGCCATGGCGAACGGCACCGTCGGCTGGCTTCCCGCGATCGAGGTGAGCGGCGAAGGCGTCTTCCTCGCCATCGATGAGGATCTGTTGCATGTCTGGGAGCAGCGGCCCGGCCCGGTGGCCCGCGCCCAACAGATCTGGCACAGCCACACGATGCTCCTGCGCGAGCGCGCGGAACGGACCGGCAGCACACTGCGCATCGATGACATCAAGTCGCCTGTGACAGCGCGCTACGTCCTCCTGCACACCCTCGCGCATGTGCTCATCAATGAGTGGAGCCTTGACTGTGGTTATCCTTCGGCCGCGCTCCGCGAGCGGCTCTATGTCGACAAGGATATGGCCGGGGTTCTCATCTACACCGCGACCAGTGACTCCGCCGGCTCTCTCGGCGGTGTTGTCGCCCAGGGAGAGCACCGCAAGCTGTACGAGACCATGGAGTCGGCACTGTCCCGCGCCGAGTGGTGTTCGCAGGACCCACCATGCATCGAGTCCGAGGCGAGCGGGACCAACAGCCTCAACCTGGCTGCCTGCTACGCCTGCGTGCTGCTTGCGGAGACGAGCTGTGAGACCAACAACGTCTTCCTGGACCGGGCCATGTTGATCGGTACACCGGATGACCCGTCGACCGGTTTCTTCTACAAGGGCGAGTAAGTAGCGTGACCTCCCGGCCCGATCACGAACGCTCGGGCCGGGAGCCGGACCATGAGGAGACGCGAGTGCCCCGCCTGGGAATCCACCAGGACTTCCTGCAGGACCTCATCCGGCTGGAACGTCCCATTCAGCAGAAGGTCGTCGAGACGATCTTCAAGTTCGAGCAGAGCTCGCACGCCGGTGCGCATTTGGAGAAGCTGAGCAATATTCGTGACGAGCGGTTCAAGAGCATCCGTATCGACCTCAAATACCGCGGCATCGTCCTGGCTCCGGAGTCCGGAGACGAGTTCATGCTGCTCCGCGTGGATTCTCACGATAAGGCCTATGAGTGGGTCAAGCACCGCCGCGTCTCTGTGAACATGGTCACCGGTTACATGGAGATTCGTGACGACGCGATCATCACCGACACGATCGAAGGGTTGAAGCACACTCAGGGCGAGACCACACGACCGCTGTTCGACCACATCTCGGACGCCGACATGGACCGGCTGGGCATCGACGACCAGATGCTCAAGTTCGCCCGGATGCTCACCGACGTGGCCATGCTCGAGGCGTTGGACGGCAAGCTCCCCCAGATTCAATACGACGTGCTTTTCGGTCTGGCCGCGGGCATGTCCCCAGAAGAGGTCTGGAACGACGTCGTCGGCGGCATCACGCACGAAGCGATCGATCCGGAGGACCTGGTGGCCGCCACACAGCGCATGCCCCACAAGGTCGCGCTGGTCGAAGGGCCCGAAGAGCTCATGGAACTGTTCGCCAAGCCTTTCGCCAGATGGCGGGTCTACCTGCATCCGTTGCAGCAAGAGGCCGCGTTTCGGTCGTACTCGGGTCCTGCTCAGGTGACCGGCGGACCCGGCACGGGCAAGACGGTGGTCGCTCTCCACCGTGCCCGGCATCTCGCTCGACAAGGTGGTCGAGTGCTGCTCACCACGTTCACCACGACGCTGACAAGGTCGCTTGCTGAATCGCTGAGATTACTGGAGACCGACGACGAGGTCCTGTCCCGCATCGACGTGCTCACCGTCGATCAGGTGGCCCGGCGGCTGGTCGACAGGCACATGGGAAAGTTCGCGCTGCTCCGTGGAGACGAGGAGAAGGAGATCTGGCGACGGATCATCCGGCGCCGGAGCCTGGACTTCACCGAGAAGTTCCTTCAGGAGGAATGGCGACAGGTCGTTCTCGCGCAGGAGATCACATCCTCCGACGCCTATCTGGATGCTCGCCGGATCGGGCGTGGCAGGCGACTCGGCCCGCTGCAGCGCGCCAAGGTCTGGCGAGCGATCGCCGAGTTCGAACAGGAACTGGCGGACAACAACTATCGTACGTTCGAGACGATCTGCGTCGAAGCCAGGCAGGTGCTATGCGAGTTGGACGCGCGACCGTACGACCACGTGATCGTGGACGAAGCGCAAGATCTTCATCCTGTGCGTTGGCGTGTTCTCCGGGACCTGGTCGCAGAGCGGCCGGATGACCTGTTCATCGCGAACGACACCCACCAGAGGATCTACGACAACCGCATCTCCCTGAACTCGGTCGGCATCCAACTGGCCGGACGGTCCACCAAGTTGAAGATCAATTATCGGACCACCGAGGAGATCCTCAGCTGGAGCTGCGCCATGCTGGCAGGCGAGAAGATCCTAGACCTCACCGGACAGCACACGACCCTGACGGGCTGCCGTTCGGAAGTACACGGAGCCGAGCCCGAACTCTATGGTGCGCCCACGAAGAGCGCCGAGCTCACGCATCTCGTCGAGATCGTGCAAGGTTGGCTCGACGCCGGAGTACGACCGGAGGAGATCGGCGTCGCGGCCCGCTCCGAAATGTTGGCCCAATCGGCGGCGGAAGCCCTCAACCGTACCGGCATCGATGCCGGCTATCTCTCTCGCGACAAGGACGGCGCGGAGGGACAGGTTCGAGCCACGACCATGCACCGCATGAAGGGCTTGGAGTTCCGTTGTGTCGCCGTGATCGGCGTGGGCGCCAATCAGGTGCCCTATGCGAACGCGGTCACACCACTGGAAGACGACGCGACCGCTCATGCGAACGACCTCCAGCGGGAGCGCTGCCTGCTTTTTGTCGCCGGCACGCGTGCCAGAGAACGCCTTCACATCTCCTGGCATGGGGCTCCGAGCCCCTTCCTCAACCTCGCCAGTAGGTGACGATCGCCGCGATCTCCTCGTCGGAGATCGCGGCGAGCCGGATCTCCTGCGGCTCACCACTCGTCGTCCGCAGGAACAGACCGTTGCCGAGCGCAAGGACCTCGGCTCCAGGCCGGTTGATGACCCGGATGCTCTCATCGGCCGTGGCCATGGAAAGGGCGAGTCTTGCTGGGAAGTATCCCTTGACGCGGCTGTTCAGCACGATCTCGGATGGACGGGCCGTACGCGCGACCACATGAATGCCGACCGCGCGTCCTTCCCGGGCCAATTCGACGACAGCGTCCTGATCGTCGATGTCCGCCAGTTCGTCGATGACCACCACCACGTCCGGGTGCGCACGCTCGGTGTCACCCAATGCGGCGATCGGCATGGGAGCCCTCTCGTCGCGCACCTCACGATTGAACTGTTCGACGTCACGGCATCCAGACCGCTCCAGATCCCCATAGCGGCAGCCCAGTTCGGCAACCGCCCACGTGAGCGGATTCCCCATGGCCTCTTGGACGACATGGGGAAGATCGAAGAACTGATTCCACCGACCGACCATGATCAGTCGACAGCGCTTCGGCTTGTGCTTCACCGCGAGTGAGGCGACGATGCTCCTGATCGGGTCGAAACGTCCGCCATTCCCTCCGATCAGCACGTGCCTCTCCTCGTTGAGGTCGAGGTAAACGGAAGTTTCATCGCCAGCCCGCCCGAGGCCGGCGAGCAAGGAGTCGTCTGGAGCCTGTCGAAGGATGTCACCCAAGCTGAGGAGTTCGGGCACCCGGTGTGGAACCTCCACACCGATCGCCATAGAGCCTGGCAACGGTGATGTCGACCGTTCCATGAGAACGAGGCGGACCCCGTCGCGCTTCGCGGCCTGGACGATCTGCCCGGCCAACTCAAGGACCGCAGTCGCCTCCGTCGTGGGGCCGAGCCTGACCTCGAACCGAGTCAGTACCGGCGTACGGATGTATCCGGCGACCTTGGCATCGACTAATGCCTTCTTCAGGATCTGATCTATCTTCTTGGCCATGGCGTCATCGGCATCGGTGTGCTTGCGCTCGGGGATGCCCGATCGCAGCAGTCGATCGGGAGGAAGTCTCTCGATCTTCGTGCTGGACTTCCGACCCTCCGGACGCATAGCACGCAGACGCTCGGCCACCTCCTCCGCCGACTGGGGGCGATCCTCTGGCTTCTTGGCTAGGAGCCAGAGGATGAGCTCCTCCAGAGGCGACGGGATATCGCCGCGGATAGCGCTGGGCGGAGTGGGCTTCTCCGTGGCATGCCGGTGCATCAACTGCCACACGCTCCCGTCGAACGGCGTTTCACCGGTGGCCATCTCGTAGAGCACGCACCCCAAGGAGTACAGGTCACTGCGTTCGTCCGGCTCGCCCTCGCTCTGTTCCGGTGCCATATAGGCCGGCGTGCCCACCTGCAGGGTGGCCTTTCCTGAGTCGACGGCCCGCGCGATGCCGAAGTCACAGATCTTCGGTCGGTCGCCGGACAGAAGCATGATGTTCGCGGGCTTGATGTCGCGGTGGATGACCTTGTTCGCGTGCGCGACACCGAGCGCCTCTGCCAACCGGGCGCCGATGTTCACGACCCGCTCGCTCGGAAGGCCGTTCAGATGCCGGGAAAAAACCTTCATCAGGTTCGGGCCATCGAGGAGTTCCATAACGAAGAACAGCCGTCCGTCGTCCTCATCGGCGTCATGGATGACGACGATGCCGGGATGCTGTAGTCGGCCGCACAGGACGGGCTCCGCGCGGAATCGCTCGACACGTCGGGGATCCGGATCCCTCTCGTATGGAAAGACTTTAACCGCCACTTCCCGGTCAAGGCGCAGGTCAACGGCTTTCCACACCACGCCCATCCCGCCGGCACCAAGCTTCTTCACCAAGCGATACCGACCAGCCAGCGTCTCCCCCTCTCGCATCCGTCACTCCACCCCTACCTGTCTCGATCACAGAGCTATGGCGATGCTCTATCACGACTCACTGTTCGGGGCGAGCCGGGACGTCAATTAGCACGGCCGCATCTCGCTACCGTAGGTCGTATGGCAGTCCAGAGGCCGACCCGCGCGTCCAGTGAGGGCGCCCGCAAGAGCATGCAAGCCAACCGCGGGCGGGACACCAAGCCCGAGCTCGCCCTCCGACGAGCAGTCCACGCGCTGGGCCTCAGGTACCGCGTCTCCATCCGCCCGCTGCCCAGCATCCGTCGAACCGCCGACCTCGTCTTCACGCGGGCCAAGGTGGCGGTCTTCATGGACGGCTGCTTCTGGCACGGCTGTCCCGAGCATCACACCAAGTCGGCCACCAACGCCGAGTACTGGGCCGAGAAGGTCCGAAGAAACAGAGAGCGCGACGCCGAAACGGATCGACTTCTGACGGAAGCCGGCTGGAGAGTGATTCGTATATGGGAACACGACACTCCTGAGGCCTCCGCCAACGTAATTGCGGCAGAAGTCCATGGGCGATCGTCAATGGTCAACGGATCGTCACAGTTGTTCGACACTTGAAACGGGCTGACGTGGTGGGCCCGTTCTCTTCTACCGACCCCACCAGGGCAGGATCGGCGGCAGGTCGCTCAAGCGGCGCGGAGCTGGTGGGGCCGGGCTCTCGCCGTCGTCGCCGTTCCACCGCCTGCCGTACTGGTCCGGGATCGTCCCCCATCCCCAGTACGGCGTCGGTCGCGTGGGGACTACCCCCAGGACCTCCTCCGGATCCACCCGCTTCTCCTCGACAGTGCACAAGTGCTGCCAGTCGTCGCCGAGGTCGAAGACGTAGGCGAACTGCTCGCCCGGCTGCAACCGGCTCAGCTTCACGCGGTCGCCGTCGAGCATGCCCTCGGGCTCGTCCCCACCCCACCACGTGAGCGGGCTGATCGTGGTCCCGTCGGCAAGGGTGAACATGTGCAGGTGGCTGCGGTCCCAGCGGGCGAAGGCGTCGTCGATCGCGGTCGCGAGGTCGTGGAAGGTGGTCGCGCGGGCCGCCGCGAAGATCCGTCCGGGCCGCGGCCAGAGGTCCGGCGCGTGCATGCCACTGACCAGCTCTACCCTGATCGACAAGTGTGTTCTCGCCATGGCCTCCATCTTTCACGAGGAGCGGCCCTCTCGTTGCCCAGCGGTCACCCGCCCGGCCCGACCTTGTTGTTCGGAGCCCCGTCCCCGATGGTCGGCAGGTCGCCGCGCTCGACCGGGCTGCGCCATGGTGTCGGCGACCCGGTCACGGCCGCCTGGCGGGCGCCGGCTATGGCCGTCTTCAGCGTCTCCCGGTTCACGTCGGTGAGCTTCCCGGCCAGGAGGAGAAAGGCGTCACCTCTGATGGCGACGTACTCATGACGCCCGGCAGCCTCCCGATACCAGCCGACCTCGTCACGCGCGCACCGTACGGGCGCATCGACCGGCTCGGCGTCGGTGACGGGCCGCTCCTCGCAGACCTCGTCGTCGAAGACGCCGCGGTCGACGCGGAGTTGCACCTGTTTGCCGTCCGGTGAGACGTAGAAGGCCCCGAACCCGTCCTCGCCGACCCCGCCGACGGACTGCTCCTGTAACTCGAAACCCGGCAGATCCACGACGTAGATCAGCTCCGGAGCGGTACCGTGGCGGAGGGCCTGGTCGATGGCGGCCTGGCTGAGAGCGCCTTGCGTACCGCAGGCGGACACGGCGAGGATCGCGGCCAGGAACGATGCCTTCTTCATGGCGCTCCCCCGGCTGAGTACACGCCCTCGAACATACTGCGGCGAGCCGTCCCGAGCCCAGGGCGCCTAGTGATCCCACCGGGGCAGCTCAGCCGGTGCGGATTCAGAGGGACGGAGCGTGACGGCCGGGTCGTCCGGGGGCAGGGGCCGCTGGTCCGGGGTGATGAAGACGTAGGCGCGGTTCGGTGGAACGCATGCGTCAGGCAGGTCGAGGTGGTCGAAGCCGTCGGTGGTGTGGGGTGCGTACGAGTCCCCGTACAGCCGCTCGCCTTCCAGGATCGTGCCGGCGTAGGGCACCTCGACGCCGCGCTTCCCCTGCCGCATCACCGGCTTGCTCCCGGCGGGCCAGACCGGGGCCGCGACTTCCCCTTGGTAGCCGCTCTCCAAGGTCATGGTGAGGCACTTGCTCCGGGCGTCGTAGCCGAGGATTCCGGGGATACTCATCTGAAGGCTGATGTCCTGCTCGACGTCGACGATGATGCGCGGATCCCGGCCGACGAACGTGGGCTTGTCCGGGCCCCCTCCGCAGGCCTCGACCACCAGGAGGAGGAGCATCGCACCGATGGTTGCCTTCATGCCAGGTTCGCCTCCTCAGCGCTGGTAGACGAACACGCCGAACATGCGCAGCTGGTGGACCGGCGTGAACGTGCCCCACGTATGCGGCGGGGTGCGCGAGCCGCCGTGGTGGATGCCGTACGCCGTGTTCCCGTAGTACCAGGGGCCGCCGCTGTCTCCCCTATCGGAGAAGTTCCGCTCTCCGTCCGCCATGACGAGATGCTCGTACGTCACGCGCTGTCTCTCGTTGTAGTACGAGTAGTCGCGGTCGGAGACCTGGCCGCAGTGCTTCCCGGTGACTCTGCCGAAATGACAGATCTGGCTGCCGACTCCAGGGGCGAAGGCGGAGCTGTCGTCGACGTATCGCTTGCGGTTCTTCGCGTAGTAGAACGTGCGCGTCGCGGTCATCGATCCGCGGGTGTACAGCGCGATGTCGCCTCTTCCGCCCTGATGCTTGATCACGCTCCGGACCACGGTGGAGCCGCCGTCCCGGCTGTGGTTGTAGTACGTGTAGGTCGGCCGGACGGTGCAGTGCCCCGCGGTGGAGATCGCCTGCTTCGCCGAGGCGTGGTAGTTGACCACGAAACCTACCGTGCACCCTTCGTCGAGCAGGCCACCCCCGCGGATGTACTTGTCCTGCGGCTCGATGTCCAGCTCGTCCACGACCTTGACGTCGATCCGGATTTCGCTGTCCGCCGGCAGTGTGGACCTGGCCACCTCGCCGAGATCCTGCCTGACCTCCTGCGTGGTCGCCTCCGCCTCGACCTCGATGCTGACGGTGCCCTTCTCGGCATCGAACGACGCGCCCACGTCGCCTGTCCCAGCGCGCCCGGTCACGGCTTTCAGCGCCTTGGTACGCGCCGCCTCCACCTCCCGCTCGGAGAAGCCGGTCTCTCCGACGAGGTCCACCGCGACCGGCAGCGTTCTGGCCAGCGTGATCGCCCGCGGCGGGATCGGGCCTTTGAAGGCGAGGCGTGCGCCGCGTCCGTCCTGGGACATGGAGGTGGCGGTGATCTCGTCCGGGTACGCCTGCCGCAGCGTGTCGGTCACCTTTCTGAAGGCGGGCTGCCACCCGTACCTGTCGATCGCCTGCTTGTGCGTGATGCCTTCGGCCTCGGCCACGTCTTCGAGGTCGACGAGTTCGGCGAGCGGCAGGTCGTCGATCTTGAAGTAGGGCAGCGTGGCGGCGTCGGTGCCGTGTCCTGTCACCTCGGTCACGTGCTCGTCTATCGCCTGGGCCAGGGTGACTCCACGCTGTTCCGCGAGAGCCACCAGCTTGTCGAGCGTCGGCCGTTCCGGCTTGGGTTGCGTGTCCGCGCTCAGATGGATCCTGGCCGACCGCGACGCGGCGTCGGAGGTGAGGGCCGCGGATGCGACGGCGGCGGGTATGAGGGCCAGCGCGATGGTGGCGCGTAACGCCATGGTGGGTCGTGGCACGGGAACCTCCACGTACAGTCCTCGCCGCCGCGATCGGTCAGCGAGGAGTACGGGTTCGATGGATGCCCAGGTTCAACCCGCGGAGGTCGCCATGGGGCCGGTATGCCGAGCCGGTCTGGTCCATGAGAAGGCTTCACAGAGGGCATCCCCCTGTAGCGCGATTAGCAAGGTTAGCCTAACCTTATTCCCATGACCGAGGAGATCTCCCTCCGCGGGGCGGAGCTGTGCCTCAGCTATCACGGCGCCACCGTGGTGCGCGACGGCCGGATCGCCCTGCGGCCTGGCCACGTGACCGCGCTGGTGGGCCCCAACGGCAGCGGCAAGTCCACGCTGCTGCGCGCGCTCGCCCGGCTGCACCGGCCCGACAGCGGCGCGGTGACGCTCGGCGACGGCGCCGACGCGCTGGGGCTGTCGGCGCGCGACTTCGCCTGCCGGGTGACGCTGCTGGCGCAGAGCCGGCCCACGCCCGGCGGGGTGCGGGTGTCGGACGTCGTCGGGTACGGGCGGCACCCGTACCGCAAGCGCTGGAAGGCGGCGGATCCTGACGGGGCCGCCGCTGTGGCGCGGGCGATGGAGCTGACCGGCGTGACGGCGATGGCCGAGCGGCCGGTCGACGAGCTGTCCGGCGGCGAGCTGCAGCGCGTCTGGCTGGCCACCTGCCTGGCGCAGGACACCGGCGTCCTGCTGCTGGACGAGCCCACCACGTTCCTCGACCTCCGCTATCAGGTGGAGCTGCTGGAGCTGATGCGCGACCTGGCCGACGAGCACGGCGTGGCGATCGGGGTCGTGCTGCACGACCTCAACCAGGCCGCCGAGATCGCCGACCACGTCGTCCTGCTCCATCAGGGGCGGGTCCGCGCCGAGGGGCCGCCCGCGCAGGTCCTCACCGAGGACCTGCTCAGTGACACGTACGGGATCCGCATCGAGGTCAGCCACGACCCGGTGAGCGGGACCGTGACCACCCGGCCGATCGGCCGGCACAGCAAGAGCGTTCACGCGACGACATGACAGGAACCACCATGCGCAGTGCCCTGACGGCCATCGCGGCCATCGCCCTTCTCGCCGCCTGCGGCACGACCGAAGCACCCGTACCCGAGCAGGCGGCGTCGGCGAGCGCGGAGCCGTCGGCGGGCCCCGTGACCGTGACCGACAGCCGGGGCAAGGAGGTCAAGCTCGACCAGCCGGCGACCCGGGTCGTGAGCCTGGAGTGGGCCGAGACCGAGATCCTGGCCAGTCTGGGTGTCATGCCGGTGGGCGCGGCCGACGTGAAGGGGTTCGCCGTCTGGGACACCGCCGTCAAGCTCGACCCCTCGGTGCAGGACGTCGGCATGCGGCAGGAGCCCAGCGTCGACTCGATCAGCGCGCTCGACCCCGACCTGGTGGTCATGGAGTCCGACGACGTCGAGCTGGCCGCCCAGCTGGAGAAGTTCGTGCCGGTGCTGGTGGCCAAGGGCAGCGACGCCACGCGCAACCTGGAGCGGATGCGCGAGGACGTCACCATGATCGCGACGGCGGTCGGCAAGACCGACGAGGGCGCCAAGCTGCTGAGCGACTTCGACGCGGCGCTGGCCGACGGCAAGGCGAAGATCGAGGCCGCGGGCGGCGCCGGCAAGCCGTTCGTGATGGCCGACGGGTGGAAGCAGGGCAGCTCGATCTCGATCCGCCTGTTCGGGAAGGGCTCGCTGGTGTCCGAGATCGGCGGCCGGCTCGGGCTGGAGAACGCCTGGAAGGGCGAGGTCGACAAGCAGTGGGGCCTGGGCACCACCGACGTCGAGGGCCTGACCGTGCTCAAGGACCCCGACACCCGCTTCTTCTACAACGCCTCCGACGGCGCGGACGTCTTCGCCGACGGGCTGGCCAAGAACGCCATCTGGAAGTCGCTGCCGTTCGTGGAGAAGCAGCAGGTCACCCGGATGCCCGACGGCATCTGGACGTTCGGCGGGCCGCTCTCCGCCCAGCAGTACGCCGACGCGCTGGTCAAGGCGTTCACCGGTTGAGCACCGAAGTCCTGACCCCGTCGGTGCCCGACACGCCGCTGCGGCGGCTGGGCACCGCCGGGGTCTTTCTCCTGGCCTTGGCGGCCGTCGTCCTGGTGGCCGCCGTGCACGTGACGCAGGGCACCTCCTCGGTCGGCGCGCTCGACCTGCTGGCGCTGCCGTTCGGCGGCAGCGACGAGGCGGCCCGGGTGCTGCTGGCCTCGCGGCTGCCGCGGCTGCTGGCCGGGGTCTGCGTGGGCGTCGCGCTGGGCGTGGCGGGCGCGCTGCTGCAGGCGATCGCGCGCAACGCGATGGCCTCGCCGGACACGCTGGCCGTCAGCGCGGGCGCCTACCTGGCGGTCGTCGCGGGCAGCGTGGTCGGGCTGACGCTGCCGGTGCCGGTCTCCGGCGCGCTGGCGCTGATCGGCGGCCTGGCCGCCGCCGCGCTGGTGCTGGCGCTGTCGTCGGGCGGGCGTACGGGGACGACGCGGCTGATCCTGGCCGGGACGGCCACCGCGCTGGCGTTCAGCTCGCTGACGAACCTGCTCATGATCCTGTTCGAGCAGGAGACGACCGGGCTGTTCGCGTGGGGCAGCGGCTCGCTCGTCCAGACCGACCTGAACGCGGTCACGCAGCTCGGGCCGGTGATCGCGGTGGGGCTGGGCGCGGCGGTGCTGGCCGGGCCGCGGCTGGACATCCTCGGCCTGGGCGACGACACCGCCACCGTGCTCGGGGTGAACGTGCCTCGGCTGCGCCTGTGGCTGACCATGCTGGCGGTGCTGCTGGCGGCGTCGGCGGTGACGATCGCGGGGCCGATCGGGTTCGTCGGGCTGTGCGCGCCGGTGATCGTGCGGCTGCTCCCCCGGTCGATCCCCGGCCTGCACAGGAGCCGGACGATGCTGCCGCTGGCGGGGCTGGTCGGCGTGCTGGTCGTGCTGGGGTCCGACATCGCGCTGCGGGCCGTGCTGGGCGCGCAGGCGGGGGTGGAGGTGCCGCCGGGCGTGGTGACCACCGTGTTCGGCGCGGCGGTGATGATCTGGCTGGCGCGTCGCTACCGTGACGCGGGCCCGACCCGCCGGCCACCGGAGGCGCGCACGGGCGCGTCGCGGTCTCGGGGGGCCTTCCTGGCCGTGGTCGCGGCCGGTGTGGTGCTCCTGGTGGGGGCGCTGGTGCTGGGGCTGCTCGGCGGTGACCGGTGGCTGCTGACCGGCGACGTGGTCAACTGGCTGCAGGGGCGCAGCGGGCGGGCGCTGACGTTCGTGCTCGACCAGCGGTGGCCCCGGGTCGCGGCCGCCGCGCTGGCCGGGGTCGCGCTGGCCGTGGCGGGGGCCGCGGTGCAGGCCGTGTGCCGCAACCCGCTGGCCGAGCCCGGCGTGCTGGGCGTGACGGCCGGGGCGGGGGTCGGCGCGATCACGCTGCTCACGCTGGCGCCGATGGCCGGGATCTGGACGATGTCGGCCGCGGCGGGCGCGGGCGCGCTGATCGCCTTCGCCGTGGTCTACGGGCTGTCGTGGCGTGGCGGGCTGAGCTCGGACCGGCTGGTGCTGATCGGGGTCGGCGTGCAGTACGCGTGCACGTCCATCATCGTCCTGATCATCGTGCTGTCCGACCCGTGGAACACGGCCAAGGCGCTGACCTGGCTTTCCGGCTCCACGTACGGGCGCGTACCGGCGCAGCTCATCCCGGTGGCGCTGGCGCTCGTGGTCACGGTGCCGCTGCTGGTCTGGCTGCGCCGGGACCTCGACCTGCTCTCGCTGGACGAGGACACGCCGCGGGTCCTGGGCGTGCCGCTGGAGCCGGTGCGGCTGACCGCGCTCGCCTGCGCGGTGCTGCTCACGTCCACGGCCGTGTCGGCGGTGGGGGTCGTCGGCTTCGTCGGGCTGGTCGCCCCGCACGCGGCGCGCGCCCTGGTCGGGGCGCACCACAACCGGGTGCTGCCGGTGGCGGCGCTGCTCGGCGCGCTGCTGGTCAGCCTGGCCGACACGCTCGGCCGTACGGTGATCGCGCCGGCGCAGGTGCCGGCGGGGCTGGTGACGGCGCTGATCGGCACGCCGTACTTCGTCTACCTGCTGTGGCGGGCCCGGCCCTCCACCTGACCAGGGCGTCGCGCGTTCGGGGGCGCGGCCTCAGCCGCGCGGGGGCCAGAGGGCCGCGATCAGGGGCCAGGTGCGGGCGGCCATCTCGGCCGGGGTGTGGGGGCGGCCGCGCTGCAGCCAGTCGGCGGCCACGCCGATGAGGGCGCCGGCGGTGAAGGCGGCGGGGACGTGGTGCTCGTCCGGATCGTCCGCGCGCAGGTGGGCCTGGATGGCCGCGATGCTGCGGCGGCGGATGTGGTCGGACACGCGGGCGCTGCCCTGCGGCCCGAGCAGGGCGCGGTAGAGGCCGGCGTGCTCGGCGAGGCTGGTGAAGAACTCCTCCAGCGACCGGATCGCCTCCGGCCCGGGGTCGGCGGCGCCCGGGCAGGGGCTGGGCAGCGACCCGAGCAGCTTGTCGATCATCGTGGTGCAGGCGGCCTCGGCCAGCTCGTGGACGTCGCGGTAGTGGTCGTAGAAGGTCGAGCGGCTCACCCCGGCGAGCTGGGCCACGTCGGCGACGGTGACCCGGGGCAGGTCGCGCTCCTCGACGAGCTGGATCAGCGCCCGGGCCAGGGCGGCCTGGGTGCGGCGCACCCGGCGGTCGCCGGGGACGTTGACGGAGGGCAGAGCCACGGATTCCACTGTTCTTTCGGGCTACATTTGAAGGCTTTCCTACATCTGTAGGGTAACGTGCGAAGGAGGATGAGAGGAAGGACCGTCATCCAGCTGAGACAGCGGGAACTCGCCTGAACGGAACCATCCCAACAGAGGAGAAGCCGAATGAAGCAGGACCTGAGCTACCCCATCCCCAGCGACGCGGCGCTGGAGCCGCCCGCGGAGTGGGCCGAGCTGCGCGGCGAGTGCCCGGTGGCCCGCGTGAAGCTGCCCAGCGGTGACCAGGCGACGCTGCTGACCAGGTACGAGGACGTCAAGCAGGTGCTCGCCGACCCGCGCTTCACCCGGCTGCTCACCGCGCCCGACGCCGCCCGGCTGTCGGCCACCGACGACGGCGGGCTGTTCAACAGCGAGATGGCGCAGATCCTCCCCGACGGCGGCGAGGAGCACCTGCACTGGCGGCGCCTGGTCGGCAAGTGGTTCACCGCCAAGCGGATGGCCGCGCTGCGGCCCGCGATGGCGGAGATCGCCGAGCGGCTCATCGACGACATGGTCAAGCGGGGCGCGCCCGGCGACCTGCGCGCCGACCTGGGCTTCCCGCTGCCGGTGTACGTGATCTGCGACATGCTGGGGGTGCCGGCCGAGGACCGGGAGCGGTTCTCGTACTGGTCCGACACGCTGCTCAACCTGACCCGGTACGAGAAGGCCGAGGTCGAGGCCGCCCAGCACGAGTTCTTCCAGTACATGTCGGCCCACCTCACGGCCAAGCGCGCCGAGCCGGGCGACGACCTGCTGAGCGAGCTGCTCGCGGCCGGCGGCCCGGAGCAGGGCGGGCTGTCGGAGATCCAGGTGCTGGTCACCGGGATGGCGCTGCTGGTGGCCGGGCACGAGACCACGGCCAACATGATCGGCAAGATGGTCGCCATGCTGCTGGCCGACCGCACCCGGTGGGAGCGGCTGCTGGAGGACCCGTCGCTGATCCGTACCGCGGTGGAGGAGTCGCTGCGGATGGACGCCAACTCCGGCTTCGGCCTGCCGCGGTACCTGTCCGAGGGGATCGAGGTCGGCGCCACGGCGCTGCCGCGCGGCACCACCGTGGTGTGCAGCATGGCCGCGGCCAACCGCGACGAGAGCGTCTTCGACGCGGCCGGCGAGATGGACCTGGCCCGCAAGCCCAACCCGCACCTGGCGTTCGGCGCCGGCGCGCACTCCTGCCTGGGCCAGGCGCTGGCCCGCACCGAGCTGCAGGTCGTGCTGGAGGTGCTGCTGCGCAGGCTCCCGTCGCTGGAGCTGGCCGTGAGCCCGGCCGAGCTGGAGCGGGTGGAAGGGCTCGCCGTCGGCGGCCTGCGCACGGTCCCGGTCCGCTGGTGATCCCGAATCCGAGAGAGGAGTCCGCCATGAAGGTCATCGTCGACGAGGACCGCTGCTGCGGCGCAGGTCAGTGCGTGCTGCTCGCGCCGCAGGTGTTCGACCAGCGCGAGGAGGACGGCATCGTCGTGCTGCTGAACGCCGAGCCTGACGAGGGGCGGCACGCCGTGGTCCGCGAGGCGGCCGCCGTCTGCCCGGGGGCCGCGATCGAGGTCCAGGAGGGGTAGCCGCCTCGGGTGCCGTTTCCCGCACTGCTTCCTCGTTTCCGCAGCTTGAGCGGTATTTCGGGGTAGGTGAGGGTGTGGGGGATGCCTGATGGGGGACGCGCTCGACTACGCGGCGGTGTTCAACGTGACGCCGACGCCTTGCACGGTGGTGACGCCGGATCTGACCATCGTGGCGGTCAACGACGCCTGCCTGAGGACGACCCACCTCAGCCGGCCGGACGTGATCGGGCGGTCCGTCCTGACCGCCTTCTCCAGTCCCCCGGCCTTCGTGGAAACCCTGCGCGCCTCGCTGGAGCACGTGGCGCGCACCGGGACCGTGGACGTCGTCCCGCTGCTGCGGCACGACATCGAGTCCGGCCGGCGGGGCGCGTACGAGGAACGCTACTGGACGCTGGTGCACGTGCCGGTCTTCGGCCGGGACGGCGAGCTGAGCTGGATCGTCTGCTGGGCCGAGGACGTGACGGCCCTGATGGAGGACACGCCGCCGGTCGGCGAGCCCGGCGAGCCTGAGGCGCATCTCTACTATCGCGCCCGCGACCTGCTGGAGCTCAGCACCCGGCTGAAACGCGCTTACCGGCAGGAGCAGCGGACCGTGTCGGCGCTGCACGAGGCCATCGAGCACCAGCAGAGGTTCCTGTTCGACGCCACGCACGACCTGCGCAACCCGATCACCGGGCTGATGACCGAGCTGGAGGTCGCGCTCACCGAGCCGGAGGCGGACCTGCGCCCGGTCCTGCACAAGCTGCGCCGCGACGTCGAACGGCTCGACGACATCGTCGCCGACCTGCTGGTCCTGGCCCGCCTCTACACGGCGACGCCGCCGGCGACCGACCGCGTAGACCTGGCCCGGCTGGTCATGGAGGAGCTGGAGTCGCACCCGCCGAGCGTGGAGGTGGTCACCCGGCTGGACTCCGGCGTGGTGGTCCGGGCCTCGCGGGTCAGGCTCGCCCGGGTCCTGTCCAACCTCGTCGCCAACGCCGAGCGGCACACCACGAGCAGGATCGAGATCGTCGTCCGGGCCGAGCCGCCGTCCGCCTTCCTGGAGGTCGTCGACGACGGGTCCGGCATCGCGCCGGAGGACCGGGAGAAGATCTTCCAGCGCGCGTACCGGGGCCTCGACGCGCGCACGCGGGACCCCGGCGGGTCCGGCTTCGGCCTGGCGATCGGCCGGGAGATCGCCCAGGCGTACGGGGGCGACCTGTACGCCGCCGACCAGCCCGGCGGCGCTCGCCTGGTGATGCGGCTTCCGCTGGCGCCCGGGACGGGCTGAGGCGGGCTGGTCATCCCGCGAATGCCCCGCTTGATGTCCGGTGCCTCATGAGGCGGTCAGGGCCTGGAGGTCACCCCGGACCAGCATCTGGTTGGCGAACATCGCGTTCGCGGTGCCGTTCAGGGTCAGGACGGCCCGCAGCACGGTGTGATCGTCCGAGCTGACCCGGTCGTGAGTGATCTCCGGGGCGTGCTTTCCCCACGTCCCGCCGTTACTCATACTGCCTGCCGGGGTGAGGCGGGTCGTCAGGGCGCGTTCGACGCCGGCGGCCGCGGACGCCGCCGGCAGCACGCAGATGACGTTGACGGGCCGGTCGTTCAGGTCGGCCGGACGACGCACCCCCACGCCGTACAGCGTGACAGTCCCGCCGGGAGGTGACGGGGCCATCATCGTGGCCGCGGCGACGTCGCCGAGACAGGCGGCCACGGCCGCGTACGCCGGCTTGTCGGCCAGTGTGGCCTCCCCGTCCAGAGCGGTCGTGAGCACGTCGGGGGTCGAGGCCGCGGCCACCAGGGAGTCGGTGACCACAACCTGGTTGAGCTGGTTGGTCACGCCGGGGACGATCGCCCGGGCCAGGTCGATCTCGGCGCCGGGGAAGAACGAGAGCCCTTCGTGGCCGCCCATCTCACGAGGCTTGGCGCCGAGGGCGGCCAGCTTCTCACGTACGGCGTCCGCATCGACGTCACCGTCGAACCGGAACGCCTGCTGCGGAGGCAGGCCGATCGAGATCGCCCGCGTAGCGGCGCTGGGAGTCATGCCCGTGGCCTCCGGCAGGGCCTCCGCGACAGGGGCGAGACCGCCCAGGCCGGAGTGCGCCGCGCCCAGCCAGCGGCGAGCCTCGTCGGCACCCGCCTTGCCACCCAGGTCACGCCACCAAGCCGGTTCGCCGTATTCGAAGTACGCGGCGGCGGGCCCCTCGCCGGAGACGGCGGCCATCGCGTCCATCAGGCCTCCTTCGCCGGCAGGCTGCCCGCATCCAGTCAGGACCAGCAGCGCTGTCAGCGTCGCGCTCACTTTTCGCATGGGCGCGAGCTTAGAGGGCGTGCCTGGATCGCGGCTGAATCCCGGCCGAACACGACCTCGAGCGTGGTCGCTCCCTCCGTCGGCGTCGACGTGGTGACACGCATCTGGGCCGGCCCCCACGCCGACGGCTGGACACACGTCCTCACCATCAGCGGCCCACCCCCGGTGATCAACGGCCTGACGGAAGCGGGCCTGCGTTTCCTCCAGATTCGCACCATGGATGCCCTGGTCTACGACCTTCTCTACAGCGACGGCGTCGCCACCGCCTGGGCGACCCAGCGCTGGTACGGAGAGGTCACTGCGGACCCCGGCTCCATGCTCGAGCCCTACCTCCGCGAAGTCGGCCGACCGGTGATGCCGGAGGCCGCGCACTCCGGATCCTGGATCACCGAACCCGAGAACCACGGACGGGTCTGCCTGGAGACCTATCTTTTCCTCGCCGGGCGCATGAGCGGCCGATTCATCGACCGTGGATGGCTGAGCGAGAAAAGGCACCTCTACACCGTTACGCCCGTCGCGGGAACCTGACGGAGCCGATGATCGCGCTGTTGACCATTGAGCCTTTGTCGGTAAGGATCAGTAGCTGTGCGTAGTGGAATGGTCGCCCCCGGCATGCCACAGCGGTGATCGGCAAGCGTAAAGCCCCTGGTAGAAGTGGTCTTGTCTAGAGATCAACTTCGAGCCAGAGGCTTCACGTGTCCACCAGTGTCACATACCCGGCGACCCTCGATGTCCGCCGGGAGACCGTGCTGTTCCTGTCCGCCCTGCTGCACGCCGAACGCCGCCGGCGGGGCACCCGCCGTGGCCGCCGAGCGCTCGGCTGCTTCGCCCAGGCCGTCCTCATCCTGCGCTGGTTCACCGACGGCACCCGGATCAGGCAACTAGCCACCGACAACAACATCGGCAGCAAGACCGCCTACCGCTACCTGCACGAGGGCATCGACGTCCTCGCCGCCCACGCGCCCGATCTGAACCAAAACGCGGGCCTGACCCACGTCAACCTCGACGGCATCGTCATCGCCACCGACCGTGTCGCCACCCCCGGCCCCAACGGCGCCGACCTGTGGTGGTCCGGCAAGCACAAGCACCACGGCGGCAACATCCAGGTCATCTCCGCTCCCGACGGATGGCCGCTGTGGGTCTCAGACGTACGACCCGGCCGCGAACACGACATGACCCGCACCCGCACCCGCACCCGCACCCACGAGATCGTCCCCGCTCTGGCCGCGGTCCGCTCCAGCCTCCCGACCCTGGCTG
>NZ_JAPNNL010000060.1 GCF_027620315.1 Nonomuraea corallina | reverse complement strand
CAGCCTGGCCTCGATCTCGCCGAGCTCGACCCGGTGCCCGAGCAGCTTGACCTGGCCGTCCTGGCGGCCGAGGAACTCGATCTCGCCGTCGGCCCGGTAGCGGGCCAGATCGCCGGAACGGTACAGCCGTCCCCCGGGCGGGCCGAAAGGATCAGGGACGAAACGCTCGGCCGTACGCGCCGGCCTGCCCCGGTAGCCCCGCGCCACCCCGGCCCCGCCGATGCACAGCTCGCCCGCGACGCCGGGAGGCACCGGGCGCATCGCCGCGTCGAGCAGGTAGATCCGGGTGTTGGCGAGGGGACGGCCGATGGTGACCGGTTCACCATGTTCGCCCGGCTCGCCGTACGTGCTCCAGATGGTGGTCTCGGTCGGGCCGTACACGTTGACGACGCGGCCGCAGCGGGCGCGTAACTCCCGCGCGAGCCCGGGCGGCAGCGCCTCTCCCCCCGCCAGCGCGGTCACCCCGGCCAGGCTGCCGGGCAGCAGCAGCCGCCACACCGACGGCGTGGCCTGGACGTGCGTGACGCCCTGCTCGGCGACCAGCCGGGCCAGCGCCTCCGGCTGCCGCACCGCGCCGTGGGGCGCGACGACGACCCGGCCGCCGACGACCAGCGGCAGGTACAGCTCCAGCGCGCTGATGTCGAACGCGGGCGAGGTGAGCGCGAGCCAGGTGTCACCGGGCGCGGACCCCAGCCGGTCGCGCATGGCGAGCAGCAGGTTGGCCAGGTTGCCGTGGTCGACCTCGACCCCCTTGGGCCGCCCCGTCGACCCCGAGGTGTAGATCACGTAGGCCGTCTCCCCGGGCGACGCCGGCCGTACCGGCTGCGGTGGCACAGGGTCCCCGCCCGTCAGCAGCCCGGGGTCCACCAGGAGCACGGGTCCGGACAGCTCGTCCGGCACGGCGGCCTCGGACAGCAGCAGCCGGGGCCGGGCGTCAGCCACGATCATGGCGAGCCGTTCGGCGGGGTGGTCGGGATCGAGCGGCAGGTACGCGGCCCCGGCCCTGTGCACGGCGAGCAGACAGACCAGCAGCAGGTCGGAGCGCCGCAGGTGCACGCCGACCAGCTCGCCGCGCCCGACCCCGGCCTGCCGGACCCTGGCGGCGAGCCGTTCGACCGCCGCGTCCAGCTCCGCGTACGTGAGCGACCGCTCCCCGAACGTGACGGCGCACGCGTCCGGCCGGGCCCGCACCTGCTCGGCGAGCAGACCCGGCAGCGTCGCCCCGGCGGGGTAGGCGACGTCGGTGTCGTTCCACTCGATGAGCATCCGCCGCGCCTGCGCCGGGGGCACCACGTCCAGAGCGGCCAGGCGGGTGCCGGGATCGTCGGCGGCGTGGCGCAGCAGGGCGCGCAGCCCGTCGGCGAACCGGGCCGCGACGTCCCGGTCCACGGCCTCCGGGTCGTAGCGCACGCACAGCGCCAGCCCGTCAGGGCCGTCCAGGAACTGCAGGTGCAGCGGGTTCCGCGCGCCTCCGCCGAACATCATGCGGTCCACGGTGACGGCCAGGCCGGGGAAGACGGGGTCGGCCTCCCGCCTGCGGTAACTGATCGACACGGGTACGGCGGCGCCGCGGCCCTCCCGGCCCAGCACCCGCCCCGGCGGCACGTCGCGGAACCGGTACACCGCGCGCAGCTCGTCGCGCAGCTCCTGGACGAACCCGCGGAACGCCTGGCCGGGGTCGGGCCGCGACAGCACGGGCAGCTCGCTGACGAACGGGCCGATGTGGTCACGGGCGCCGGGGCCGCGCGTGGTCACGTCGATCGCGACCGCCACGTTCTCCGTGCCGTACCTGAACAGCAGCGCGTGCACCCCGGCGAGCAGCACCTCGAAGGTCGACGCGCCGGTCGCCGCCGCGGCCTTCGCGGCGGCGCGGCCCAGCTCGTGGTCGAGCCCGGCGTCGATCTGCTCGCCCGGCCCGTAGCGCCGGCCGGTGCGCCGCTGACCCGGCAGGACGAGCTCGGCCGGCTCCGACCAGCGCCCGGCCCAGAACTCCCGGGCCTCGGCCAGCGCGTCCGGCCCCGGCTCCCGCCAGGCGAACGACACCGGCTCCACCGCCCCGCCGGACCCGGACGCGTAGAAGCGGGCGAGGTCACGTACCAGGATGTCCTTGGACATGCCATCGAAGACCAGATGGTGGGCCACGAACAGCAGCAGATGCCGCCCCGGCCCCGCAGGCGCCAGCGTGAACCTGGCCGGCGGCCCCTTCTCCAGGTCGAACTCCCGCGCGCTCTCCTGCCTGATCAGCCGTTCGAGGGCGTCGGGCGAAGGGTCGGGCAGGTCGGCGAGGGTCACGACCGGTTCGGCAGCGGGCACCAGCCGCAGCCCGTCGCCGCTCTCCGCGACGGCGGTGGCGAGCACCGGATGCCTGGCGACCACCCCGGCGCACGCGCCGAGCAGCCTGGACACGTCCAGCTCGCCGTCGAACCACAGGGCGAGCGGCAGGTGGTACGTCAGCCCCGCCCCCATGCGTTCGCCGACCCACATGTCCTGCTGGACGAACGAAGCCGGCATGCTCTCCTGGCAGTGCGTCATGTGCTTCTTCCCCGTGTTCGCGTGGAGCTCTGTGTGGTCACGTGGAGCCGTCCGCCGGTGGCCCGAGCAGGTCACGCAGCCGCGACTTCACCACCTTGCCGAGGTGGTTCTTCGGCAGTTCGGGCACGAACAGCAACCGGCTCGGCAACTCGTGCCTGGCGAGCCGGTCCATCAGGAACGTCCGCAGGTCGGCGGGAGTGACCGGCGATCGGGTGACGACGGCGGCCGCGGTGACCCGGCCGAGCACCGGATGGGGAACCCCGACCACGGCGGCCTCGGCGACCGACGGATGCTCGTACAGCGCGGCCTCCACCTGCAGCGTCGACACCTTGTGCGCGCCGGACTTGATGACGTCGCTCTCACGGTCGACGAGGTAGAGGTAGCCGTCCTCGTCCAGGTAGCCGACGTCGCCCATGCGCACCCAGCCGTCACGGAAGATGTCGTCGCTCAGCCGCCGGTCGCGGTAGTACGAGCGGGTCCCGGCGGGCGAGCGCAGCCAGACCTCGCCCCGCTCCCCGGCCTTCGCGGGCCGCCCGTCCTCCCCCACGATCTTGAGGTCACCGCCCGAGGAGGGCCGCCCCACCGACGCGGGCCGATCGGGGTCCACGATCATCACGGTCTGCGCCGGAGCCGCCTCGGTCGAGGTGTAGTAGTTGACGATCGTCGCCCTCGGGAACGCCTTGGCCATGCCCGCCGCCACGGCGGGCGGCAGGCTCGCCGCGGTGGAGCCGAGCAGCCGCACGCTCGACAGGTCGTGGCGCTCCTGGACGCCCGCGTTGAGCAACTCGATGGCCATGGCGGGCACCACGAAGACCGTCCCCACCCCGTACGACTCGATCAGCCGGGCGAAGCGCGCGGGCGTGAAGCGCGGCAGGGTCAGTGCGGCGGGGCGGGCGCCCAGGGCGTTGACGAGCATGGTCTGTCCCGCGTTGCTGCCGATGGGGAACGCGTGCAGGAAATGCCGGGAGTGCAGGAGGGTGCGGCGCCGAGGGTCGGCGGAGAGGCCGTAGGCGAGGTTGGCGTGGGTGGCGCCGACCCCCTTGGCCCGGCCCGTGGTGCCGGACGTGTAGATGATCTGCGCCAGCCCGCCGGGAGCGACGTCGCGCCGCACCGGACCGTTCCCACCCTGGTCCCGCTCCCCTCGCTCCTCCCGCTCCCCTCGCTCCTCCAGCTCCGACGGCGTCACCCGCCAGGTCCCCACGTCAGGCGGGGTGATGCCGGACCCGTGCAGGACGGCGCTGACGGAGCAGTCGGTGAGCGCGTGGCGCACCTCGGCGGGGGCCAGCCGGCCGGACAGCGGCACGGCGACGCAGCCGGCCCGCATGACCGCGCACCAGGCGACGGCGAGGTCGATCCAGTCCCGCTCGTCGAACAGCAGCCCGACCCGGCTACCGGACGGCAGGCCGCGCTCGATCAGCGCCCGGGCGACCGTGTCCGACCGCCGGTCCCACGCGCCGAACGTGAGCGTCCCGACCTCGGCCACCACGAGGGCCGGACTCTCCGGCTGCTCCTGAGCGCGACGTGCGAGCAGGTCCGGAATCAGGAGCCGGGCGTCACCGTTCACCACGCCAAGTGACCGAAATATTTCGAGGACATGACCCACCTCCTGATTCGCAGTCCATCAGTAAGGGCCGTATAGGGCCGCCCCTAAGCCCGTACGATCGGAAGAATAGGCAATCTGGGCCGTTTGCAACAGGGAAATATTTAACTACTTTCCCGAAACTTTCGGCAAGCCGCGCCCGCGGCGGGCTGAGGCCACTCGGACGCGCGAAGCCGGCAGCCGGGCGTCCCGGAGCCCCGCCGCCGCGTCAAGGAGGGTCCTGGATGCGAGGATGGCGATTTCTCTTTCGAGGCGTTCCCGGTACCGTGCGGCTCTGAGCCGGTGACCTGTACAGCGCTGGTCTGCTCTGCTGCCGTCAAGGACGCACGAGCCTGACGGCGACGAAGCACGGCCTTTGACGCAGCCTGGTGTAAGCGGCCTCGTCGATCTCTCGCAGCTCTGCCACCGGGCGCGGCTCGACGAGTCGTTCCAGCACGAATCCAGCGGCCAGCAGCTCACCCAGGAACGTCTCCAACGGCATCCGCTGGAAGCGGATCGACAACGAGCTGCCGCCCAGAGGCAGATCCACCCAGTCGTCGGCATAGTACGAGCCACCGAAATAGCGCCAGTCGGCCGCCGGGTGGGTCGTCGAGACCAGGAGCCATCCCCCCGGCCGCAGCACGCGGCGCAGCTCGCCCAGCAACCGCCCGCGATGGGTCAGGTGGTGCAACACCAGCGCGCATATGACCCCGTCGAACGACGCGTCATCGGCGAAGTCGAGGGGTTCCTCCAGATCGTGCAGGACGAGCGTGGCCCGCTCACCCACACGCACCCGCGCGTGC
Organism: Nonomuraea corallina; assembly: GCF_027620315.1. GTDB lineage: Bacteria > Actinomycetota > Actinomycetes > Streptosporangiales > Streptosporangiaceae > Nonomuraea > Nonomuraea corallina. The sequence continues at coordinate 32,484 of NZ_JAPNNL010000060.1, read as the reverse complement.
TCCAGCAGAGTGGCGCTACCGTCGACGCCGACCACCTCCGCACCGCGTGCCAGCAACTCAGCCGCATAGTGCCCGGCCCCGCAGCCGACATCGAGGACCTTCGAGCCGGCGACGTCACCGGCGAGTTCCAGCATCGCCGGCCGATCGGTATAGGCGTTGTACGGGCTGATGCCGGCATGCTCGGCGAAGTAGTCTCCGAGCGCGTCGTGATAGGCGGTCTCCGGGGGCATCAGCACATCATGGCGGCGCTGGTGATACAGCGCGAACGGATATCAGCGTGAGGGAGCCACCCTCGGGATCAGAGGCTGAACGCTCGCACTGGTACAACTTGACACCTTGGTCGGACGTACGAGCCCCCGATCATGGGAGCGGGGCCGCGACATCCCTGTGTCGCGAGGGCTTCGAGTCAGGTCTCTGACCTGTGATGACACCGCCGCCCGCACACCCGCGAGACATACGGTCACAGCCGGACGAGGAATCCGTCCAGGAATAGAACCGGCGCCCTGAGCGCTTCACGTGCACGCTGAGGTGCGTTCACCAGCGACACCGACGACACGTAAGGAGACGACGTGACCACCGAGAAGGCCATCCTCGCCGGCGGCTGCTTCTGGGGCATGGAGGAGCTGTTCCGCCACCAGCCCGGCGTCGTGTCGACGCGCGTCGGCTACAGCGGCGGTGACGTCCCGAACGCCACCTACCGCAACCACGGCACCCACGCGGAGTCCATCGAGGTCGTCTACGACCCCGAGAAGACCGACTTCCGCGCCCTGCTCGAGTTCTTCTTCCAGGTGCACGATCCCTCGACGAAGAACCGCCAGGGCAACGACATCGGCACCAGCTACCGCTCCGCGATCTTCTACACCGACGAGGAGCAGAAGCGGATCGCCGAGGACACGATCGCCGACGTCGACGCCTCCGGCCTGTGGCCTGGCAAGGTCGTCACCGAGGTCACCCCGGCGGGCGACTTCTGGGAGGCCGAGCCCGAGCACCAGGACTACCTGCAGAAGTACCCCAACGGCTACACCTGCCATTTCCCCCGCCCCAACTGGAAGCTCCCGAAGCGGGCGACGGCCTGACCCTCTCGTCCCGCCTTCTCGATCAGCCTTCGGCGTCGTGCTCATGGACGTACGGATGCCCGACCTGGACGGCATCGCCGCCACCCGGCAGCTCTCGCGTTGGCCGGTGGTGTGCTCGCGGCGCGCCTCGCCGCTCGCGCGGGGTCCGGCTCGCCCGTCACCGTCTACTTCGCCGCCGCGGCGCTGATCGCCGCGACGGCGGGCGTGCGCTCCTGTCCGACAGGCTCAGGCGCGACGTCACCTCGGCGGACGCGCGAGTCCGCCGGCTGACCGCCTGGCGGAGAGGGATGGCGCACCATGAAGACGTCCACCTCGTCCTCGGTCTCGACGGCGAACCCGTGCCGCTCGTACAGCCGCCGGGCAGAGCTGCCCCGCAGCACGTTGAGCCGGACCACGACCTCGTCGCACCCTTGCAGCAACCGGCTCAGAACGGCACCGCCGATGCCCCTGCCCTGCACCCTCGGGTCCAGGTAGAAGTGCTCCAGCCAGTGGGCGTCCTCGGCCGGCCGCAGTGCCACACAGCCGGCCACGGCACCCTCCACCTCGATCATCCAGGTGTGCGCCGGCGCGAACCCGTCCCGCAGCCGCTGCCGCACCCGCTGTTCGTCGTACCGCCCCAGCCGCTCCAGATCCGGCCTCAGCACCACGGCCCGCAGCTCGGCCACCGCCTCCACGTCGGTCGCCCAAGCTGGCCGAAGCGCCCAATCCACCATGATGCGGATGTTATCGAGGTGTCGTGGCTGCCCTGGCAGGCCCTACTCTTTGATGACGTCGTCGCGTGGCCCGCCGTAGACCGGGTTCCGGTCGAAGCGCTTGCCGGTGACGAGCAGGCGGATCAGCCCCGAGTCGCGGACGGACTCCTCCGCCTCCCAGACGATCCAGTCGTCGCCGACAGGCTTGGTCTGCGTGCGCAGCTCGCCGAAGCCGCCGGGGTTGTCCGGCGCCACCGCCATGATCAGATATTCGACCTTGAACCCGCGTCTCTTGAGCTCGGGCAGGACCTCGCCGACGGTCTTCTCATCCACCCGGAAGCCCGCGAGCGAGCGGCCCTTCAAGGTCGCCAGCCGGTAGTCGGACGTGCCCACCTTCGGCTCGCGTGACGTATGGGGCACCAGCACGCAGGGGGCGACCGGGCCGCTCATCAGGATCGTGCTGGTGCGGTGGTCGCTGATGGTCCAGACGAACGTCTGGCCGGGCTTGAAGAGCTTGGTGTCGATCCGCATCTGCCAGCCCGGGCCGTGTTCCTCACCGAGGATGCTCTCCGGCACGGAGTACAGGCCGCGGGGGATGTCCCGCACCGGGGTTCCGCGCGGTTCCCGGCACCACTGGCCCGGGGGAACGTAGTCGACGGTGGCCGGGACGTCGAGTTCCTTCAACCGCTTCGCCAGCCCCGCCTTGTCGCGGAAATCCCGGATCCGCACGTACACGACACCGTCCGGTTCCTTGGTGACCGCGTAGGAGGGAGTGCCGCCCTCCTTCAGCAGGCTGGGCCCCACCACGACGCCCACGGCGAGCAGTCCCGCCCCCGCCAGCCCCAGGACCAGCCGCCGGACAGGTCTTGGGCGGGGACGGGGCCGGACGCCGGACGGGCCGGGCTGCTCGGCCACGATCGCGGCCAGCAGCTTCCGCGCGCCCGCATCGGAGGCGCGCCCACCCGGCTTGCCCGGTTCCACCCGGGCCAGCGCGCGCGTGATCTCGTCGATGTCGTCGATGTTCCTCATCACAGATGTCCCTCCGCGGGGGCCAACCGGCCATGCGATGTGACGTGCACGCCCGCCTCGGCGAGCGCGCGGGCGAAGCGCCTGCGGGCGCGGTGGAGTCTGATGCGCACGGCGTTGCGCGACATGCCGAGCACGGAGGCGATCTGCTGCCGGTCCAGCCCCTCCCAGGCGATCAGGGACAACAACTCCCGGTCGGTGTCCGGTAAGGCCCGGAAGATCTGCGCGATCGCCGTCAGCTCGACCCCGCTGTCGGGCGCGGCCTGGTACAGGTCGGCCATCTCGGCGTCGAGCTCCACGCTGAGAGCCTGGCGCCGCCCCTCGACCCGATAGTGGTTGGCCAGCACCCTGCGCGCCACGCCGTACAGCCACAGGATGGCCCGCTCCCCCTCCGGCACCTCGCCCATCCGCCGCCAGGCGATGGCGAAGGTCTCCGCCACGACGTCCGCCGCGTCCTGCGGCGAGTGACAGCGGCGGGCCGCGTACGCGGTGATCCGGCCGTACGTCTCCCGATACAGGGCCTCGAACCTGACCGGCTCACCACCCACGGGCCGGCCCCGTGTCCGGTCTCCTCGGCGTCCCCATGGCCGTCTCCTTCACTCGCGTTGATGTGCGTACATCTGTGCGTATGTAGGGAGTCGGGCCATCATTTCGTTCCGGGACGGAGAACCTGTCCGGCTTTCCCGCCGCCGCCTCTCGGGGCCGAATCTCGGATGGGCGCTCCCTTCCTGAGGGGCGAGATCCCCCGATCACCACGGCCGGGCGGGATCGGGTCAACCGCAGTCCGGCCGTTCCAGGAACTTCGCCGGAGTCCGGCGCAGGCTGCGCTTGCCGCGTGGCCAGTGGAGTCACTGCATGTACCCGGTCGCGGATCGGCCTGCGGGGGTTCACCCCGGATGACGTCGATCCACTCATGGCCATCTACGGGGATCCGGGCGTCATCGAGTACATGAGCTTCGAGCGGCGCACCCACGACCAGGCACATCGGCCTCGCGCTCCGGGCCGACCAATGGGGACACGGACTTGGCGGTGAGGTTGTGCGGCTGCTGCTGCGGCTCAAGTTCGACAAGCTCGGCCTGCACCGCATCTGGCGAGCCCGCGACCCGCAGAACCGACCGTCGGCGCGGGTCATGACCAAGGCCGACATGGTGGAGGAAGGTCGCATCCGCGGGCACCTGCATCTCAAGGACGGGTGAAGGGACTCGGGCGTGCACTCCATCCTCGCCCCGGAATGGGCGAACAAGTCCTGACGAACTTCCATGCAGACCCAGCCGAGTCGTTCTCATCCAGTGGAACGCCTCGCCTGGAAATCACGCCTTCCGTACATTCGATCTTACGTTCGATGATCGAGGAGGTCCGCGGACTCGGCGAGGACCCCGCCTTCGCGGACGGTCCCGCATTCCGGGTCGGCACCGCCGCCGGACTGCGCCCCCTGTCCACCTGGAAACGCGCGGCCGATTTCGTGTTCGTTCAGGTCAGCTTCTCCCTGGAGGCGCTGCTGCGATGGCGGGAGGCCAATCCGATGGACGTGCCCGTCTATGCCGGCGTGATGGTCATCGCCAGCGAGAACCACGCCCGCCACCTGGCCGCCGCCATCCCAGACATCGACATCCCCGCCGAACTGGTGACAAAAGTTGCGACCGACCGCCTCGCCGGGGTCGAGGCGGCCTGTGAGCAGGTCCTGGCCATCCGCGACTCGGGTGCCTTCGACGGTGTGCACCTGATTCCCGTGGCTCGCTACCGCGAGGTCGAGTCCCGGCTGGCTGGAACCCTCTGAAAGGACGCCGGCCAGAACGATCAAGAGTCGGGCAGCGCAGCGGGCCCAGTTCCGCCGACACGCACCTTGCTCGCACTGCTGCTGGGCGAGACGCCTCCCATCCGCCGCCTGCGCGCCCTGAGACCAGCCGCCCCGAGGGGAGACGCGGCCCGCGCCGTGAAAGCGAATCCGGGGATCGGGTGATCAGAGATGACCGTTCGATCCGGGTGAAGGGTTGCGCATGACGGGGGAGAGCATCGCGGCGGCGTTGACGTGGGGTGCTCGCGCGCCGGGGGAAGCCCTCGACGCCGAGCGGTTCGCCGCCGTGTTCGACGCCCACTTCGGCGAGATCCACTCCTATGTCGCCCAGCGCCTCGGCGCGGACGCGGCGGAGGACATCGTCGCCGAGACGTTCCTCACCGCGTTCCGCAAGCGCCGGCAGTACGACCCGGCCAGGGCGGGCGTACGGGCGTGGTTGTACGGCATCGCCACGAACCTCATCGGCAAGCACCGCCGCCTGGAGGCCCGCACCCTGCGCGCGCTCGGCCGCTACGGCCCAGACGCCGACGCGCCGGGGCACGAGGAGACGGTGGCCGTCCGGGTCAGCGCCCAGAGCCTGCGCGCCGACCTGGCCGTCGCGCTGGCGTCGCTGGATCGGCGCGACCGCGACGTGCTGCTGCTGGTGGCCCTGGCCGGGCTGAGTCACGACGAGATCGCCACGGTGCTCGGCATCCCGTACGGGACCGTCGGCTCGCGGCTGAGCCGGGCGCGCAGGAAGCTGCGCGACCTGCTCGGCGACACCAACCCGATGCTGGCGGAGGCCGACCATGGATGATCTTCGGCAGCTCCGCGACCTGTACGGCGAGCCGCGGCCGGGTCCGGGGGCGCAGGCGCGGGTGTGGCGGCGGGTGTGGGGCGGGCGGCGCCGCCGGCTGGCGTGGCCGGTGGCGCTCGCGGTCGCCGCGACGGCGTTCCTCCTGTTCGGCATGGTCCTGACGCGGAGCACCACGCACGACGTCCCTGCGCCGGACGGCCGCTCCGTCCTGCTCGCGGCGGCCACCACCGCGTCCGTCACCGGCCAGGACGGCGCCTACTGGCACATCAGGAAGCTCCACGACGACACCCGGACGACCGAACTCTGGGCGACCAGGGACGGCCGGGCGTGGAAGAGCGAACGGGCGCGGCAGGGCGTGGACGCGCCGGTCCGTGCCGTCACGGACGGGTCACCGTTCAGCATCGCGGGCCGGGACGTGACGTTCGAGCAGATCCAGAACCTGCCCGCCGACCCGGCGGCGTTGAGGACCTGGATGGCGTCGATGGCGCCCGCCGACCTGCTCGCCGACGCCCTGGCCGGCCTGCTGTGGAGCAAGCCGTCGCCGCCGGCCGTGCGCGCCGCCGCCTACCGGGCGCTCGCCGACCTGCCCGAGGTGCGCTACCTGGGCGGCAGGACGGACACGGAGGGCCGCGACGGTGAGGCGTTCTCCTTCGCCCTGGCTGACGGGGGGCGGCGGACGCTGATCATCGACCCGGGGACGTCGCAGGTGCTGGCCGCCGTGGACGACGACGGCCGGTCGGAGGTCGTCCTGGACGTCGGCTGGACCGACCGGGCCCCCGGCCGCACCTGACCCGCCTGATCCCTTAGAGCACCCACCATCACCAGTCGGTGCGTGGGTTTCGCGCGCCCGGAAACAGGAGCGACGACGAGTGTTCTGGCGTACCCGCACCACGTCAGGCAGGGCGATCTGCCAGAGCGACCAGTTCCCGAAGATCGACGTGACCGAGGTGATGGGCGGCCGGGTGCGGTTCGTCGGGCTCGCGCCGGTCGAGCTGGGTCCCGACGTCGACTGGGCCGCGAACCCGCACGGCGGCGGCGAGGTGAGCCCGTGGGCGTGGGCCGAGCACGCGGTCGCGCTGCGCGCCCCCGTGCTGGTCTGCCTCAGCGAGCACGTACGCGAACGTCACCTCTGGGACAGCCTGGCCGAGCACGGCGAGCTCCTCGCCGACCCCGCGCTCTACCGTCCAGGCCACAACCACGGGCTCGACCAGGACATCGCGCTGCTTCTGGTGGGCTGCCGCCTGGGCCGGGCGTCCTGGCGGAACCTGGCCGTGCGCCGGATGGCGAGCTCGGCCGAGCTGGCCATCGACGACCAGGGCGTCCTGCACGAGCAGGCTCCCCGCTACGGCCTGTACGTGCACCGCCGCCTCGGCGTCGCCCTGCGCGCCATCGCCGCCGCCGGCGCCGAGGTCCCGGAACGCCTCGTCGCCCGGCGGGCCGCCCTGGAAAAGTACATCGCGCACGCCACCCAGCCCGACGGCCGCCTCGTCCCGATCGGCGACGGCCCCGCCGACACCCGCGCCGACGGGTTCCCGCGAGGCCGGTTTCCACTCGTACGAGAGAACCGACTACGCGGCGTGGACCCGCACCCCGCAGGCGCACAACGTCCCGGTCGTGACCAGCGGGCGTTTCCGCGAGGGCACGGCCACCCGCCTGGTCGGCGCGGACCCGGACCGCCAGGTCTTCGAGCTGGCCGACGACGCCTACGGGGTGACCAGGACCCGCCAGGTCCGGGTCGAGCACGGCGCCGACCGCATGGTCGTGCGCGACCGCGCCGCCGAGGGCACGCTGCGCAGCCTGTGGCACTTCGACCCCGCACTGCGCCTCGTCTCGCAGCGGGACGGGGTGGTGGTGCTGGAGGACGGCGACGGCTGGCGCGTGACGCTGACACAGCACCCGTACGCCGGGCAGAGCGTCGGCACGGTCAACGTCTCCCCCGGCTACCTGCGTACCGCCGAATCCGTGACCGTGACATCAGGCGAGGCCCCCGAGGTGCTGACCGTGATCGTGCCAGGCGCAGGCCGTTCGTGGGGATGAACTCGTGGTGGAGAGCGCCTCTTGTATGGATAGATCCTATGAAGACTATCTATAACGTAATCTCTGCTGTCGTACCTTCCGACTCGCGAACGTGATGGCTCGAAGGAGAGGCCGGCTCGGCGGCGACGGTGCGGCCTCCGCCGGGTGGCCGGCCACCCGGCGGAGGTGCGCTCAGTCGAAGAGCGCGGCATACCGGTTCAGGTAGAGCGGCCAGCCCCGGTCGTCGCCCACACTGTCGGCGATGGACTCCCAGCCGGGCTCGTGCCGGTCGATGTGCCGGTGCTCCAGCTCCACCCGGGTCCGGGCCGGGCGACTCCTCGATGAAGCGGACCTCGAGCTCGCCGGCGTTCGCGGTGTCGGCCTCGATCCGCCGCTGGACGCCGACGTCCCAGGAGAACACCACGCGAGACGGCGGCTCGTAGGCCAGGATCCGCGCCCACCGGCACTCACTGCCGTCCTCGGCGCGGTCGTAGATGTGCCCGCCGACCCTCGCCTCGAAGACAGTCTCGGCGATGGTCGCACCGAGCAGGTTGTGCCCGCTCGTCATGGACAGCAGGTGGTGAACGGTGATACGGCGTCCCTGCTCCGAGATGCCGGCCGGAACGTGGTCGGGCAACACGTCCACCACCCGGTCGTCCAGCGAGAGCAACCCGTCGGCGATCGCGAGCCCCACGGCGACCGAGGTGAACGACTTGGTCAGCGAGTAGAGCAGATGCGGGCGCCCGGCCGAGTACGGCGCCCACCAGCCTTCGGCGACGACGTGACCGTGGCGTACGACCATGATGGAATGACACTCGACGGATCGCGCTTCGAGCCGGTCCAGCAGCACGGCGATCGAACGGGACGACATCCCTGACGCGGCCGGTGTCGAGCGCGGCAGTAGGGCGCGCTGAAGGTTCTGGAGAAGTGGGGCGTCGCCGACGCCGCAACCCTGATCGACCCCGTCCGGCGAGACGCCGCCGGCCTGCGCGGGTGAAGGGGGCGGATCACACGACGGCAGTCACCACGATACCGACCTCCACGGGACTGTCCAGCGGAAGCCGGGCCGCGCCGACGTTGGTGCGGACGTGACGGCCGGCGTCTCCGAAGATGTCCACCAGGAAGGTGCTGGCGCCGTCGAGCACGGTCGGGTGCCCGGTGAAGCCGGGACCGCAGGCGATGTGCCCGGTGACGCTGAGCACCCGGGCGATGCGGTCGACACCGCCCAGGATCGCCGCGGCCGCGGCGACGGCGTTCAGGGCCGCCTGGCGGGTCAGGGCCGTGGCCTGCGCCACGGTGACGTCCACGCCGACCAGCCCGGTCAACGGCAGTTCGCCGTCGACGAAGGGAAGCTGGCCGGTGGTGATCACCAGGTCGCCGTGCCGGACCGCGGGGACGTACGCCCCCGCGGCCGCGGGCACGTCGGGCAGCGTCACGCCCAGGGCGGCGAGCCGCTCGGACGGCGACATCAGTGCGCCGCCTCCAACGCCTCGCGCAGCCTGGCGGCCCTGGCCCGGTCGTCGGCGCGCGCCTGCAGCGCCTCCTCGAGGGTCACCGGCACGAACCGGGTGCGTGTTCCCGGCGAGCACTGCGCGACCCTGTTCAGGTCGGCGCTGATCACCGTCGCGACCATGGCGTAGCCGCCGCCGGAGACCGCGTCGCGGTGCAGGATGATCGGCTCGACTCCGCCGGGCACCTGGATCGAACCGATCGGGTATCCGGCGTCCACGATGTTGGAGGGGTCGGATCCCGCGCCGAACGGCTGAATCCGCTCCTCCCACTCCAGGACGGGACCCGAATACCGGAAACCGGTGCGGTCCGCGACCGGGGTCAGCGTCCACTCCGACTCCAGCAGGCAGTGCCGGCCCGCCTCGGTCAGCCGATAGTCGTACAGGCCGAGCACGACCCGGAGTTCGATCTCGCGGCTGTAGGCGGGGCGCAGCTCCTCGGGGACGGCGTTGCCAGGCCGGCCGTTCGCCCGGCCGATCGGGATCACGTCCCCTTTTCTCAGGTTCCTGCCCTGGAAGCCGCCGAAGCCGCCGAGCGCGTACGTGGACCTGCTGCCCAGCACCACAGGCACGTCGAACCCGCCGGCGACCGCGATGTAGATGCGCGCGCCCGCCTGCAGGAATCCGAAGCTCAGCTGGTCTCCCGCGGCGACGGGGAAGGACTCCCACTGCGGTGCGGGCGCGCCGTTGAGCAGCACCGGCATGGCGGCGCCGGTGACGGCCACCACTGTGGGTCCGTCGAACCGCAGCGCGGGCCCCATGTACGGAGCCTCGATGACGGCGGCGTCGGGAGAGTTGCCGACGAGCAGGTTGGCCGTGACGGCGGCGTGCAGGTCGGCCGCGCCCGATGGCGGGATGCCCACGCTGTAGTAGCCAGGCCGTCCCTGGTCCTGGATGCTGGAGGCCAGTCCGGGCTCGATGATCTCAACTGCCATAGAGGGCTCCCAGAAGTTCGGCGTTGTAACCGTCGGGGTCGGACAGCAGGCGGTCCAGGTCGAAGGTGACCGGCCGCTGCCGGTACCGGTAGGTGCCGGCCTCGACCTCCGCGCGGATGGCGTCGTACTCGGCGTTGTCGATGCTGCGGAACTTCACGATGTCGCCGGGGCGGAAGAACACCATGAAGTCCTTGAAGTCGGCGAGCCGCTGCTCCGGGTCGAAGATGGGCACGGGGGTGACGCCGAACATCTGGTAGCCGCCGGCGCCGCGTACCGAGTAGATGCACGCGAAGCAGCCGCCGTGCCCGATGGTCAGCGCCGGGGTGTCGGTGCGCGGCCGCAGGTACTTGGGCAGTTCCAGCTGCCGCTCCTGCGGGACCATCTGGAACATGAACGGCAGGCCGGCGACGAAGCCGACCATGGACGTGATCCATGGGGAGGCGGAGTGGGCGTCGATGAACGCCTGCACCGAGTCCATGTCGTTCTCGACGGCGGCGAACTCGAGGTCGTTGCCCTCCGGCCGCTGGTGCCGGTCCCGGAACCTGGCCCCGGTCTCGTTGGTGTACGGGTCGTCGTACCAGACCGGGACCTCGAAGATCCGGGTCTCGATGCTTCGGGCCGGTGCTCCGGCGACCTTCTCCTCGGCCGCCCGTACCGTCGCCTCGACCTCGGCGGGCGCCACCACGTCGGGGTCGAACCTGATCAGCAAGGACGCGTTCGCGGGACAGATGTCCACGATCCCGGGCAGCCGGTCGTCGGTCAGGGTCTTCGACACCGCCATCGCGGTGAAGTTGACCTCAAGGCTCATGGCCTCGGCGAACTGGACGACCAGATATTCGTCGCCGCCCCAGGAGTATCGACTCTCGCCTGATCCACGCAAGATGTGCTCCTTCACTTGCCGGCGCCGCCGGCGATCCATTCTTCAAGGAAGGTCGTGTGGTAGCGGCCCTCGCGGAACTCCGCGACGTCGGTCACCCTGCGCAGGAAGCCCGCGGTGGTGGCGACGCCTTCGATCTCGACCTCGTCCAGGGCCCGGGCCATCCGGGCGACCGCCGCCGGTCTGTCCTCCGCCCAGACGACGATCTTGGCGAGCAGGGAGTCGTAGAACGGGCTGACCTCGCTGCCCGGCCCGAAGCCCGAGTCGATGCGCACGAACGGACCACCCGGCAGCCGCATGGACGAGATGGCGCCGGGGCTGGGCATGAACCCGAAGTCGGGGTTCTCGGCGTTGAGCCGGACCTCGATGGCGTGGCCACGGAACGCGACGTCCGGCTGGGCGAACGACAGGGGAGCCCCGGAGGCCACGGTGAGCTGCTCACGGACCAGGTCGCGGCCGGTGACCATCTCGGTGACCGGGTGCTCCACCTGGATCCTGGTGTTCATCTCGATGAAGTAGAACTCCCCGCGCGCGGGGTCGTAGAGGAATTCGACGGTGCCCGCGCCCGAGTAGCCTGAGACCTTGGCCAGCGCGACGGCGGCCTCGGTCATCTCGGTGCGCACGTGCTCGGGCAGTCCGGGCGCGCCGGCCTCCTCGATCACCTTCTGCCGCCGCCGCTGCATCGAGCATTCGCGTTCGCCCAGGTGGACGAAGTTCTGGCCGTCCCCGAACACCTGCACCTCGATGTGCCTGGCGTTCGGGACGAACCTTTCGATGTAGACCAGTCCGCTGCCGAAGGCCGCCTGGGCCTCCGCCATGGCGACGGGCAGCGCCTCGGTGAGCTCGGCGGCGTCGGCCACGACGCGGATGCCGCGCCCGCCGCCGCCGGCGGCGGCCTTGACCGCCACCGGGTATCCGGCCTGCTCCGCCTCGGCCAGCGCTTCGGCCACGCCGTCGACGGGACCGTTGGAGCCGGGTACGGTCGGCACGCCCGCCGCCTCGGCGGCGGACCTCGCCCTGGCCTTGTCGCCCATCAGGCGAATCGTCTTCGCGGACGGGCCGACGAAGGTGAGCCTGGCCGCGGCGACCTTCTCGGCGAACTCGGCGCGCTCGGACAGGAAACCGTAGCCGGGGTGCACCGCGTCCGCGCCGAGATCAACCGCCGCCGTGACGATGGCGTCCATGTTCAGGTAGCTGCGGGAAGCGGCCGGCGGGCCGATCAGCACCCGCTCATCTGCCAGCTTGACGTGCAGAGCGTCCTGGTCGGCCTCGCTGTACACGGCTACGGTGCCGATCCCGAGTTCCCGCGCGGCCCGGATGACGCGAACCGCGATCTCGCCGCGGTTGGCGACAAGCAGCTTGCGCACCGCGATCAGACCCCCTCGACGGTGAGGATGGGGTCCCCGGGGCCGATGACGCCCTCGTTCTGCGCGTGGATCTCCTTCACCGTGCCGTTCACGCCGGCCTTGACCTCGGCGAACTGCTTCATGACCTCCACCAGGCCGACGACGGTGTCCGCAGCGACCACGGAGCCGACCTCGACGAAGGGCTCCCTTTCAGGTGCCGGCTTGGTGTAGAAGATGCCGGGAAGCGGAGACTGTACGACGTGCTCAGACATGACTGTCCTTTCCGGACGCGGAGTCCTGCGAGTCGATGACGGTTCTGATGGCGGTGGCCACCTCGACGGCGTTCGGCGTGTCCGAGTGCACACAGACCGTGTCGAACTTCATGGGGATCCGCTCCCCCGTAACAGCGATGGCCACACCCTCCGTAAGGGCAATGGTCATCCGCTCCACGGCGCGCTCGACCGGAGTGGCGTGCGGCCGGCGGGCGATGATGAGTCCGCCGTCGGCCGCGTACTCGAGATCCACATAGAACTCGGCGAGGAACGGGATGCCACGCGCGGCGGACACCCGCTCGTGGGCCGTTCCCGCCATGCCGAAGATCGGGACCTCGTACTGGGCCGCCACGTCGCAGACCGCGTCCATCAACGCCTCGTCCCGCGCGACCATGCCGTACAGCGAGCCGTGCGGCTTGATGTGGTCGAGCGGTATGCCTGCCGCGCCGAGGAACCCCGACAACGCGCCGACCTGGTACCGCACGATGTCACGTACCTCGTCGGGGTAGAGCTTCATCTCGCGCCGTCCGAAGCCGATCAGGTCGGGCAACCCCGGGTGGGCGCCAACGGTGATCCCGGCGGCGGCCGCGTTCGTGACGGTCTCCCAGATCCCGCCGGGGTCGCCGGCGTGGAAACCGCAGGCCACGTTCGCCGTGTCGATGAGGCCGAGCAGCGCCTGGTCGTTCCCGAAGGAGTGGATCCCGAGGGATTCCCCCATGTCAGAGTTGAGAGTGATCTTCATGTTCATACCTTTCCGGCATACACGGCGACCGCGAGCCGGCTGCGCAGGCGATCGGCGACGACGGCCAGCGCCAGGACGGCTCCGGTGACGATCATTTGGTAATAGGAGTTGATCTGCGCCAGGTTCATGCCGTTGGCGACGATCCCGATGAACACGGCGCCCAGCACCGCGTCGATGACCCGGCCGGAACCGCCGCGCAGGCTGACGCCACCGATGACGGCCGCGGCGATGGTCTGGAGCGGCAGGGACGCGCCGAGGTTCGCCTCCCCGGTCTCGATGCGCGCGGTGAGCAGCACCGCGCCGATGGCCGCGAACCCGCCGGCCGCCACGTAGGTCAGGAGCAGGGTGCGGAACTCGCTGATCCCGGAGAGTTTGGCGGCTTTGGGGCTGGAACCGACCGAGTAGATGTGACGGCCCGGGCGGGTCAGCGTCAGCATCACCCAGAGGCCGACCGCGGCCAGGGCGGCGATCCAGATCGGGACGCCGATCCCGAGGATCTTGTTGAAGCCCAGCCAGTCGCTGAACTCCACCGGCAGCCCGGAGACGGGCACGCCCGAGGTGAGCATCAGCGCCAGCCCGGAGAACGCCGAGGCCGTGGCCAGCGTCATGATGAACGGGTTGATGTTCAGGGTCGCGATGCCCAAAGCGTTGACCAGTCCGCAGCCCATGCCGACGAGCAGGCCGACGGCGATGCCCACCAGGACCGCGGTCAGCGGGGAGGACGACTCCCCCTGCGCGACCATGGCCATCGCGCTGCTCACCGAGACCAGCGCGGTCACCGCGCCGATCGACAGGTCGAACCCGCCGGCCAGCAGCACGATGAACTGCCCCAGGGTGGCGATGACGATGTAGGAGTTCTGCCGCAGCGCCGAGTGGATGTTCTCCACGGTCAGGAAGCTGTCCGACATGCTGGCGAACACCACCAGCGCGACCAGGACCAGGACGGGCAGCACGCCGATCTTGACGAACGCCCGGGCGGCGAGCGAGATCATCAGGTTGCGTGGCCGCACGGGCGTGGCGGCCGGACTGCTGGCGGTCATACGTTGTCCTTCACTGCTGGTTCGCCCCAATGCATCATGTGGCGCAAGATCGTTTCCTCGTTGATGTCGGCCCCGGTCAGCTCCGCCGTGATCTGCCCGTGCGAGAACACGTACACGCGGTGGCACAGGTGGAGGATCTCCGGCAGTTCGGACGAGACGACCAGTACGGCCCCGCCCGCGCGGGCGAGCGCCACGATCTGTTCGTAGATCGTCACCCGGGCACCGACGTCCACCCCCACGGTCGGCTCGTCCAGCAGGTACGTGGTGCACTCCCCGAGCAGGGCCCGTCCGAGCAGGCCCTTCTGCTGGTTGCCGCCGGAGTAGCTGGCCGCGAGACGCTCCGGGTCGTCCGGGGTCAGCCGCATCCTGCGCAGCATGTCACCCGCCACAGCGCGCTCCCGCGCGGGCCTCAGCAGCGGCCCGGCGGACATGGGCGCCCGGCGCAGCCAGGGCAGGGTGACGGTCTCCCGCAGCGGCCGTTCCAGGAACAGCCCCTCCTGCTTGCGGTCGCTGGGCAGGTAGACCACGCCGGACTTCAGGAGCGTGGCGGGCTTGGCACCGGTCAGGTCCTTCCCGGCGACGGTGACCGTGCCCGAGTCCACCCGCTCCAGGCCGAAACAGGCCCGAGCCGCCGCGGACTTGCCCGAGCCCATCAGCCCGGCGAAACCGACGATCTCCCCGGCGCGGAGCTCGAAACCGGCGTTCCGTACCGAGCCGTCGTAGGTGGTGAGGCCGCGCGCGGTGAGCACCACGTCGGTGCCGGGGTCGGGCAGTTCGGGGTAGAGGTCCTCGACCACCCGACCGGTCATCAGCGCGATCAGCTGCTCGTCCGGGGTGTCGCCGGGGACGGTGGTGATCAGGCGGCCGTCCCGCAGCACGGTCACCCGGTCCGCGAGCCGGCGGATCTCGGCCATCCGGTGGGTGATGTAGATGATTCCGATGCCCCGCCCGCGCGACTCCTCGACCAGGTCGAACAGCCGCTCGGCCTCCTCGTCAGTGAGTGAGGCGGTCGGCTCGTCCAGGATCAGCACGCTCAGCTCGGGCCGGAACGCCTTGGCGATCTCCACCATCTGCTGTTCGGCCCGGCTCAGCGTCTCCACCAGCCGGTCAGGGGCGATGCGGAAGTTGAACTCGTCCAGGCGCTCCTGCGCCAGTCTCCTGATCCGGCGCCGGTCGACGAAGCCGAACCTGCCCGGCTCACTGCCCATCACCAGGTTCTCCGCCACGGTCATCGTGGGCATCAGCGAGAACTCCTGGAACACCGCGCTGATACCCAGCTGGCGTGCGGCCGCGACGCCGGACAGTTCGACGGCCCGGCCGCCGACCTCGATGGTCCCGCCATCCGGGTGCTGCGCCCCGGAGATGATGGAGATGAGGGTGGACTTCCCGGCGCCGTTCTCGCCGAAAAGCACGTGCACCTCACCGCGGCGGAGTTCGAAGTCCACCTGATCGAGCGCGGTGACGCCCGGGTACTTCTTGGTCAGCCCGCGGACCCGGAGCACAGGTTCGGTCATCGGAGACAACTTTCTGGTTGTGGAACGTTCCCGTCGTCAGCTGCCGGCCTTGACCTGGAACGTCGGAGACCAGCCGTCGGGGGCCAGCGTGGTGGACACGTCGAAGTCCTTCAGCGTGTCCTTCGTGACCATGACGAGCTCGGGCCCGACATGCTGCTGGAATTCCTTCTTCTCCAGTGCGCGGATGGCTTGGTCGATGGCGATCCGGCCCTGGATGGCGGTGCTGTCGCTGGGCGCGGCCTGCACGGTTCCGCGCTGGATGCCGGTGTACGTGCCGGGGGTGAAGTAGTAACCGGCGACGCGGATCTTGTCGCTCAGGCCGCGGTCCCGCAGGATCGGCCCGGCCGCCTCGGCGGTGACCGCGGTGCCGACGATGTAGTTGATGTCGGGATGCGCGGCGAGGACGTCCTCGATCAGCTTGCTCTGCGCGTCCTTACCGGTGTCGCCCCACTTGGTGTCGACGATCTCCACCGCGCTTCCGGCGAGGGCGGCCTTGAAACCACGCTCGCCGTCCTCGGACCAGCCGGCGCCCTTCGGACCGGGGAACCAGGCGACCTTGACCGGCTGACCGCCGGAGTCCTTGACCACCCATTCCGCAGCGATCTCGGCGAGGTCGTGGAAGGAGACGAGCGACTTGGCGGTGACCTTGGGGCTGGACATGCCGTTGATGACGTCGATGACCGGCTTGCCCGTAGCGGCCAGCCGTTCGACCGTGCTGTTCAGCCCGTCGAGGGAGATGGCGCCGATGACCACGGCGTCCGCGCTCTGCGCGCAGTCCTCGATCTGCTGAATCTGCTTGTCGATGTTCTCATAACCGCCGGCCTCGACCATCGTCATGTTGACGCCGGCCTCGCGTGCCTGCTCGGCCACGCCGTAGTTCAGGCCGAGCCAGTACGCGTCCTTCATGTGCGGCACGGACACACAGATGTTCCAGGGCTTCTCGGCCTTGCCGACAGGGGTGTACTCGGCCTTGCTGCGCGCGCTGTCCATGGACAGGTCAGCCCAGACGTCGACCTTGACCGGGGCCCAGCTCTTCGCGGCCGCCGTGTTCTCGGCGGCCGGGCCGGCCGCCGAGCCCGAGTCGGCGGGGGTGGACGAGCCACAGGCCGACAACGCCAGGGTGGCGGCCGCCGCGGTCGCGAGAACCGCGGAATGGCGTTTGAACTGCACGAATTTCTCCCCTCGTGGGGTTCCGAATGCCGGAACTACGCAGGTCGGTGGGCTGAGTTGCAGTCAACATCCAGGCTGTCCGCAGCGTCTACGTGCGGCATGGCCAAGCTCGAAGGCCAGGTACTGTGCAACTGCATAACGCAGGGTGACCAGCGGGAGGAGTGGCCCCATGGCATTGAGTTTGGATCAGCTCATGGCCGAGACCGTCCTGGAGCTCAGCCTGGCCACCCCCACCAGCCATGACCTGATGAAACGCACGATCCGCTGGGTGGCCTCCACCGAACTCGTGGACCCCGCGCCGTTCCTGCAGGGTGGCGAGCTGCTGCTCACCACCGGTGCCTGCATCCAGGCGGATGATCAAGAAAGCTGGCAGAACTTCGTCTCTCGGCTCAAGCGCAAAAGGGTCGCGGCCATCGGCTTCGGCTGCGGGCTGACTCACGCCGACGTACCCCGTGCCCTGGTGGAGAGCGCCACCGCGGTGGATCTGCCGGTGCTCAGCGTGCCGTATAACGTGCCATTCGTGCGGATCAGCGAGTTCGTGGCCGAAATGACGGTCGCAGACCGGTTCAAGGACATGGGCCGGGCGTCCAACCTCGCCGCCGAGCTGGCGCAGCTCATGTCCAACAACGCGCCGCTGATGACCCTGCTCAAGCGGATCGCCAAGGAGATCGGCGGCGAGGCGGCCATCCTCGACATCGACGGCAAAGTGGTGGCGACGTGGCCTCTGCACCAGGAGTGGCAGACGGGCCTCGTGCTGCAAGGGCTGGCCACCAGTGGGACGACCGGATACCACGCGGTGCCGCTCGACCAGGCGGGCGCGCACGACCACATCTTGGTCGGCCACAGCGAGATGGCCGTGGAGAGCGTCCGGATGGCGATGAGCGCGGCCGCCACGCTGGTCGCCATCGACCTGACCCGCAGGTTGCAGGAGGAGCCGTCGAACGCGACGCGGATGGCCGCCGTGCTCGCCAGCCTGACCGACTGGACCACACCCACGTCGACCCTGGTCCGGGCGCTGCGCGTGGCCGGCTTCAGGAGCGACGTGCCAACCGTCGTCCTGCTGGCCGCGCCGAAGCCCGCGTTCTCCGCCGGGTACTCGTTGCGCCTGCGCCTGGCCGTGGAGCAGGTGCTGCCGGTGGTGCGCTCGGTGCGCAGCGGCGAACTGCTGGTACTGCTGGCCCAGGGCGGCACCGGCGACACCGCCGGCAAGGTCCTCGAGGTGCTGCGCCGGGAGATGCCCGGCCGGGCGATCGTGGTGGCCGGGCCGGCCAGGGACGCCGAGGAGATCCGCATGGTGCTCGCCTCGGCCCGAGGGATGATCACAGACGAGCTGGCCCGACCGCAGCGTTCCCGCCCGTTCGACCTGACCTCGATCGTGGCCGCGGCCGCCGGGCGGGGCGGCCAGCATGCCGCGCGGGAGGTCCTGCGACCACTGATCGACCACGACGCCAAGACCGACGGCCAGCTGATGCACACCCTGAGCACCTACCTGCGGCTGGACGCCAAGCAGCACGCGACGGCCGAAGCCCTGCACGTGCACCGCAACACGCTGCGGTACCGGCTGGCCCAGATCGGCAAGCTCCTCGAAGCGGACCTGGACAGCCTGGACACCCTGGTGATCTGCAGCCTGGCCTTGCGGCTCTACGACGCTGCCGGCCACTGATGGCGGCCGCACATCGGCGCGTCGGAACACGGCCGGATGTCGGCCACGCGACCGCGCCGATCACCTCCGATGCCCGGCGAATAGCCCGTTCGGCTCGCCGGGCTGGGCCAGCATTTCGGCATGTTCTTCGTCTTGATGAGTGGCATGATGCGTGTCCGCGTGTGCGCCACGAAGACGCATGAAGGCGAGGGGGCGTCAGGGAAGCAGCTCGTGTCCGAGCGAGAGGTCTTCGTCGTCGATGACGTTGCGCTTGATCCATGTGGAGAAGAGGACCCCGTCGGCCGTGCACTTGTTGTAGAACTCGTTGGTCGTCAGGGTGTGTTCGGTGGTGTGCTTCTTCGAGTTGTGGCCCCAGTCGGTGAGGAAGAAGTTGTAGTGAAGGCCGGACTGGTCGAGGCGTGCGATCGATGCCTTGGTGTTGGCCGCCCAGTCGTCGATGAACGCGTCGGTCCTTGTTGATGTGCGGTTCAGTGCGGCGCCGAAGCGGGTGAGGGTGTCGTCGTAGAGCGTGTTGGCGTGCAGATACTTGATAGTGCGCGCAGCCTCGTCGGAGCGGCGAAGGAGCGCGTCCTCGTAGAGGTCGTTGCCGATGTCGAAGCCCAGGGTTTGTGCGCTGTCGGCCTTCCAGATCGTGTCCACGATGTCGCGCCAGCGTTCGGTGACGACTCCGACGCCGTCCGAGAGGCAGTAGAGCTTCGAGTCTGTGTAGTGGCCGGCGATCTGCGGGGCGTAGAAGGCGGAGGCCCAGGCGCCGGCGCTTTCGCCGGAGACCAGAACCTTGTCGGCTTCCGGGAAGTTGGCGTAGACCCAGTCGAGTACGGCCGTTGCGTTGTTGCGCCCGTTGTGGTGGACCTTGATGGTCGTGCCGTTGTGGGGGTAGGTGTTGATGGTGTCACCGACGTGCATATCCCCGGTGCTGTAGGGGACGAAGACGAAGTTCCAGTCACGGAAGGCGTTGGTGCTGTCGCGGCGGTTGGCCATTCCGGCGAGCGCGGCGGGGAACAGTCGGGTCAGCGAGTTGAAGTAGAACATCTGCAGATCTCGCGTGTAGCCGCGCACGACGCCCAGGGGTGTGATCGGACGGGCGGCGGTTTCAGCGTCCCAACAGGCTCCTCCACCAGAGAAGTGGATCACGAGGTTGCTGGACGTGCCGCGCCGGACGAACATCGCGTACGCGGAGCCGTCGGCGCTCACGGTTGTCCTCCCCAGGTTGACGGTGTGCCATTTGGTGTCCGTGACCTCGTTGAGGCTGGCCACGCGGCTCGGGCGGCCGAAATGGATGAAGTACACGTAGAGAAGTCCCAGAACGAGTACGGCACCGATCGTGGCCGCGGTCGCCGCCGCGTTCGTGTAGAGGCCGAGGGCGACCGCGGCGCAGATGACTGCGGCGACGGCCCACTTTGCTGCTTTCATGCGTTCACTGCCTGTCCGTGTCGTGGGGGTGCGTGTTCGGTGAGGTCTTGGCAAAAGGTCAGTCGAAGAGGGTGAGGTCGATGGACTGGGCAAGGGCGGCGTAGCCGGCGTCGTTGCCGTGGAGGTCGTCGCCCATGTGCAGGTCGTCGAGGGATGCGGCTGGGGTCGGCGGGGTCGCACCAGACGGCGTCGAAGTCGCCGCTGGTGCGGATCCAGGTGTTGATCTGCTCGCGGGCCTTGGCACCTTCGGGGCTGTACATGTCGGAGTCGCCGTAGGGGGCGATGGTCACCCGCGGGTTACGTGCGCTGCCGCCGGCGGAACAGAGCAGCCGCCGTCAACGGCACAGGACTCGTGAGGGCAGCAGGGTCAAGTTGGCTTCACTCACACTCTTACTATACCGAGATTACTTTTAACGTCAATATAGAAAGAGTCCGAGGGTATGATGGGGGGATGGCGGATGCAGAGCCCCTAGGGCGGCGTGAGCGCAAGAAGGCGGCGACGCGGGCGACGATCCTGGAGGCGGCGACGGCGCTGTTCCTGGAGCGGGGTTTCGATGCGGTGACGGTGCGGGAGATCGCGGACCAGGCCGACGTGACGCCCAAGACGGTCTTCACGCACTTCCCGCACAAGGAAGCGCTCGTCTTCGCGGACGAGAAGGAGCGGCACGACCGGTTGGTGGCGGCCGTCCGGGACCGCCGCCAGGGTGTTTCGGTCTCTGACGCGCTCAAGGCGCACTACTTGGCGGAGATCGCCGCGCTGAGGACGGAGCCGCAAAGCCGGATCCTCGCGCTGATGGACGGCACGCCGGCGCTGATCGACTACGCGGAGAAGATGTGGCTGCGTCACGAGGATGCGCTGATCGCCACGCTCACCGAGGAGTCCGGTCTCGCCGAGCCGAGTGAGGAGATCCGCTTCTACGTGCGCTTCGCACTGCAGATCCAGCTCATGGCGGTTCGCGAACCTGATCCGGAGGCGTTCGTCGAGACCGGTTTCCGGTTCCTCGACCAGGGCTGGGCCCACTACGGCAAGGGCGGGCGCTAGCTCAGTCCGTGTCGGTGCCTTCCTGTGCTGGTGCACTGTGGTTCACCGGCCTTCGGCTTGGGAGCCCTGTGTCGTGCAGAGTGCTCGGTTGCGGCGCCGCAGCCTGTGCGCAGGGGATGCCGTGGGCTCTATCGGTTCGTGGCGCCGAACCAGCGTGCGGCCGCGTTCTCGAACTCTGCAGGGCCGGCGCGTGTTCGCGGGCCCATGCCACGAGGCCGTCCGGGCGCACGTGCAGGGCGCTGGCCGTCACCCGTGAGGGCATCCCGGTCCGGGTGTGGTGCCGGCCCGGCCGCACCAACGATCAGAGTGTGTTGGCCGAGGTCAAGGAACGACATGCGCGCCTGGAAGCTGGGCCGAGTCATCACCGTGGTCGACCGCGGCTTGTCCTCCGCTGACAACCTGGCCTGCCTACGCCGCGCGGGGGGCCACTACATCGCCGGGATGCGCATGCGCGACGGCGGCGCCCTGGTCGAGCAGGCGATCACGTGGATCGAGGCCGAGCTGGAACGGATCAAGACCCAGCGCGAACGCGAAGCCAGGCGTGAACTGAGTGCCAAGGCGCGCCAGAAGGCCGAGGCTGCCCACGTCCGCGCCGAGTGCGCGCTGCGCGACCACCCCACGCTCAAGCGGTGGATACGCCAGCAGAAGAACGGACGGCTGGTGATCGACCGGGCCAAGGTCAAGGCCGAAGAACGGCTGGACGGCAAGTACCTGCTGGCCACCAGCGATCCCGACATCAGCACCGAAGACGCCGCACTCGGCTACAAGAACCTCCTGGAAGCCGAGCGAGGCTTCCGGGACATGCAGTCCGAACTGCTCCTTCGCCCGGTCTTCCACCGGCTCGAACACCGCATCCGCGCGCACGTGCTGATCTGCTGGCTGGCCCTGCTGCTGACCCGCGTCGCCGAACGCGGATGCGGACAAAGATGGCCCCGGATCAACCGCGAATTGTCCCGTCTGTCCCAAGTCACCCTCGCCGGACCGGCTGGAACCGTCGTCCAGACCACCCCGCTACGACCCGCACAACGAGCCGTCTACCAGGCACTTTCCATCACACCGCCGGCACGGGTCTCCGTCTTCGAACCCGCCTGACCCGACCAGCACCCGGCCGCAAAGGGCGTAGGCACACGACCCGCAATGCCCAGTCAGACCGAGAGCACCGGCATCCGTCGATGATCGACCACGGTCCGAACCAGGCCGACACCGGGTGACGAGACATCTCGTACCCGACACCTGCGAGCCTGGCCAACATCGCCTACGCGACGTCGGGCCGGGTGATCAGCGGCGACCGGAGATGCAACGCCAGGCTGGGGCCGGTCAGGGGCACGGTGCTCCACCTAGCCACCGCTGTTCCCGCGTCGGCGTCGACCACCAGCCGAACCCGGTGCGGGGTGGTGATGACGTAAAGCTCGGCGACGAACATGTTGCCCTGCCAGGCGCCGGCCGCGACGACAGGGCGGCCGAGCGGCGAACTTTCCCGCCAGTCGCCGTGGCCGACCTCGACGTTGGGGAACGACCCGAGTCGCAGGAGCCATCCACCGTCCACGGGATCGACGATCACCGTGGTTCCGTCGGGCAGAGCCGAGTCCTCGGCGGAGGCGTCGAGTCTCGCCTTGGCGGAACGCTCCGGGGCGGCCGAACCTGGCACCGGCGCGAGTGACAGCCGCCGCAGCCGATCGGCGAGGATCTCGTCGTCCCGGGTGTTTCCCGCGTGGTCCACGCTGGGCAGCAGGCACTCCCAAATGGCGTCGAGCACGTCCTGGGCCTGCCCTTGGGCGGTGACGGCGACCACGAGATCGTGCGACGGGACCACCACGCATTGCTGGCCGAAGGCACCGTGACCGTGGTAACCGTGACGCGACATCCAGAACTGGTAACCGTAACCGCAGCTGAAGTCGACGTCGTCCGACCCGTCCTCGAACGGCAGGCTGTCGATGTGCCGTCTGGTCGCGAGCTCCACCCATTCGCGCGGGACGAGCCGCCGGTCGCCCCAAAGGCCTCCACGCAGCAGCAGTTCACCGAAGGCGGCGACGGCCTCGGTCGTGAGGTGCAGTCCGTGGAATCCGAAGGCGGCACCGCTCGCCACCCGGTCCCATTCGGCGTGGTCGACGCCATCGGCTTGAAGAGGCGCTCGTCGAGGAGCTCCGGGAGGCCGCGGCCCGTGACCCGTTCCACCATCCGGGCCAGGATGAAGGTGGTCGGATTGTCGTAGGCGTGCCGTGTTCCCTCGGCCTCGGGGAACGGTACGCGCAGGAAGCCCTTCACCAGGTCGCCCGGTTCCAGTTGCCAGGCCTCGGCGAGGCTGTCCGTACGGTGCCCGCTCGTCATGGACAGCAGGTGGTGAACGGTGATACGGCGTCCCTGCTCCGAGATGCCGGCCGGAACGTGGTCGGGCAACACGTCCACCACCCGGTCGTCCAGCGAGAGCAACCCGTCGGCGATCGCGAGCCCCACGGCGACCGAGGTGAACGACTTGGTCAGCGAGTAGAGCAGATGCGGGCGCCCGGCCGAGTAGGGCGCCCACCAGCCTTCGGCGACGACGTGACCGTGGCGTACGACCATGATGGAATGACACTCGACGGATCGCGCTTCGAGCCGGTCCAGCAGCACGGCGATCGAACGGGACGACATCCCTGACGCGGCCGGTGTCGAGCGCGGCAGTAGGGCGCGCTGAGAAGGCATCCGGACACCCTAACAAGATCGCCAAATCCGCTCCATCGAATTTCGGACAGTGCTCATGTTCTGCGATCGGGTCGATCGGGGAGTTGAGCCGCGTAGCGGGCCCAGTTGCCGCCGGCCTGGGTCCAGACGGTGGCGGTCTCGGGACTGACTGCCAGCAGTTCGGTGAGGATTACGGCCGGCAGTTGGGCCCGCTTTCCGCGTAATTCAGCGGCCTGGAGGTCCGAATGTGGGGTGTGAACTGGGCTGACATGGATGTGGCCGCCTGGAGGGCGTTTCTCTAGGCGGTGGTGTTCGGACTGGTCAGCGTGCTGTGGGTTTCAGGTCGATGACCTGCTTGAGGGCGGGGACGCCGAGCTTGGCGAGCAGGTCTTGCTGGGCTTGGTCAAGGCGGTGACCTGCCGGAACAGGCCTGCGGGGCCGGTGAAGGTGCCCAGGTGAAGCCGGTCGAGCTCGCGGCGGCAGGCAGGCCAGGTGTCGGCGGTGGTGGTCTCGGTGATCCGGATGAGCAGCAGCGCCAGCCAGCAGAGGATGACGTGAGCGCGGATGCGTTCTTCGAGCCGGTGATAGACCGGCCGCAGATCGATGATCTGTTTCATGTCGCGCCAGCCTCGCTCGACCTCCAGCAGCTGCTTGTAACCCAGCGCGATGTCCTCGGCGCTCAGGTGCGGGTCGCTGCAGCGCAGCAGGTACTTGCCGTCCAGGTTCTCCTCGGCTTTGATCTTCGCGGTGTCGATGCGGAGCTTGCCGACCGGTGTCGTGCGCAGGTAGCGGTTCAGGCCAGGCTTGACGGCGATCTTCCCGCGCAGCCCGCCGCGCTTGAACTCACTCAACGCATCGGAGGCGTCGATCAGGTCGGTGAGCTGGGCGACAAGCTGGGCGCGCATGTGCGCGTCGCGCTCGGCCGCCTCACGGTTGTGGCAGATGACGAACCGGTCGGTGTCGCTGATCCGTACTTCCTTGATCCGCATGTTGCCGGAGATCTCGGTGTAGCGGCCCTGCCGTGACAGGGCGGCCTTCACCTCCGCCGAGCCGGAGCGGAGTTTCTCGCCGATGATGGAGGCATGGTCGCCTTGGCGCAGGTAGCGGCGGCTTTCCGCGGAGGAGAAGCCGCGGTCGGTCACCCACACGATCTTGCTCAGGGTCCAGTCGCGCATGTCGTCCTTGACCTGGCGGATCAAGCGCTGGTCGGAGGCGTTGCCGGGCCAGCACCGGCACCGGATCGGAATTCCGTCCCTGGTGACGGCCATGCCGATGACGATCTGCGGTAGGTCGTCCCGGGAGTCTTTCGACTTGCCGTAGGTCCGAAACCCTGCCGCCTTGTTCTCCTGCCCGTCGCCCGGTCCGGCCTCCTGCCCGTCCTCCTGCCCGTCGCCGGCCTCGCTGTCGGGCACCCGGTCGCCGTGATCGTCACGGGCGACGGGGTCATCGGGCCGCTCGAGCTCGAAGCAGGTGCTGGTGGTGTCGAAGAAGAGCAGGTCGACCTCAAGATTGAGCAGGTTGGCGACCTCGTCGAACACCTGCTTCTCCAGATCGTCCTTCACCTCGTGCAGCCAGTCCATCGCCCGGTAGCACGCGTCGTCATCCGTGCCGGGCAGGCCGTCGATGTGGACGTCATGGGTGATCCAGTCCGCGGCGGCCAGCTTCGAGGACGGTGCCAGCGCCCGGTTCGCGACCAGCCCGAACAGCACCCGCTCGGTGGTGTGTCCGCGTACGACCTCCTATGTAGTTGAGGGTACGACCTCACGTGTCGGCGGGGCTCCGGCGAGTTGACCTGACTACTCGCCATGAAGTTGATCATCCTTCGGATTGTCAGCGGCCAAGCAGACAACCCGAAGGATGACCACCTCCATGATCCTTGATCCGTGAGGCGTGCGGCGTGGACTGGCGCACCGTCAAGAAGTACCTCACCGAACCGGCCGGGGCGACGCCTCCGGCAGCGCCCTCGCATAAGGGCAGCCAGCCGCAGGTGATCACCCCGTACACGCAAGTGATCGACGCGATGCTCCGCGCTGATCTGACGATGAAGGCGTCGGTCGTCTACGAACGGCTGGTCGCCGAGCATGGCTATGACCGCTCCTACCAGCGGGTGAAGCTGTATGTGGCCCAGGCGCGGCCCCGTCTGGCCGCCGAGGCCGGCACCGAGGTGGCGACCGAGCGGATGCGCGGGCTGCACCGCCGGTTCGAGACCACTGGCCCCTCGACCAGTGGGGCCGCTTCCTGCCCGAGCACACCACCGCCGTCAGCCTGCTGGACCGGCTCCTGCACCACAGCGTCGTCATGGTCACCGAGGGCGAGTCCTTCCGCATGAAACAGGCACGAACCCGGACAGGTGGACGCCTCACCAAGAAGTAGTCAACTACGAAGGCGTGGGGACATCTATCCGGCCACCAGCGGCGACACGCACACTCGGCCGTTGACATCTCCCAAGCCGGTACCGGGATTCTTGAATCATGGCTGCCTGGCTCAGAGCGGACTCATCATCGAAGAGACCACGGTGACCACATGACCGGCTCTACGAACTCAACCTGTGTATCAGGCAGAGCGGAGGGCCCGCACGCCCGCTTCAGGCGTCCGCCGCACTTCCCCGCACCGCCGCGACCGCCTCAAGGAGCAGGTCTTCCAGTGACTGACTGCCGGCACTCCTGGTCCACGCCTCGCCGGCGACGTCAACGCACATGAGCACGCAGGCCACGATCGCGTCGGCACGCAGGTCGTGCTCGTCGTCCGGCGCGACACCGAGGCGGCGGCGGATCTCCGGAGTGAGCAGTGCCTGCCACTGCAAGTGTTTCTCGAGGCTGCGGGCCCGCAGGGACGGAGTCCCATAGAGCATCTTCGAGATCTTCAACATGGTCACGTCGTCCTGGCCGAGCCGCGGCGCGTGGCGCAACGCGTTGATCAGGGCGGTCCACGCGTCCTCCGCGGCGGGCCTGGCCTCCAACTCCTCGCGGATCAGCTCGCCGTGGGCGGCGAGGTCGCCGAGCACGATGTCCTCTTTGGTGCCGAAGTAGCGGAAGAAGGAGCGCCGGGAGATGCCGGCCGCCACGGCGATGTCGTCGATCGTGGTCGCCTCGAAACCGCGCTCCAGGAACAGGCCCATCGCGATCCGGGCGACCTCCGCGTGGACGGCCTGGCGGGTACGGGTCCAGAGCTTCTGGTCAGGAGTGGTCGGCATACCTCCAGGCTAGCACCTTAGTGACCGATTGACACTAAGTGCCAGATAGGCTTACGGTGACACCAGCGTCCAGAACCGAACCCAGGGAGAAGCCATGACACCCGTGAACTACCACGGTCAGACCACCCTCATCACCGGCGCCAGCGCGGGCATCGGCGCCGAGTTCGCCCGGCAACTCGCCGCACGCGGTTCCGACGTCGTGCTCGTCGCCCGCCGGCTGGACCGGCTTGAGCGCCTTGCGGACGAGCTCACGACGACGTACGGGATCACCGCAACCCCGATCGCCATGGACCTGGCCACCCCCGGAGTCGCAGCGGCGATCAACACCGCACTCACCGAGCGCTCCCTCACCGTCACCAGCCTGATCAACAACGCCGGCTTCGCCACCAACGCCGGCTTCGCCACCAACGCCGCCTTCCACCAAGAAGACCCGCAGCGGCTGGACGCGCAGATCGCCGTCAACGTCACCAGCCTCGTCGACCTCAGCCGCGTCTTCATGGAACGACTGCGCACCCACGGCGGCGTGCTCGTCAACGTCGCGAGCATGGCGGCCTACCAAGGCAACCCGAGCATGGCCGTCTACGGTGCGACCAAGGCGTTCGTACTCAGCTTCACCGAGGCGCTCTGGTACGAGTCGCGCGGCACCCGGCTACGCGTGATGGCCCTGACGCCCGGCGCCACCGACACCGAGTTCTACGACGTCGCCGGTGCCCAGGCCGACGGCGGCACCAGCCGCATGCGCCCCGACGAGGTCGTCACGATCGCCCTGAAGGCCCTCGACCGGCGCACCCCGCCACCCAGCGTGATCGCGGGCACGAGGAACCGGCTGATGGCGCAAGCGGGACGGCTGATCAGCCGCCGGCGGATGACCATGACGATCGGCTCGATGATGGACCGGACGGCAGCGGGGCACTGACTCCCGCCCCCCGATCGGCATCCCCGCCGCACCGGACCCGCGCCTGAGCGCACTCCGCCCGGCCGCCCAACCCAGCGGCACCCGCCGCACCGTTCGCGCTGATCTCCGGTCACCCGATCGGGCTGCAACTTCGCGGCCATCGCGGCGCTGCTGGTGGCCGCCGACCGCTGGGACACACGGCCTTCGCCCGGTGATGGCGTGGACGCCCGCTCAGCTGGGGCGTTCCTTGACTACGCGACCACGGATCGGCTGTACGCGCTCCACCATCTGATCGCCTTCCGCGGGCTGCAGCGCGTCGCTCGCGGCGGGCAACGACTTGAGACGACGTCTTCGATGCTGCGCCACTCGAGCTTGTCGATCACGTCGGACATCTACACGTCCGTGCTCCCGGAGATGGCCCGGGCGGCGGCCGAAGCGAGCGCGGCGCTGGTGCCGAGGAAGAGCCTCGTGGAGGTGTCCCAGACTGGCGGTCCCCCCTCGGTCTCCTCAACACCTTCCCAGGTGGCGCCGCCTTCGAGCCCGCCGAATAGTCGCAGGTCACGGCCTCGCGATAGGCGCGCCCTGCAGGATTCGAACCTGCGACCGTCGGATTAGAAGTCTGTGGATCAGCGTGCCGGGTGGTGTCAGGTCTTCGCGCGTTCTGACATTTCCGCAGGTAGGTGAGTCGTAGGCGGGGTCGGACAGTGTCGGAAACACCGTGCTGAAACGGTAGTGTCCGAGACTGCCGGTCCCCCTACGGTCCCCCACTTGGAGCCCGACGACCAGGCGCAGCACAGCCCCGATCGCGGGCCTGCCCTGCCCTCGTTGAGATCTTCGGGTGGCGCAGGACTCCTCACTGGGCCTGGACCGGACAACCATGGACGCGCTCGTAGACGGTGGGGTCGTCCGGCAAGCTTGAAGACAGCTGGCCCGCAGCATCGGCGGCACGCCGACAAGGCCGGGGCGTCGGCCACACCCGCACTTGACGGTCGTCGAGAGTGTCCTCCACGATGATCATCGAGGCGAAGAGGTACAGGTGTCATGACGTTGTCCGGCAGGCACATCTCCCTGACGGGTTGTGCGGCACTAGTTGCAAGTTTGCTGGTGCTCGCAATTATTGTGATCGGATCAGGCTGGGACGTACTTGGCTTCCCCAGGGAACCTAACGTACGAAAGGTGGATCCACTCGCGCTTTCGGAGATTCGTAAAGTAGGGCAACTAATCGGCGAGGATACCGACATAGCTCACGAGTGGGAGAACGACTACGTTGAAGCGAAGCACTTGGCAGTATACCTGAAGCCAGGTACGGGGAACGATATTATCACCGAGGCCGAAAAACGCTTGCACCAGGCGGGTTGGCATGTCTGGAACAGAGAGCCGCCCGAAATTTTCCTGGAATCGGCCAAATGGCCTGCCACCTACATGGTGGTGGAGGGCCTTGGTGGGGCGGACATTTTAAGCGAAAAACTGCAAAAAGCAGTCAATGCCTCCAGCTTGGCCGTAAGCAGGATGGTATATATCGTCATCCACAGATAGATGCACTGCTGCGTTAGCCTCGATGACTCACGGGGTGGCCGTCCCTCCTAGTGGTTTCAGCTGATGGAGGTTTCCGACTGATCGTCCCGTTCGCTTCGGGCGACCGGGACGGCAAGCCGCCCGAAGCGCTCGGGCGGGCGGCGGTTCCACAGGCCGCGGCAGGGGCGGAAGTTACTCCTCTCCGGATCGGCGGGACGCGATCGCGATGGTCAGGTAGGTGCGGGCAGGGCGCAGAGCCGCTGCCAGCAGACCAGGAAGGCG
Organism: Nonomuraea corallina; assembly: GCF_027620315.1. Lineage (GTDB taxonomy): Bacteria > Actinomycetota > Actinomycetes > Streptosporangiales > Streptosporangiaceae > Nonomuraea > Nonomuraea corallina. The sequence goes on along the minus strand of NZ_JAPNNL010000060.1, from coordinate 3,015 downwards.
TTCGTCCACGGCCAGGTGGCGCTGATCTTCAAGATCCGCCGGCGGGCGTGGCAGACGAGCCGGGCGGGCAGATGCCACAGGCAGTAACGCAGGGTCTGCGGCTCGGCGCGGGCCAGCTCGGCATCGTCGTGCAACCCCAGCAGTCGCGTCCAGGCATCGAAGTCGGCGGCGAGGTTGGCGGCCAGCACCCAGCCGACGTTGACGTTCCAGGTCTTGGACGGCAGGTTGCGCAGCCCCATCGCCTTGTTGCAGCGCACCCGGTCCTCGACTTCGGCGTGGTCGCGGTGGACGGCGTCGATGAAGGCGAGCTGGTGGCTGCCGGGCACGCCGCGCAGGCCGCGCGGCCCACGCGATAGGCGCGCCCTGCAGGATTCGAACCTGCGATCGTCGGATTAGAAGGGTGGTGTCAGGTCTTCGCGCGTCCTGACATTCTCGCAGGTAGATGGATCGTAAGGAGGTCGGACGGTGTCGGAAACACCGCGCTGAAACAGCAGTGTCCGAGACTGCCGGTCCCCCTACGGTCCCCCCACATGGAGCCCAACAACCAGGCGCAACACGGTCGTGATCGCGGGCCCGCCCTGCCCTCGCTGAGATCCTCGGATGGAGGCGGCACGCCGAGGAACCATCGCGCATCTCCAGGTTCATGTCTTCGACACATGTCGGCGGGATCCCCGAGTTCCGCAGTTGGCGGGCAGACGAGAGCTCAAAATTCCGAGACCACAACCCTCATCATGATCACCAGGCGACGCTACCAGCAAGCTCGCTGTCTAAACAGCATTGGCCCTCTTAGTGAGTGTTTGAGATCGACGATCTTGCTTAGCCGCAGACGATTTTGGCCTGTCGCCGAGCGGGGCCGCTCCGGGTGAGGCGGCGGGTCATGCCGGCGATGGCAGCCCAGCGGATGATCGCCTCGGAGACGGCGGGGTCGCGTTCATAGTCACGGGCAAGCCGTCGGCAGGCGGTCAGCCAGGCCAGCGTTCTCTCTACCACCCAACGGCGGGAGATGACGCTGAAGCCGCGCTGGTCAGCGGGCTTGCGCACGATCTCCAGGGTGGTGCGCAGAGTGTCACGGGCCCAGTCCACCAGCCGGCCGGCGAAGCCCTGGTCGGCAAAGACGGGCCGGATCGGGGTGGTCAGGTACGCCGACAACAGGGCGGTCTTGGCGCCATCGCGGTCCTGCCAGCTCGCGGCCAGCACCGCGACCGTCACGAGCAGGCGGGTGGTGTCGGTGACGATGAACCGCTTGCGGCCGTTGACCTTCTTGCCCGCGTCGTAGCCGCGGCTGTCGCGGCCGACGGTGTCGGCGCCCTTGACGCTCTGGGAATCGATGATGCCCGCGGTCGGCTCATCGGCGCGGTCGGCCTGGCGGCGGGCCTTGACGCGCAGCTCGGTCAGCAACGCCTCGGTGACGCCGACCTGTTCCCACTGCTGGAAGTACCAGTACACGGTCTGCCAGGGCGGCAGATCGGTGGGCAGGTAGCGCCACGGGCAGCCCGAGCGGACCACGTACAGGATGGCGTTGACGATCTCTCTGCGTGGGTGCTTCTCCGGACGCCCGCCGGTGTTCGGCTCAGGCAATAACGGCTCGATCAGCTCCCACTGCGCATCGGTCAGGTCCGAGGGGTAGCGATCCGAGGGCATTGGGCCACCTTGGCAGTGTCAGTGCTCGTCGTCACGCTGCCGCGCCGAACATGAAGATCTTCCAAACACGCACTTAGCCTCTGCGCTCCACTTAAGGGACCTTTGACACCTCAATATAGACAAGTGATCGTTCTTCGACAGGCACCTTCTCAAGCTGCCTCAAAACCTCTGGGTAGTCTTCTAGATACGCAGCATTGAATGGCCTCAAGACCACCTCTACGCCTTTCCACTTACTAGAGTTCATCGATATAATGGTTGGGCGGTTTTCAGCAACAGTCACCCAGCTTCGCTCGCCCAGAAGATTTGCAGCCCGATCGAGCGCCTCTTGCTTACCCTCAGTTCCGACGTCTATCACTAGCAGGTTGTAAATTTGCGTCCCGTTACCCCAGCTGCTCTCGAAGCTGGACTCCGCCTTAGTCTCCCCAATACTACGAACACTCTCGAGAGCAACCGACGGAACTCGCAGGATCAGAGGTGCTGATCCAAAGCAACTTGTGAGTAGGATAACTACACCGATAGCGATCGGAGTTACCCAATAGCCACGAACCCTATCATTTCCAAGGAAGGCCATCAGTCGCAGTCCTTCTCCCAGCCCACACGATTGCAGAATTCATCCGCAGCATGACCCGGGGAAAGCCATGTCAATATCTGATTGCGGCGCGCTATTCCAGTCAACCGGCTGTTGCCTTGAAGAGCCTTATCTTGCCAACCGCTTTCCGCCCAGGCTCTGAACTTTGTCGTAGTTAGCTTCGTGTTGCCCGAGATAGGATTATCCACCGTTACACCAGAACATCCACAGTAAGCAATTGCAGCTTCCCTGTCATCGAGATAATGCTTCACCCCACCTTTCATGTACCACACGTTTTCCTTCAAATGAGCCAGCCAGGCGGCGGCCAAATGTATGGCCCGGTTCGGATTAAACGCCTGCTCGGCATATTCGCCGATTGTTTTACCCTCCCACTCCTTCTTCCCGTAATGTTTCATCATCATCATGCGAACCTTGTAAATTTCCAATTGGGCAATGCCCACAGATACCCCCGCCCCCTGATTTTTCCTATCTCCAAGATTCCCGAAAACCCAGTCAGCGAATTGACTCCACGCCCCATATTTGTTGGCCTTCTGATTGATCTCCCAAAGAAGGACGGCAGTAAGAACATTTTTGTTGATTCCATGGTTCGTTGCTGCCTTGGCTATAGTTTTATGGTACCTCAGAAGGCGCTTATAAGTATCGTAGTACTTGAATTCAAGCTTTTTTGGACTGTAAATTGGGCCACCGGCATATCCGCCACTGGCATATAGATGGGCGGTTGCCATTGCACCGCCCGCCAAAGCCCAGTTATTCATCAACCTAATATCATCTGCTTCAGGATACCA